>DCJK01000022.1:122093-122769 GCA_002320005.1 Firmicutes bacterium UBA1702
TAAGCATCTTCAAATATGCCTTTGCACCTCATGCTGCAGTAGGCGGCTTCGCAGGTTCAACAATCGCACTTGCTCTTAGATGGGGAGCTGCTCGTGGTGTATACTCCAACGAAGCAGGTTTCGGTACAGCACCTGCTGCACACTCATCAGCAGACGTTGATCACCCTATCAGACAGGCTTGCTGGGGTGTATTCGAAGTAACAGTAGATACACTGATCGTATGTACAGTAACTGCACTGGCAGTACTGGCCTCGGGCGTATGGACATCCGAAAAGTATGAAGCAGGCGCACTTGCTCAGGCTGCATTCAACAACGTATTCGGAGCATTCGGAGACTACTTCGTAGCTATCTGCGTATTCCTGTTCGTATTCTCAACACTGATTGCTTGCGTATACTATGGACAGAGACAGGCAGAATTCTTATTCGGCGTTAAGTTTGCTAAGATCTGGAGATGGATCTATGTAGTATTCATGGTAGTTGCTACTACAGGCATCGACCTGACTATGATGTACATGATCACAGACGGATTCCTGGCAGCAATCATGATCCCTAACATGATCGGATGTATTGCACTGGTAGGACAGGTTGCAGAACTGCAGAAAGAATACTTCAACACTCCTGGAAAATACTATCTGGCAGATGTTGAAGCCAAGAAGGCTAAAAAGGCAGCTAAATA
>DCJK01000024.1 GCA_002320005.1 Firmicutes bacterium UBA1702
TGTTTGCATCTCGTTTTTTCATGTAAGAACAACCGAGGAGACAAGACCTCTGCCTTACCACAACCGCAGAAGCGCAGAAGATTTTGCGTCGGTGACAAGGCGCGGGAAGGATGAGGAGCGGAGCATACGTCAGGTATGAGAGCATCCGAAGAGAGAGCAGCAACGCAGTCAGCGGCGGAAAAGAACTGCGCAGGTAAGGCAGAGGTATGCAAAACCCGCATTCCCCAGTTCAAATCTGGGTGTCGCCTCCACAAAAAACGAGATGCATGTTTGCATCTCGTTTTTTCATGTGAGAACAACCGGGAAGGAAAGACATCTGCCTTACCACAACCACAGACGCGCAGAAGATTTTGCGTCGGAGACAAGGCGCGGGAAGGATGAGGAGCGGAGCATATGTCAGGTATGCGAGCATCCGAAGAGAGAGCAGCAACGCAGTCAGCGTCTTTTCCCCGGCAGTGCATGTTGGAATGGATTTATTTTCATTAATATGTTATATTTTACTAAGCGAACTTGCATAACATATTTTAAATTGCGGAGGAAAAATGGATTATAAAATAATAGATATGGATCGGTATTACCGAAAAGATGTATTTAGGCACTTTTCAGAAGACTGCAGATGCTCAACTTCCATGACAGCACGCGTTGATGCGACCAATCTTGTGAAGTATTCAAGAAAGACAGACACAAAGTTTTACATAAACTTCCTGTATATCCTGTCAAAAGCCCTTAATTCCCGGGAGGATTACAGAATGGGGTACCTATGGCAGACGGGCCAACTGGTGTGCTATGATTCCATTAACCCGACTCAGTACGTTTTTCACGATGACACTGAAACCTGCACACCTGTCTACACCATATATAACCCGGACTATCGTGTATTTTACCAGACTGCTGCTGATGATATAGCTCGTGCAAAAGAAAGCAGAGAATATGGTCTCGATATGATCAACCATCCCAACTGGTTTGATGCTTCCTATATATCGTGGCTTTCTTATGATTCCATGAATATTGAACTTCCCGACGGCCATCTTTTTTTCGCGCCCATCGTTAACTGGGGAAAATATCGTGAAGAAAAGGGACGGCTTATGATGCCGGTCACTGTGCGTCTCAATCATGCCATTGCTGACGGGTTCATGGTAGCAAAGGTATTTCATCTGATTGAGAAGGAAGCAGAATGTTTCTGCAATATATAGTACATGTAAAGAAGGAAGTTACGACGTGATGAAAAAGAATGAACCTTTAATAAAAACAGAGAGAATGCTGATTCAGCCTATGTCAGACGAGGAAATTGAAGAACTGATTGAGAGTTCAGAATCAGATGAACTTGGCGCAGCATATGGTCAGATGCTGTCCGGATGCAGGGACAATCCTGAAAGTAGAATCTGGTATGCTCCATGGAAGATGGTACTTAAAAGTGACCAGACATACATCGGGTATATCGGTTTTAAGGGACCGGCCAATGAAAGGACAGTTGAAATCGGCTACGGTGTTCTTCCGGAGCATGAGGGTAAAGGATATACCGGAGAAGCCGTTAAGGCTGTAACTCAATGGGCATTTGGCAGTTCAGAGGTTGTTTTTGTCGAGGCAGAAACCGAATCGGAGAACAAAGCCTCTCAGAGGGTACTGGAAAAATGCGGCTTTGCATATGACGGAGATGGAAAGGAAGGCCCGCGTTTTGTTCTGGAAAGCCCGCTTACCGGATGGATGACGATATATATGCTTTTTGGCCTGAGCATCGGCACAGCTATCGGGTCGGCCTTTAACAAAACAGGCATTGGCATATCAATAGGAATTTGTTTAGGACTTTGCATCGGAACTGCCCTTGATTTATCTTCAAAAAAGGAGCGTGAAAAACTCAGGGAACAGCGCAAAAAGCATGAATGATTCGGTACATTTCATTGCATTTACATGCAAATGTGCTGTATTAAACGCAGCCGAAAGAATTTCATGGGATATTTTTTTAGAAAAAAGGAATCATATACTAATGTAAGGAGGACATTGGTAATGATCAGGAGCAGTGAAAACCCGAGAACTAAGAAAAAAGATGAAAGATATACATTACCGGGCGAGGATAGAGGTTATACTTATGAGGAATGCCGGTATGTGATTTTGAGGAACGAAGCAGACACAGAAGATAAGGATATTTGCAAAAAAGAGCATCCGCAAAGCTGATTTACCGGTCAGCTTAAGCGGAGGCTCTTTTTTTACTCTATACCGAATGTTGGAATGGAGTAAACTGCAAAGAAAATTGCCTTTTCAGAGCACCTGGCTCTCTGCTTTTTCTTTAAGGGTGAAATCTGTTTCATTATGATAAAATTGTAAAAAGTACCGGCTTCTCTCTATTTGCAATGGAATTTGTTTGTTTTTCATTCCGAAAGGCATATTAAATAAGCAGCTTGGAAAACCGTAACCATTTGTTTCTTTAAATTTCCAAAAGCGTTTACTTTTTTTAAAATGTATCTTCTGCCAAAGGGTAAGACCACAGAACAGGATCATTATGTGCTCTAATTGCAGCTGGGTTTGTGCTAATGCTCAGTTTTTTTGCACTGAAAAATGCTGAGACAGCTGAAATTATTCTCAGTCACCCCGGCATTTTTTATAGAGCCTTTTTTGTCCGGTCAAACCACCGGCCAGCATTTAACAGCATCTCCATATTTTGCGGGTTTACATCTGCAGCATGCAGCAGTTATAGTTTTTGTTGTGAAAAAGAAAGGAGAAAAGCAATGAAAAAGAAAATCTTATCATTTTTGCTTGCCATGATGCTGATGGCATCTGCAGGCAGTGCAGCTTTCGGTGCAAGCGGCAGTACTTCAGCTATATGTGGCGCTGTGCTGATGCAGCAGAAAGGATTGGGCTCCGGACTTGGCAACATTTATAAATGCATAAGCACATATGTACCGGGCCTGACAAAACCGCCGGGTCAGAAGCCGGAATCAGAGCAACCGGCTCAGCAGCCGCCCCTGCAGCAGAGCAAGGCTTCGGAGATACTTTCACTGGTAAACAAGGAAAGAGCAGCAGCAGGGCTTTCACAGCTTATCCTGGACGCAGAAGTAAATGCAGCGGCACAGCTCAAGGCGGATGATATGGCGAAAAACAGATATTTCAGCCATAATTCACCAACATATGGTTCGGCTTTTGACATGTTGAAAAACCAGGGTATAAGCTACAGAACCGCAGGAGAAAATATAGCCTCAGGGCAGCAGACTTCAGAGGCGGTTATGCGTGGATGGATGAACTCGCAGGGACACAGAGCCAACATACTTGGAAGCTCCTATAGCAGACTGGGAGTGGGATATGCTGTAGATTCTTCAGGAAAGACATACTGGGTGCAGATATTTGTCGGATAAGGCAAATTTTTGTGACAAAAAAACGATGGTTATGTAAAAAAAATCTTTCCCTTTGTATTGGTTTGTATTATAATCTAAATTAACAAATCACTTTTTTGATTTAGGAGGGAAAAAGATGAAGAAATTTCTTTCAGTATTACTGATCGTAGTAATGGTATTCACTTTTGCAGCCTGTGGTACAAAAGACGGCGGCAATGGCGATGCTGTTGACTACGATGCAATTCCTGATACTTGCGAATCAGCGGATGGTACTTATGCAATCGCAATGGTAACTGACGTTGGTCAGTTAAAGGACGGTTCATTCAACCAGTTCACCTGGAACGGATGTAAGGCATATGCAAGCCAGAACGACCTGACTTACAAGTATTATCAGCCAGCAAACGGTTCCCAGGCAACTGATGCTGACAGAATCAAAGCCATGACTGACGCTTGCGAAGCAGGTGCTCAGGTTATCGTAACTCCTGGATTCTTACAGGAAAATGCACTTAAAGAAGTAGTTCCTAAATATCCTGATGTTCAGTTCATCTTCGTTGATGGATGGGATATGGGATTTGACAACCTGGTTGGAGTATCTTATCAGGAAGAACAGGCCGGCTATTTAGCAGGTTATGCAGCCGTAATGGAAGGCTACACTAAGTTAGGATTCTCAGGTGGCGGCGGTGGTTCAAACCCTGCATGCTGCAGATACGGTTACGGATTCGCTCAGGGCGTTGAAGCTGCTGCAGCTGAAAAAGACGTAAAAGTAGAAATGAGATACAGCTGGGAATACGGTTCAACTTTCTCCGCTTCCCCTGACTTACAGACAATGTTAAGCGGATGGTTCGGCGCAGGTACTGAAGTTGTATTTATGTGTGGCGGAACTATGTTCAACTCTGGCGCTGCTGCTGCAGAAGCTGCAGAAGCAAAGATTATCGGTGTTGACGTAGACCAGAGCGGATTATCAGATACTGTTGTAACTTCAGCTATGAAGGATCTGGCAGGTTCTGTAATTACAACTCTGACCAAATACTATGATGAAGGCAAGTTAATCGGCGGATCCATGGTATTAGGCGCTACTGACAACGCTGTTGCACTGCCAACTGACACATGGTCACTGGAAAACTGGTCTGTAGAAGACTACGAAGCACTGTACGAACAGATCAAGGCTGGCGAAATCAAGATCGACAACACTGTTGTATCTGATCCAAGCACTATGAATCTGGAACACATTACTTTTGTAAAATAGTTTGAAACTATCCAGTGGTTAAACAACCGACATAAAAGGGGGACAGTTTTATGTCCCCCTTTTTTGCAAAAAATAAAGTAAAGGCAAGGGAATAAAATGGCATCGGAATATGTAATAGAAATGAATCATATCAGAAAAGAGTTCCCGGGAATTGTGGCAAACGATGACATTACGTTGCAGCTGAAAAAAGGGGAGATTCATGCTCTCCTCGGTGAAAACGGAGCGGGCAAGTCTACCCTGATGAGTGTACTTTTCGGTTTGTATCAGCCGGAAGCCGGCACAATCAAAAAAGATGGTGTTGAAGTAGAAATAAATAATCCTAATGATGCAACCGCCTTAGGTATAGGCATGGTGCATCAGCATTTTAAATTGATTGATGTTTTTTCTGTTCTGGACAATATAATTCTTGGCGCGGAAACCGTAGGAAAACTGGGATTCCTCAAGAAAAAAGAAGCACGAAAAAAAGTGCTGGAACTTTCGGAAAAATACGGATTGAAGGTTGATATTGATGCAAAAGTCGAGGATATAACCGTAGGTATGCAGCAGCGTGTTGAGATACTTAAGATGCTCTACCGCGACAACGATATCCTGATTTTTGATGAACCTACCGCCGTATTGACTCCGCAGGAAATTGACGAACTTATGGAAATTATGAGGGGCTTTGCCAGAGAAGGCAAATCCATCCTGTTTATCACGCATAAATTAAACGAAATTATGGCCGTATCTGACAGAGTAACAGTTCTCAGAAAGGGAAAATGTATCGGAACGGTTAATACAAAGGATACAAACAAGCAGGAACTTTCAAACATGATGGTTGGACGTCCTGTTCAGCTGGAAATTAAAAAGGATGAGGCGAAGCCAGAAAATGTAATCCTCAAGGTGGAAGGTCTGACTGTGCCTTCCAAGATTCACAAAAATGATGCTGTAAAGGGTATTTCCTTTGATGTGAGAAAAGGTGAGATAGTTTGTATCGCCGGTATCGATGGCAATGGACAGACAGAACTTATATACGGACTCACAGGATTGGAAAAGGCCAGTGCAGGCAAAGTGACTCTATGCGGACATGATATATCTCATGCAAGCATCAGAAAGAGAAGCGAAGCCGGTATGAGCCATATCCCTGAAGACAGGCATAAACACGGCCTTGTGCTGGCATATACTCTCGAGCAGAATCTCGTATTACAGAAGTACAAGGAACCACAGTTTCAGAAGCATGGCTTTATCAGATTCGATGAAGTGAGAAAGTATGCGGACAAACTTATTGAAGAGTATGATGTCCGCTCAGGACAGGGACCTGTCACTGTTGCTAGGAGCATGTCCGGAGGAAATCAGCAGAAGGCTATAATAGCAAGAGAACTGGACAGAGAAGAACCTTTAATAGTTGCCGTGCAACCTACACGTGGACTTGATGTCGGCGCTATTGAGCATATACACAAGCAGCTCATTGCCGAACGGGACAAAGGCAAGGCTGTTCTCCTGGTTTCTCTGGAACTGGATGAGGTAATGGGACTTTCTGACAGAATTCTTGTTCTGTATGAAGGCGAAATAGTTGGTGAATTGAATCCAAAAGAAACAGATGTACAGGAACTGGGACTGTATATGTCAGGTGCCAAGCGTCAGGAAAGGGGGGCAGAAGAATGTTAAGATTAGATCCCGATACCGGGAAACAGAAATGGTATCGTTCAGATGCCTCTAAGTCAGTACTTTCTGCCATCATTTCCATAATTATCGGTATGGCTGTAGGTACACTGATAATAGTAATCGTCGGACTCACAAAGGATGGCATCAGCCTTAAAGGAATGTGGGAAGGTATACGGCTTGTATTTCTGGGCGTATTCAGTACCGGAAGATCTGAAGGAAATCTTACCTTCGGTTTTAATCCTGTAAATATGGGAAATATGCTCTTCAGAGCAACACCCCTTATTATGACGGGACTTTCCGTTGCCGTCGCATTCAAGACCGGCTTATTCAACATAGGTGCAGCAGGTCAGTACCTGATGGGCACCATGGGAACACTGACAGTGGGACATGTCCTTGGCAATACCGACTGCCCGATTGTCATAGCGTGGCTGGCAGCTTTCCTGGCCGGAGTTGTTCTGGGAGGACTGTGGGGCGCTATTCCGGGCATATTTAAAGCGTTCCTGAATATCAACGAAGTAATCACATGTATCATGACCAACTGGATAGCGGCCAATCTGGTCACCTGGTGGTTTGATGCCCACGATATTTTCAAAAATGCAGCTGAAGGAGGCAAGGTTGGATATATAATTCCTCTCAAGAATGTGGGAGTTGTTACGCCGAAGATGGGAATGGATGTTCTGTTCCCGGGTTCTCAGGCTAACGGGGGTTTCTGGATAGCATGCATAATAGCAGTTGTAATGTATATTATGATGACCAAAACCACCTTCGGATATGAACTGAGAGCCTGCGGCTCCAACAGGCATGCTGCAAAATATGCCGGAATCAATGACAAGAGAAATATTATTCTTTCGATGGTTATTTCAGGATCTCTGGCTGCAGCAGGAGCATCACTGTATTATCTTGCAGGAAATACCGAGTTCTTCTGGTCGACATACCTGAGCCTGCCGGCAGAAGGCTTCAACGGGATTCCGGTTGCATTGCTGGCTTCCAATAATCCTATAGCGGTTGTATTCTCCGGCGTGTTAATGTCTATGCTCAACATAGCAGGCACACAGCTGAAATCACTGACCGCGTACAACGAATATATAGCAGACATAATTATTGCAATCATAGTATACTTGAGCGCATTCTCAATGTTTATCAAGCAGTTCATCAATAACAGAGAAAAGAAGAAAGGGGGAAATAAGTAATGGTATTCTTAGTTCAGCAGACATTACTCTTTGCAGTTCCTCTTATGATAGTAGCTCTGGCAGGTGTATGTGCGGAGCGTTCAGGTGTAATCAACCTGGCTTTGGAAGGTATTATGATATTCGGTGCTTTTGTGGGAGTACTGTTTATCAGAATAATGCAGGCAAACAATATCTTCGGTCAGGAACAGGGGCAGATTCTTATGATTCTTGCAATGCTGGTGGCTGCAGTGTGCGGTGCAATATTTTCGCTGCTTCTGGCTTTTTCGGCAATCAATCTGAAAGCCGATCAGACAATAGGAGGCACTGCACTTAACATGCTGTCACCTGCAATCGTACTTTTCTTCATAAACCTTATTGCGCAGCAGAATACTCTGGGAATGGCCAAAGGCGGCGCAGCAAGCTGGTTTATGATAAGACCGTCCACCTTTGGACTGCCTAAGGACTATAGCTGGGGAGCCATAATAGACATACTTATTAACAAGGTATATCTTTCCACTTATATATGCATAATAGTATTTATAGGTGTATCTATTTTCCTCTACAAAACCAGATTCGGACTCAGAATGCGTTCTTGCGGTGAAAACCCTCATGCTGCGGATTCACTTGGCATAAACGTATATAAGATGCGCTATGCCGGCGTAATTATTTCAGGAGCGCTGGCAGGTATGGGCGGATTTACTTACGCGCTTACAACAACAAACTGCTCTTCTACCGGAGAGGTTGCAGGATATGGATTCCTTGCTCTGGCAGTTATGATTTTCGGAAACTGGACGCCGCTTAACATTGCAGCAGGCGGCCTGCTTTTCGGATTGTTCAAATGCATCGCAGCAACATATTCTACTCTGGACATCAACGGAGACGGAGTATATCTTTTGTCACAGATAGGAATAAGTCCGTATGTTTATCGTATGCTGCCATACCTGATTACTTTGATTGTTCTGGCCTTCACATCCAAGAAATCCAGAGTGCCTAAGGCAGAGGGAATTCCTTACGATAAAGGTCAAAGATAAAAGAAATATCGACGGGGGTGCGGGATACCGTACCCCTTTGCTTTTTTTAAGGAAAGAGAAATGTTTTTACCCATAACAAAAGAAGAAATGCATGAAAGAGGGTGGGAAGAGGCAGATTTTGTGCTGGTCACAGGAGATGCCTACGTGGATCATCATTCCTTTGGAACTGCAATTATAGGAAGACTTCTGGAAAGCAGGGGCTACAGGGTGGCTGTGCTTCCGAGACCTGATTACAAAAGCGTCAATGATTTCAGACGATTTGGAAAACCGAGACTGGGCTTCCTTATAAACAGCGGTGTGGTAGACTCCATGGTTAATAACTACTCTGTATTTAAAAACAAAAGAAAGAAAGATGAATACGCACCGGGAGGAGTTGCAGGAGGCAGACCTGACAGAGCCCTGATTGTATATGCCAACAGAGCCAGAGAGGCCTACAAGGGAGTTCCGGTCATAATAGGAGGCATTGAGGCGAGTCTGAGAAGACTGGGACATTATGATTACTGGAGTGACAAGGTAAGGCGTTCGATTCTGCTGGATGCAAAAGCGGATCTGCTCATATACGGCATGGGAGAAAAAGCCGTTCTGGAAATAGCAGAAGCCTTGGAATCCGGAATAGATGTGAAGGATATAACGTGGATAAGGGGAACGTGTTTTAAAAGCAAAGAGGCACCTGCAGGTGATGAAAATATAATTCTGCCGCATTTTAAAAGTATATCAGAAGACAAAAAAGCATATGCACAAAGCTTTGCTTTGCAGTTTAAAAACAATGATTATATATCGGCCGGAGGACTTGCAGAGCAGTATGATAAAAATGTGTGGGTCATTCAGAATCCACCGCAGTCTCCATTATCTCAGCAGGAACTGGATGATGTATATGAACTCCCTTTCGAGAATGAACCGCATCCCTCTTATGACAGAGCCGGAGGCATACCTGCTTTCAGCGAGGTAAAATTCAGTCTGGTAAGTTCGCGAGGATGCTTTGGCGGCTGCAGTTTCTGTGCACTGACATATCATCAGGGCCGTCAGGTGAGAGGAAGAAGCAAAGAGTCGCTTATCAGAGAAGCCCAAAAGCTTATTGAGAAAAAAGATTTTAAAGGATATATTCATGATGTAGGAGGACCTACTGCAAACTTTAGAGGACCTGCATGCAGCGGACAGCTTAAAAGAGGTGTATGTACCGATAAAGACTGCATGTTTCCCAAAGTGTGTCCTGCCATAGCAGCAGATCACAGTGATTACCTGGACATTTTGAGGAGCCTCAGAGAGCTGGACGGCGTAAAGAAGGTGTTTATCAGGTCAGGAATTCGATATGACTACCTTCTGGCCGATCCTGAATGTGACCGATTTATTGAAGAACTGTGCAGACATCACGTAAGCGGGACACTTAAAGTGGCACCTGAGCATGTTTCAGAGAGGGTTCTAAGATATATGCATAAAGCGCCCAAAGAAGTCTTTATGCAGTTCAGCAAGAAGTACGAGGAAACCAACCGGAAACTGGGTTTGAAACAGTATCTGATTCCGTATCTTATTTCCAGCCATCCTGGTAGCACCCTTGAGGATGCGGTGGAACTGGCACTGTTTCTGAAAGAATATGGATTTGTACCGGATCAGGTGCAGGATTTTTACCCTACGCCCGGAACTCTGTCAACATGTATGTACTATACTGAAATGGATCCTCTGACAATGGAACCTGTATATGTGGCAAAAACCGCAGAAGAAAAAAAGATGCAAAGGGCACTTATACACTTTCATAAAAATGAAAACCGCAAGACCGTGGAAAAGGCTCTGGCTAAAGCAGGAAAGCAGGAACTGATTCCTTTACTTTCTTCACAGAGACTTCACACAAAAAAAGGCAAATAGTATATAATAACATCTGGTATAATATTCAATACCAGATAATTCGAAAATACCCACAAGGAGACATGCTATGACCAAGGAACAATCATATATCAACAAAGGGACGACCCTGAAGGAACTGATATACAATGCAGCCGGTGAATTTCCCAATAACAATGCTTTCAGATTTAAAGAAAAAGGCGTAATAAAAACAGAAAGCTTTTCCCAGCTTATACGTGACATCGAGGCTATGGGTACTGCCATGTTTACCAGAAATTTTGATGGCAAAAATATAGGCATTATCGGTGAAAATTCTTTCCAGTGGTATCTGTGTTATCTTGCTGTTGTCTGCGGAGGAAACATTGCAGTTCCATTTGATAAGGGACTTACAGCCCGGGAACTGGAGAATTGTGTAGAGCGCAGCGATATCGAATTTCTTTTCTATGATTTGAAACACAAGGATATGATAGAAGAAATAAGAGGCATATTTTCTGACAAGGTGGAATTCCTCTGTATGGACGGTGATGATGGCTGCGTGAAACCTATGCTGGAAGAAGGCAGAAAAAAACTTGAAGCCGGAGAGCGTGCATATGTCAGCAAAGAAGTAAAGAAGGAGGATATAGCGGTATTTCTCTTTACTTCGGGAACCACCAGCGATTCTAAGATTGTAATGCTCAGTCATGACAATATAGCTTCTAACACGAGAGATATGCTGGAAATGGAACTGTTTTATCCCAGCGATGTCAATATGGCATTCCTGCCGTTCCACCACAGCTTCGGTCTGGGAGCTGTAATGGTGTTTCTGTCATCCGGAAGCGATAATGTGTTCTGCGACGGTCTTAAATATGTTCAGAAGAACTTTGCTGAATATGGTGTAAGCGTGTTTGTAGGTGTTCCGCTTATTGTTGAAAATCTGTATAACAAGGTAATGAAACAGGTGGAGAAGCAAGGTAAAACAAAGACAGTCAATACCGGAATAAAAATTTCAAGATTTCTTATGAAACTTGGCATTGATATGAGAAGAAAGATCTTTGCCGAGATAATAGAAAAACTTGGAGGAAGCCTGAGACTGATAATATGCGGCGCAGCAGCTCTTGACAAGAGTGTTTCTCAGGGACTTAATGATTTCGGTATAACTACTATACAGGGATATGGACTTACGGAAACTTCTCCGGTACTGACAGCTGAAAGACCCTGGGCTCTTTGTGCAGGAACTGTGGGCACGCCTATGAAGTCTGTTGAAGTACGATTTGAAGATCTTGACAGTAACGGTATAGGAGAAATAGTGGTAAAGGCACCTAACGTTATGGTGGGATATTATAAACAGCCTGAAGAAACGGCAAAAAACATAAAAGACGGATGGTTTTATACCGGAGATCTGGGAAAACTCGATTCCAAGGGCAATCTGATAATATCCGGCAGAAAGAAAAATGTCATCGTACTGAAAAACGGAAAAAATGTTTTCCCGGAAGAAATTGAAGATCTGATAGACAAGATCCCTTATGTAAGCGAGAGTATGATTTTTACCAGAGAAAAACATAATGAACTGGTGCTCTGGTGTGAAGTGGGATATGACAAGGAAATTTTGAAGGACGAAAATATTACTGAAGAGCAGCTGGCAGAAAAAATTGCCGCTGCTATGGCTCAGATAAATGAAGTTCTTCCTAAATATAAGCATGTGAACCACTTTATACTTACTGATGAGCCGATGGTTAAAACCACCACACAAAAGGTAAAAAGAAGATTTGAGTTAGAGAAAATAAACGCCAACTGGGATGACTCTAAAGGATATAATGTTGTTTCAAAGTAAGACTGCGGAGATAAAATATGAACCTGATTGATAAATTCGGATATATAGCCAAAGAGGTAAAGGCGGAGCTGCACAAAATGCAGTTCACGCCTTTTGGCGTTTCTGAAGAAATAAATTCAGACACTGGCAAAGAGAAAAATCTTCTCGCTCACGGAGACAATCTGGAATTTATGAAATACCTTCTTTATGATAAAAATATGGCAGGGAAAATAAATATGATCTACATAGACCCTCCTTTTTTTACCAAGGCAGCATATGATGCGGTAATACAGTTTGCTCCGGTGGAGGGAAAGAAATTGCCTCCGGTAAAACATCCTGCCTATGAAGACATATGGCAGCGTGATATGGAGGAGTATCTTAAAATGCTTACTTCCAGGCTGTGCCTTATGAAAGAACTTCTGGCGGATGATGGCACAATATGGGTTCATCTGGACTGGCATGTTGTTCACTATGTAAAGATATTTATGGATGAGATTTTCGGCGAAGAGAATTTTGTGAATGAAATAATCTGGCACTATAAGTCCGGAGGCTCCGGGAAACGTCATTTTGCAAGAAAACACGATACAATTCTGGTCTACAGTAAGACAAAAAAGTATTATTTTGCGCCTCCCAAAGAGAAGTCCTATAACAGAGGTTTCAAACCCTACAGATTCAAGGGAGTCAAGGAGTATAAGGACGAACTGGGATGGTATACCATGGTTACAATGAAGGATGTGTGGAATGTGGACATGGTGGGTCGCACCTCTTCAGAGCGGACAGGATACGCAACTCAGAAACCGGAGGCTCTGCTGGAGCGCATAATTGACGGTGCCACCAGAGAAGGCGACCTTTGTGCGGATTTTTTCTGCGGCTCCGGAACTATGGCTGCCGCAGCTGAAAAAAAAGGCAGAAAGTGGATATGTTGTGACGACAGCCCGCTGGCAGTTTCCAGTGTGGTCAAGAGGACCCAACCTATGGGAGCTGCCATATGCGTTTTTGAGCAGGCATCGGGAGATAAGCACGGCACGGCTTGTGAAGCTGCAGATAAGATCGGGGCTGATATATGCATCACCAGAGAAGAAGTGGCAGGCTCCGATAAGGAACTTTTGAGAGTAACGCTGAAAAACTATATTCCGGAAAAAACGCCTGAAGCAGCTGATGCCAAAGGAACAGAAACTTTAAAAACGATCATGGAAAAAGACCCTCTTCAGCTTGTGGAGTACTGGAGCGTAGACTTTGACTATGACGGCAGAGTATATAGACCTCAGGCTATCCTTTCAAAAAATAAGGGAAGACCGGAGTGCTTCTGTGAAAAACTCATATCTGCAGGGAAAAACCAGGCAGTTTGCGTTAAAACAGTGGATGTGCTGGGAAATTGCACAATGCAGATTTTTAAATTGACCTGAAGATTATCATATCCTCACCAATGACTATTATGGAACTCCATGGCAACTGAATATCGCCTTTAAATCTGCTGCTGACGCCGCCGGTCAGATCCGGTACCAGCAGCGATTTTATTACTCCGGTTTTCTCGTCAAAAAGCATTTCTGCATCCCATAACTTCCCGTGCATGCTTCCTTTTACTATATCAACGATTTCCTTGTCTCCGATTTCACTTAAAAGCATAATCGATTACTCCTTTGCAAATAATAGGGATATTAAATATTATTTAGAAAGGGAACTTGTTATGAGCGAAGAAAAAGAAAAGGACAACAAGGAAAATGAAAACTCATCTGCAGCAGATATAATCAGAGAGCTGGGGCTCATCACCAGCGGAACGGGCTTTAAAAGCGATATACAATATATAAACATAATAGGCAGTATAGAAGGGCATTCGGTATTGCCTCAGGATACAAAGACCACCAAATATGAGCATCTCATTCCTGAGCTTGTTGCAGTGGAGGAAAACCCTGATATAAAGGGCCTGCTGCTTATTCTGAATACTGTAGGTGGTGATGTGGAAGCAGGGCTGGCCCTTTCAGAACTGGTGGCAGGATTGTCTAAACCCACGGTATCTCTTGTTATAGGCGGAGGACATAGCATTGGAATTCCACTGGCTGTATCAGCGGATTATTCCTTCGTCGCCAGGTCAGCAACTATGACTTTACACCCTATAAGAACAAGCGGCACCCTTATAACCGCAGAACCTACTTTTGAATATATGAAAAAAACCCAGGAGCGTGTTGTGGATTTTATTGTTGAGCATTCCCATGCTTCAAGGGATGATATCGAAACCAAGATGAACTGCACCGATAACATGGCAAATGACGTGGGAACTCTTCTGTTTGGTCCGGAAGCCGCCGAGATGGGACTTATTGACCAAGTGGGCTCACTCTCTGATGCATTGAAAAGACTGCGCCAAATGATTTGACATTTTTTACCATAAGAGGTATTCTTAAGAAGCAAAGGGAAACGGAGAAAGGAAGCATATGAAAAGGCTTAAAGTAACCGTTTACACCAGAGATAAAGATTACAGTCTGGCATTGGCAAAAGGCCTGTGCATGGCCAGCCGAGGCATGGAAATCCGCATTGCGGAAAATATGAATGAGGCCCTTATGTCTGCAGAAGAGCAAGGTATAGTTTTGACAGACATCTGCAGTGAAAACCTGCCTGGAGTGGTGTTCCTCAGCGAGGACAGGGAAAATGACAGAGGCGTATATAAGCGCAGTTCTGTAGAAGAAATTGCAGAAGCGGTGAAAGATACATGCCTGAGGACTTACGGCAGGTATTTTGACCCCGATGGTGCCGGAAGTATGAAAATCTACAGATTGAGAAGCTTTTCCGGAGGTACAGGAGTCACTTCGGCAGCCGTTACTCTGGCATCAATTTTTGCAGCTGAGGCAGGAAAGCAGGTGCTTTACTTGAATATCAGCGGGCCCGACGACTATCTATATTATACCGGTGCAGATTTCGCCAAGACAGAGTCAAAGAAAAAGTTTGCGTATGCTGCCGATACCGGAGGAAAAGTGCATGCAGAAAGATGTTTTACCAGAGATAAAGACGGAGTCTGGTATCTTCGGCCGGATGACGGAGAGAACTGTCTTTTAAAAGATACAACCTATGACAAAATAATTGATTTCCTCAGAAACAGCAATAAATTTACTCATGTGATAATCGATGGAGGTAAAGAAGCCTACGGAAAAGACAGAAAGGATGAGACAGTTATAACACTTTTCAGGTACGGCGCTTTGAAAAGAGACAGTTACGGCGAAGAAGACATCGAAGTAATAAATTTCAGCCCCGAGACAGGATGCCGAAATAATATCATTTACCTTCCTGAAGATAAGAAAAGCTTTAGCGAAAAAGACGGAAAAGTCCGGATATCCCCGGAGGGGGATTTCTTTGAAGGAGTATCCTGCCTGAGATCCGTACTTGAGAAGGAAGCGGTGCTGTCGGTTTTTGTCGAGAAAAAACAGTTGCAATAGAATTGCAGCTGTTTTATTATACTCTTGAAGATGTAAAAAAATTACATAAAAAGGGAGTAAATGTAAATGAAAGAGGAGCAGCTTATCAGGAAAATAAGAGAGCGACTTACTATATGCCAGGACCTCGATGATATCGATGCCATGGGAATAATTCTTGATTGCATTCTGGAAGAAGCAGATATGTGCATGGCAGAGATGAAAGAACTGGAGCTTCTGGCAGAAAAGATTTTTTTAAAAACCAGGCGGAGCCTCGGAATCCTTACACCGCTGGTAGAGGACAGCGAAATAACCGAGATAATGGTTAACGGGCCTGATAAAATATTTTATGAAAAGGAAGGAAACATACTACGGGCATCAATGTGTTTTGATTCTGAAGAGGAACTTGAGGAAATTATGCAGCGAATAATGTCAGAGGTACATAGAGAAATCAATGAACTAAATCCCATTGCAGATGCAAGGCTCCCTGACGGTTCCAGAGTAAACGGCGTGTTCAGAAATATAGCAGTAAGCGGCTCAACACTTACCATCAGAAAATTTTCGGATAATTATATGGAACTTGAAGATCTGACTGCAAACGGCACCATGACTCCTGATACTGCCCTGCTTCTGGAGGCACTCACATTCTGCGGATACAACCTTTTTGTAAGCGGAGGCACTTCCTCAGGTAAAACAACATTGCTCAATGCTTTGGGAGGTTGCATCGATCCTTCTGAAAGAGTGATAGTCATCGAAGACTCTGCAGAACTCAAACTTAATCATTCAGAAAATCTTGTGCATATGGAGTGCAGACAGGACAACAGAATGGGCAGAGGCGGAGTCACTATGGCAGGTCTTATTAAGAGCAGCCTGAGAATGAGGCCGGACAGAATAATTGTAGGAGAGGTAAGGGGTGAGGAGGTGGTTGACATGCTGCAGGCTATGAATACCGGTCATGCCGGGAGCATGTCAACAGGGCATGGCAATTCAGTAAAAGGTATGCTTAAAAGGCTGGAGTCTATGTATCTTATGGCTGTCCCGCTGGAAATAGATGCCATACGCGCCCAGATAGCAGAAGGCATCGATATAATGATTCATGTGGAAAAAATTTCTTACGGTCGAAGAGTAATGTCCGTGTCGGAACTTCTCGGATACGAAGAAGGAGAATTTCTGTTAAATGAGCTCATTGCCTTTGACGGAAAGGATACAGCCATACCTACTGGGTCTTTTATGCGAAATACTGACAGACTTTTCAGAAAGGGTGAAAAATATATTGACAGGCTACAGCATATGGGATTTGTCTCTATATGAGAAGTTTTTGTTCAGAACTGCAGTGCTGCTTTTTAGCTCTGCTGCAGGATGGATATTTTACGACAGTGTTTTGATGGGAACTGCCGCAGGAGTGTTTATGCTTCCTATGGAAAAACAATACGGAAAATTTGCATCAGAAAAGAAAAAAGAGGTTCTTCTGGAGCAGTTCAAGGATTTACTTTATTCCATGTCTGCTGCTGTATCCACGGGCAGAAGCCTGGGACAGGCCATTGAAGAGTCGGCAGAATTCTGGCAGGGAACCTACGGTGAAAAGGACTACATAATGATTGAAATATCCGGCATGGTCAGAAAAATGAAAGAAAGCAATATGCCTGATGTAGAGGTGCTTAGGGATTTCGGTGACAGAAGCGGTATAGATGACATAAAGGATCTTGCCATGGTATGTACCACGTGCAAAGCTACAGGTGGAGACCTGAGCAAAGCACTTACAGACGCATCTGATCTGATAGGCGACAAGATAACCCTCGAGAAAGAGCTTAAAAGCATTACTGCGCAAAAGAGGTTTGAGGGAAGAATTGTGAGTTTGGCTCCATTTTTATTGATATTGGTTATACGAATTTCATCACCGTCATACCTGCAGCCTCTTTACAGCAACGGAAGGCTTATATCTACGATTGCACTGGCACTGATAATATGCGGATGGATACTTATAGAAAGGGTGAACAGCATTGAAATATAAAGATAAAAAGAGGTCAAACAGAGAAAAGGAGGAGATACTGATGGCTCTTCCGGCATTTATCAATCAGCTTCTTCTGATGCTCAACAGTGGAATGGTGCTGCAGGAAGCTATGGAAAGAGTGGCACTGAACTATGAACTTAAAGATGCAGACGGTCAGAACAGTTTTATCTTGGCATATACGAAGATATACAGAGACTGTAGAAAAAGCGGTGAGAATTTTATGAAAAGTTTCTGCCGCTTTGGAAATGAAAGCAAAGTGAAAGAACTTTCGCGCGTGGCAAGAATACTGGCCGATGGTGATGCGAGAGGGACAGATATGTGGAATCGCCTTGCAGATGAAGGAGAGGAACTGTGGGCAGAGCGAAAAAGAATAGCCATGGAAAGAATAAGAATTGCAGAAAGCAAAATGAGTTTTCCTCTGGGTCTTATTCTTATGGGGCTGGTGATTATTACGGCAGCACCTGCGATGATGCAGATGTATATAGATTAAGGAGGTTTGGAATGAGAATTTTTTGGGTTTTGGCACCAATCCGCAACAAAAAAGGAATGGAAATGGTGCAGGTAGCTATTCTGGTAGCCATAGCGGTGACCATCGGACTGATCTTTAAATCAGAAATAACGGAGTTTGTAAATGATACTTTTGGAAAACTCGGCAGCAGTAAGTTTTAAACTACAAAGCAGAAAAGGAAGCACATATGTGGAAAGTGCTCTTGTAATGCCTCTGACATGCCTTATTATTATAGGGCTTATGGGCATAATCATGACCTTTCACGGACAGCTACTGCAGCAGGTGAGCAAACACAAGGCTGAAGCAGCAAATTGGGAGTGCAGCAATCAGCTGCAGCTTATCAGAATCCATGACGGCTTTACGCGCGGCTTTGATGAATAAGAAAGGAAACTTTGCTGTATTTGCTGCAATGGCTTTCTCGTCTATGATGATAATGGTTATCGCAGCAATAAATTCGGCACATGCCGCTGCAATAAGCAGTAAAGCGGAATGTTTCGGAAATCTATGGTGTAAAAGCATTTTGGGCGAATACGATATAATTCTTAAGGAAAGATATGGACTCTTTGCTTTTTACGGAAACAATTATGAAACCGCCGGGAAGATAAATTTTTATGCGGAAAACTCATTTGGGGACAAGAGTTACATAAGATATAAAGGAACAGAAGTGTCACTGGAAGGGTACGAGCTTACGAATACAGCCGCATTGAAAAGGCAGATTGAAAAAGTGATTCTGTCAGGATATAAGCCGCCCGTAACAGATATTGACGAGAGTAGAAACCCGGAGGGGGAAAATACTGATTCCGATAGAGACATAACAGCGTCATGGATCATCCGGGGACTTCCGTCCCAAGGTCACAGGGAGAAATTTGACATGACCGGAACGATATCAAAGATAAAAGCAGGAGCAGGTATAAAGAATATAGCAGGCAGAACTGCAGTAGATATGTATATATTGACTTTTTTCAAGGACTGTATGGAAAGCAGAGATTTAAAAAGCACATATTTTAACTGCGAAGTGGAATATATACTTACAGGCAGACTCAGCGACACGGAAGCAAAAAAGAAAGCTGCCGGTAAAATAAAAGGGCTGAGAAATGCGCTAAACCTGTATTATCTTTATACATGCAGTGAAAAAAGAGAAGCAGCTATGGCATTGGCACAAACAGTAATGCCGGGTCCTGGAGCAGTTCTTGTCCAGGCAGTAATACTGGAGAGTTGGGCATATGCAGAGGCAGAGAACGATATGAAAATATTATATGATAAAAAGACGGTTCCGCTGCTCAAGAAGGATTCAGATTGGGCTTTGTCTCTGGAAAATGTTTTTGCAGATGAAACTGCAGGAAAATATATTGCTCCGGCATCAATAAGTGACAAGGGATATGGTCAATATGAAGACTATATCAGGATATTGCTTTGCGGAATGTCAGAAGAAACCAAACTCCTCAGGGTTATGGATCTTATACAGGTAAATATGAAGTACTCATATTACGGCTCTTTCCTGCTGAAAGATTATCATACGGGTCTGGATTATGAAATTACGGTAAATGGGGAAAAACATGAATTTAAGGACAGTTACTGAGAACCGACAAGGTAGCTGTACTGTTGAAGCAGCTATGATGCTGCCGGTGCTCATACTGTGTGTATGTGCTCTGGCTCTGGTAATAAATGTAATAGGAATCTGTGAAAAAATAACTTTTATCACTTCTGAGCAGATGCTGGATATAGATTTAAACGCGTATAAACTTAGTAATACTGTTTCCCTTTGCAAAGAAATAGAAAGAAGAGTTCTTAAAGAGAACCTCACAAATTTTAATATAAGACGTTTTAAATATCTGTATGACAGTGGATCCATGACAGATCTGATTTTGATAGAGACCGGAGCAGAATTTAATGTTGCAAATCCCATAGGAATTTACGGTAATATAAAATTTTACGAAAGGCTTGTCACCAGAGGTTTTACAGGTACGACAAGAGACGAATCACCTCTGCCGGAAGAAGAATTTAAGGAAGACAAGGCTTCATGCAGAGTAATAGTTTTTCCAAAATACGGAAAGCGGTATCACAGAGAGAACTGCATTTATGCTAAAAGACAAAAGGACAATTCATGTGTTCTGGAAATGGACCGCCGGGAGGCAAAAAGAAGGGGATATACACCATGTGAAGTATGTGGGGGTGCTGCAGATGTACGATAGGGTTATTGTTAAATTTAAGGAGGAGGATCTTATGTATCGCGGAGAAATGGATGTTCTTACGGAAGGGGTATGCGAGGGGATACTGCCCATAAGTATAGTTAAAAAGGATAAGGAGGTAACGGGATTTTATATTACAACGGGCTACAGGAGGCTTGCCTGTATGCATGATGTCAGCGCACATCAGGCGCTTACAGTAATGGAAAAGACTATAGAGGCCATGGAGGAATGTAGGCGCTATCTCATATTTCCGGAGGAATTCATAATCTCTCCCGATACCGCATATATAGATGGAAACTTTGAGAAAGTGAAATTTACATATGTTCCGGATAAAAGTTCAGCAGGAGCCAGAAAGAAACTGATACGGTTTACGCAGGATTTTAAAATGCACACCACTGTAAACGGAAAACTGTACCTGGAAATGCTGTGTCAACTGTTATCTGCTGAGAATCTCAATGTGCTGATGATAAATAACTTCATAAACAGACTTAAAAGAGAAGTAATAATGTGCCGTATCGTATAGAAAAATGCGCGGCTGCCATACCCGGCTGAAGGGTAACGGCGCTGCGCTTTTTTTGTGGGTCATTGGGGTCATATTATGCAGATGCGGAAAATACAATGTAGTATTACGGGAGGTATTTATATGGTGGGACCGATGACTCACAGAAGGGTAAAAAAAAGAAAGAGGCCAGGTGAAAAATCCGGGATGAAATTTGCAGTAATTCTTGCTATAATGATAATAGCAGTTGGGCTTGGGTATCTGACAGCAAGATTTGTTATCGGACCTCTGCTGGGATATGATGCTGATGAAAGTCCCATCAACATAGCCGGCAAGGAAGAAACCGAAACCGAAGCCAGCGATACAAGCGAAAAGCCTGATGACGGGTATGCACTGCAGTTCGGAGTTTTCTCCTCCAAAGAATCTGCAGATAAGCTAAAAGCTGCACTTGCCGAAAAAGGAATAGAAACTACAATAATACAGGCTGACAATGCATATAAGGTCATAAGCCCTGTAATCAAAACAAAAGACGAGGCAATAGAAAAACTCAATGACATCAGGGACAAGGATGTGGAGGACGTGTTCATAGCTTCGTTCTGAAGGAGGAAATATGATTCCATTATCTACAAGGATGAGACCTCAGAAGCTTGAAGAATTTGTGGGACAGGAGCATTTTCTGTATCCGGGCTCGCTGTTTTATAATTCCATAAAAAACAGAACTTTTGAGTCTGCAATATTTTTCGGGCCGTCAGGAACCGGAAAAACCACACTTGCACGGATAATAGCCAAAGAGATGGATGCAGGATTTTATGAGCTAAATGCCTCTGTAACAGGCACAAAGGAACTAAAAGAAATACTGGAAACTGCCAGAGTAAGCTTTTATGGTCTGGAAAAAAAGACTACTTACATATACATTGATGAATTTCACCGATGGAGCAAGCTGCAGCAGGACTCTCTGCTTAAAGCCCTTGAAGAAGGAATCATAAAGTTTATAGGAAGTACTACAGAAAATCCATATTTTTCAGTTAATAATGCAATCCTAAGCCGTGTGCGCAACATCTATGAATTTAAAAGATTGAGTCCGGAACACATTGATACGATCATTCGACGGGCAATTACTGACAGAGACAGGGGAATAGGCGCAATAAACGTAAAGTGGCAGGATGAATCAATAGATATCCTTGCCCAGCTGTCTGACGGAGATGCACGGGTTGCGCTGGATACGCTGGGATTCATAGCAGATAATATGGAAGAAGGTCGTACTGTCACACCGCAGGAAGTTTCTGAAGCCATGCAGAGAAAGATAGGATTCTATGATAAGGGTGATGACCGTTATAACCTGCTCAGTGCTCTGCAAAAGTCTGTAAGAGGAAGCGATCCGGATGCAGCTATCCATTATCTGGCAAGACTTCTGGACGGCGGCGCCGATATACAGATGATAGGAAGACGTCTTATGGTTATGGCAAGTGAGGATGTAGGCATGGCATATCCTTCTGCTATTTCAATAGTGACTTCGTGTGTCAAAGCGGCGCTTATGGTTGGGCTGCCGGAGGCTGCCATAAACCTCAGTCAGGCTGTGATCCTGATGGCATCAGCCCCCAAATCAAATGCGTCATATATGGCATTGGAGAGAGCTATGGCAGATATACATACGAAAAAGATTGACGATGTTCCTGACCACCTTAAAGACAGCCATTATCAAGGTGCTAAGGCAATGGGACTGGGGAAAGATTACAAATATCCACATGCGTATGGCGGATACGTAAGGCAGCAGTACCTGCCGGATAATCTTTACAAAGAAGGAGTAAAATATTACACTCCGACTGACAACGGGTCGGAGAGCTCTTTTAAAAAATATCTGGAAAGTCTGGAAAAGATAAAATGACCGAAATAATAAGAGCTGAAGGCTCCGGATTCTGCTTCGGAGTAAAGGGCGCTATAGAAAAAACCGAAGAACAGATAAGAAAGAATTATGACAACAGAAGAATATTTACGTGCGGCCCTCTGATACATAACAAACTGGTGACTGATGAGCTGGCATCCAGAGGGGTTAAGATTCTCAGCAGTCTGCAGGAAGCCGATGAAAATGATATACTTATTGTACGTTCTCATGGAGAAGGTAAAGCATTCTGGGAAGAAGCCGAAAGACGAAACCTGACTGTGGTTGATGCAACATGCCCTTTTGTAAGTAAAATTCACAGCTTGGCTGCAGACGCATCGGGAAAGGGGCTGAATGTGGTAATAGTAGGTGATGCAGCCCATCCCGAGGTGAAAGGAATAAAAGGATGGTGCAGCGGAGAAGCTCTAATAGTCAATTCCGGAGAAGAGGCCGCGGCAATAAAAGCGGACAATCTGTTTATAGTATGTCAGACTACCATCAGAAAAGAACTCCTTGATGAAATAGTTCAGGTTCTTGAAGCATCCGGCAAAAAGTTCATTGTAAAAAACACTATATGCAATGCCACTGCCATGCGTCAGAAGAACTGCAGCAAACTTGCATCCTATTGTGATGCAATGGTAATAATAGGAGGCAGCAACAGCTCAAATACCCGCAAATTATATGAAATAGCAAAAAAAACATGCTCAAATACCTTTTTTGTTGAAAAAATAGCAGATTTACCATTGCACCAATTGCAAAAATGTACTAAAATAGGTGTTGCAGCAGGTGCCTCGACACCTGAATGCGTAATTAAGGAGGTTATTGCTAAGATGAGTGAACACATCACGGAAAAAAGCGAAATGAACATGATGGACTTAATGGATGATATCGAAAAATCCTTAAGATTACCACGCGTAGGCGAAATTGTTAACGGAAAGGTACACCAGGTTACAGACAAAGAAATTATCGTTAACATGGGATGCAAAAAAGACGGAGTAATTCCAAAAGAAGAAGTAACGTTAGAAGGAGACCAGAAGCTAACAGATTTATTCAAGGATGGCGATGAAATCCAGGCAAAAGTTATCAAGACAGATGACGGAGATGGTGTGATTTTACTCTCCAAGAAGAAATTAGAAGCTAACGAACACTGGAACGAAATCAACGAAGCTTACGAAAACGGCACAGTAATTACCGTTAAGGTAGTGAGACAGGTAAACGGCGGAGTTATCGCTGCCTACAAAGAAGTTACCGGATTTATTCCATTGTCACAGCTTTCCGATAAATTCGTTGAAAATGCAGAAGAATTCATTGGACAGACTATGGATGTAAAGGTTACAAGAGTTGACCTCAAGAGAAACAGAGCTGTATTCTCACATAAAGCTGTTGTTATAGAAGAGAGACAGAAGAAGCTTGCAGAAATCTGGGAAGGCCTGCACGTAGATGATGTAGTGGAAGGTACTGTAATGAGATTTACTGATTACGGCGCATTCGTGGATTTAGGCGGCATCGACGGTCTGTTACATATATCTGAAATTTCATGGGGCAAACTTAAACACCCTAAGGAAGTTTTACAGATAGGTGATAGGGTTAAGGTAAAGATCCTGTCCATGAACGAAGAAAAAGGCAAAATTTCTTTGGGTCTCAAGCAGACCACTCCTGAACCTTGGTCAGTAATTAACGAAAAATATGCCGTAGGCCAGATCGTTGAAGGTAAAGTAGTTCAGATCAAGGAATATGGCGCATTTATAGAACTGGAACCAGGTCTTGACGGACTGGTACATATCTCAGAAGTTGCAAACAAGAGAGTTTCAGATATTGCAGAAGAACTGCAGCTGGGACAGGCTGTTGAAGCTAAGATTCTGGATATCGACACCGAAAGAAAGAGAATCAGCCTCAGCATCAAGCAGGCTGCAGGAGATGTTGAAGAACCTGCAGATGAAGAAATTGAAGAGACTGAAGAATAATAACATGCTTCCAAAAGATGCAGCAATTGCTGCATCTTTTTATCATGCATAAAAAACAGAAATAGCTCCAAACTATTTACATACAGCGAAAGGAGTTATTTTATGAAAAAGAAAGCAGCAATAATTTTTACTGTGCTTATGCTGGCTTTGACAGCAGGGCTGACAGGTTGCGGACGCAATGATGTGGATACGCCTGATGCCGGAGATAATAATGTTACAGAGGAAGAAAGAAAAGCCGGTGATGCAGGCAGCCTCAACGAGGGTGTAGTTGAAAACGGAGATATGATAGGTGATGCTACTGATGCAGGAGATGCGGTCCGAGATGAGGCGCGCAATGCAGGCGATGCCGTGAGAGATGATATCCGTGATACCGGAGATGCTATCAGGGATGGAGCTGAAGATCTGACCGGAGACAACCGGAACAGCAACCAGTAAAACAAAAAAGGGATCACGCAAAGATGTTTTTTGAAATCATTTTGCGGATCCTTTTTTATTGATGATTGCATATGTTATAAATGATATGGCCTATTTCCGCAGCAAAAACTTTTTTCTTTGCAAGGTCCTTAAAGGAAAGAATTCCTGTAAGATGACCGTTATCAAGCACCGGCAGCCTGCGCACTGCATACTGAGAAAATTTCAAGGCCGCCTGATGAATATCATCATCGGCGTTTACAGTGACAGGAGAAGGTGTCATAAAGTCACAGGCGATGTCGCCGGAATTGCGACGAAGCAGAAGGTCACGATCTGTTATAACCCCCAGCAGGTGATTCTGGACATCGCATACCGGGACAATTCCAATGTCTTCGCACTGCATAAGAAAGACAATTTCATCATAAGTATTGTCAGGATTTACACTTATGACAGAAGTAGACATAAGATCTTTTACCAGCATAACTCCTCCTCGAAAAAAATAGGGCAGTAGTTATACTGCCCAAAAAAAGTCAATATATTAGATAGATACAGCCTTATCAGGAAGCCAGAAAGATTTGGCAAAGATAATGACTATAGCATACATTTCAAGCCTGCCGGCAATCATGAGAAATGACATGACTATCTGTGAAAATTCATTGAACATTCCGAAATATCCAGAGCAGCCCGGGATACCCAGTGCCATACCGGTGTTGGTAAACATGCCCAGCGCTGTGGTCAGTGTAGTCTCCATATCCAGATTATTAAAAGATAAAAGCAGGCATCCGATCATAAGCACGCTGAAAAACAGCAGGGTGTGGGTTGTAACAGCCGCAGCTGTCTTTGCTGATACGGGCTTGGTGTCATCCAGCATGACGGCTTTTACCATGCGCGGATGAATTTGCTTGAGCAATCCGCGTTTTACCAACTTATACAATATTAACACTCTGATTACTTTGAGAGATCCTGACGTGGAAAAAGAGCAGCCGCCAATCAGCAGCAAAAGCATCAGCAATGTAACTGCAAAGGCAGGCCAGGATGTGTAGTCGCATACATAATATCCCGAAGTGGAAATCAGTGAGACTACCTGACAAAGGCTGTCTTTTACAGCGGACCACAGGTTTGTATATGTTCCGCTAAGTCGAAGAACCGAAGCAATAAGCAGTGAGGATACGCCTATAATTACAAGAAAAGTCCGTGCTTCAATGTTGGTAAGAGCTTCCTTCCAGCGCTTTTTCAGCATCAGGAAGTAAATCATGTAATTCATGGACGAAAATATGGTGAATATCATAACTACAATCCTGACATACGGCAGATCGTAAAGCCATGCACTGTCAGAAGTTATTATAAGTCCGGCTGTACTGATGCTGCTGCATGTTGTGAGGAAGGCATTATACCAGTCCATGGGGCCCATAACCAGGATAGCATATTCAGCAGCGGACAACGCAAGATAGCTTAAATAGAGAAATTTACCGGTATCTGAATAGGTGGCCTCCAGTTTGTCTGTGTGAGGCCCCGGAGTTTCAGCCGTGGCAATGGCCTGGTTGTTGATGCCCCACAGGGGAAAGATGGAGATGAGGAGCACAAGTATTCCCATACCTCCCAGCCAGTGGCATAAAGCTCTCCACATGAGGATGGAAAGAGGGACGGAACTTATGTCCAGCACACTGCAGCCTGTAGTGGAAAATCCTGCTACCGACTCAAAGAGGCAGCTGATAAATGAAAAGCCTTCTCCACAGAAATAAATCGGAAGAGCACCAAGGACAGAGCAATATATCCAGCTTGCGCAGGCAATGAAGTATCCTTCTCTTGCCCGCAGAATTATCTTGTCGAATTTCATCTGCGTTAAAATAACAAACCCTACAGATATACAAAGCAGAGAGGTTGTGAGGAGGGCAGAAGCAGCAGCCCACTCACTGTAGTACATGGCTGTCGCCAATGCAGCCAGCATAAAGACACCCTCGATGAGAGTGAGAATGCCAAGTACTTTTGTAATTGCTTTAAAATTAAGTCCCATACAAATATAACCTCTTTTATCTTGCTCTGTCAGGGTTTCTGTAATATTTTGAGAACAGTACAAGAACAGTGTACAGTTCCAGCCTTCCTGCTATCATGAGAAACGAGCAGACGAGCTTTGAAAATCCGGAAAACAGCGCGTAATTCATAGTAGGTCCCACCAGGTTGAAACCGGGACCTATATTGCCAAGACACGATGCCGCAGCAGACAGGTTTGTCATGAAGTCAAATCCGTTGAGTGATATCAGCAGCATTCCGCCAAACATAAGCATCATATAAGTGAATATAAAGTTTGATATCCTTATGGCCGTTTCACTGCTTACTTCTTTACCGTTTAAGGTTACAGGAGCAATACGGTTAGGGTGGATTTTTAAAGATACACCACGGCGTATGAGTTTGAGTCCTACAAGGATACGCACGCATTTAATACCGCCTCCGGTGGAGGATGAACATCCACCTACAAAAAACAGAGCCAGTATGATGAATCTTGAGAATATAGGCCAGCTGTCATAATCATCTGTGCCGAAACCGGTGGTGGTTATAATAGAAATAACCTGGAAAAAGGCATTAACCACGGTTTCTCCTATATTGGCAAATTTGTCGAAAACACAGTTATAAAAAGAAATGACAATACCGGCTATTATGACGACAGCTGTATAAAATCTGAATTCTTCGTCCTTATATACATCTGAAAGCCTTCCATTTTTGATAGCAATATAGTAGAGATTAAAGTTGACAGCAGCCATGAACATGAATATTGCAACAATAATTTCTACATAGAGGCTGTTAAAATGGCCTATGCTGGAGTTATAGGAGGATAAGCCGCCGGTTCCCACAGTGCCGAAAGTATGCACCAGCGCATCAAACCAGCTGAGGCCTCCGAATTTGAGAAGGATTGTCTCCGCTACAGTCATTACAATGTATATCTTATAGAGACCTTTGGCGCCATCAGAAAATTTGGCTGTGATTTTGTCTTTTGTAGGTCCTGTTGTCTCAGCGTTGGCTACTATCTGACCGTTTATTCCGAAAGCAGGGAGAAGGGCCGTTATAAATACAAGTATTCCCATGCCTCCCAGCCAGTGGGTGAAGGAACGCCAGAACAGAATAGAGCGAGGCATGCTTTCTATATCGGTCAGAACAGATGCTCCTGTTGTGCTGAAACCTGAGCAGGCTTCGAAAAAGGAGTCAATAAAGCTGTCAAAACTGCCTGAAACACAGAAAGGCAAGGCACCTACCACAGAGGCCATAAACCACCCCAGAGACACAATAAGAAACCCATCCCGGGATTTAAGTTTGTAATGGGATCGGCCGAAAAAGAGCCTGGATAGCAGGCTTATAAAAATGCTGACCGTTATAACCGCAATAAAGGCTGCGGCGCAGGCATTTTCTTTGTTAAAAACAGCAATGAAGAAAGAGGGCAACATTGATGCTGCTATAACAAACAGCAGTGCACCCTCAATTTTCATGATGCTTCCTATTTTCTGATACACTTTTTAGTCCTTTCAACAATGCACAGCTATATGTGGAAGCTGCGTCTCGGCTTAAACAGAGATTCAACCTCGGCTATGTCTGAAAGCAGACAGAATATGGTTACCTTGTCATCGGGCAGTATAACGGTGTTTCCGTCAGGTATGATAACGCGATTTCCTCTGTGAATAGCAGCAATGAGAACTCCGTCAGGAAGATCCAGTTCGCTTAAAGTGACATTAGTAAGCTTCATTTCGTCGGAAGCTATTATTTCCATAATCTCAGCCTGTCCCTGAATCAGCAGTGATGAGATTATCCGCTTTGATCCCTGGACATATCTGAGTATTGTGCTTGTTATAATATCCAGAGGGTTGAGAGCCATGTCAATACCCATTTTTTCTATGAGATTTTTGTAACTTTGGCGGCTGACCTTGGATATTACATCTTCTATTCCGCGCTGCTTTGCCATGAGAGCCAGGAGCAGGTTTTCTTCGTCAAAACCTGTAGCCGTGACAAAAGCATCCATTTCATCGATGTTTTCTTCTTCAAGAAGGGCTGTGTCAGTTGCATCGCCATGAAGAATCATTACATCATCAAGGTGAGTGGAGAGATAATAGCAGCGTTCTTTGCTTTTTTCAATGACTTTAACAGCAATGCCGAACTCGGAAAGCTTGTCCGCCAGGTAAAAGCCTGTCTTTCCGCCGCCCACGATCATGACCTTCTGCAGGTTTGTATATTTGCCTTTTTCGTGAACCTTCTGATGGAATTCATGGATTTCGAATTTTTCACCTATGAGATAAATGGTGTCATTGTCCTCAATTATAGTCTGTCCGTGAGGAATAATGATTTTTCCGTTCCTTGAGATGGCTACAATAAGCATATTGGGGAGAACCTTACGCACCTCTATCATGGAGAGGCCTGAAAGCTTCCTGTATTTTTTAACGTTGAACTGAACCATGGCAACTTTGCCGCTGGAGAATATTCCGTTGGTCAGAGTGTACTTCTCAACCAGATATTTGTAGATTTCCATTGTAATGGAAAGGTCGGGATTAACTACATGGTCGATATTCATGGTTTCCTTGATGAAATCAATCTGCTTCATGTGCTCCGGGTCACGGACGCGGGCTATAACTTTGGAGCAGCCCAGTTTTTTGGCGAAGGAGGCGATAATTATATTCTTTTCGTCGCTGTCTGTGGAAGCCAAAAGAAAGTCAAAAGAAGTGATGCCGCAGTTCTCCAGAAGTTTGATATTTTTTCCGTTTCCTGCGACAGTCATTACGTCCATCTGCTGAGATATTCTGTTAAGTACGGCTTCGTTTTTGTCAATTACCGTAATATAGTGATCGCCACCCAAAAGAGCAGTGGCAACTTTAACACCTAATTTTCCTGCGCCTACAATGGCAACTTTCATTTCAGTACCTCTTTTTATATAAAAATTAGAAAGACTTTTAAGCAAAAATATTGTATGATATATTTTAGCATATAATACAGAATTTGCAAGTATATAGTGACAGGCATGATAAGGAGAAATAAATTTGAAAATAAAATGTTTTACGGGAGGAAGTCTCCAGAGCAACGGATATGTTATCAGCAGAGAGGAAAGCGGCAGGTGTTACATAATAGATCCGGGATATGAGGCTTCCAGATTTACCGAATATGTAAAAAAAAAGAAACTTAAAACTGCAGGAGTTATTCTTACCCATCATCATCACGATCATTCAGGAGCCGCGCACAAAGTTTCGGACATACTCGGATGTCCCGTACTGATGAGTTTCGAAGACTCCATTTATTATAACGGCATGGTCAGCGTGCTGGAGGACCGGCAGGTACTTGATATGGACGGCGAAAAGCTTCAGATAGTAAAAACTCCTGGTCATACCCACGGCTCGATATGTATCGTGTCTGAAAAAAGCAAAGTCGTTTTTACAGGCGATACGGTTTTTGATACAGATCTCGGAAGAACAGATCTGTCTGACGGAAGCGAGGCAGAAATGATTGAAACCTGCAGAAGAGTGGTAAACAGCTGGCCGGATGACTACAGGATATACCCGGGACATGACGGAAGCGCCACCATGAAGCAGGTACGCACTTACAACACGGAATTTCTCATGTGTCTGGAGGAAAAGAAATGAAGATAAAACTCATAGCACTGGATCTGGACGGAACGACACTTAGAAGTAAGAGTGTTCTGTCAGAAGAAACAAAGGATACCCTGGAAGCAGCCATAAAAAAAGGGGTACATGTGGTTGTAGCTACGGGACGGACATTTACCGCTCTGCCGGAGCAAATATTTGATATAGATGGGCTTGAATACATTATAACATCCAACGGTGCCTACATAACGAGACTTAAGGACAAAAAAGTCATATATGAAAATTATCTGGAACCTGAGGGAGCTGTCCGCATGCACAGTCTGCTCAGCCGCTTCAGACAGTTTCCCATTGAAGTATTCACTCAGGGGAGAGCATATATTGATCGCCAAGTGTTTGATGATGTAAAGAAAAATGGTTCTGATTATATGGATGCTGCATATATTGTGAGGACAAGAACACCCGTAGAAAACGTATACGATCTGCTGCTGAACAAGAAAGAAAAGATTGAAAATATAAACATTCATTTCAGAGATTTCAGAGATAAAGAGGTTATGAAGGAACTTCTCGAAAAGGAAAAGGACATAACGGTGACGTCCTCCATGCCTCACAATCTTGAAATAGGAGGAAAGACCACCAGCAAGGCACAAGCTGTAGCAGCCCTCTGCCGGATTCTCAAAATAGAAGAGGAAGATGTCATGGCAGCAGGGGACAGCCCCAACGACGGAGCAATGATTAAAGCGGCGGGGCTGGGTGTGGCGATGGGAAATGCCGTGGATGAAATAAAAGAAATGGCGGATTTTGTCACACTGACTAACGAAGAAGACGGAGTCGCCTTTGCTGTACGAAAATTCGTCCTATGATAAGAATTCGAAAAAATACAACATTTTTTAAAAGAAAGGGTTGACTTATAGTCTGCCATGCTGTAGAGTAGTAGAGTAATTGTTTTAACGATTTAACGCAGTAAAGCAATAAATAAATTGGTGAAAAGAGGAGAAAAAATGAAAAAGAAATTATTTGCAATTCTAATGGCATTTGTTATGATTTTTAGCTTATGTGTTCTTACAGGATGCGGTGATAAGTCTGATGTTGACAAACTGGTTGTAGGACTGGATGATACCTTTGCCCCTATGGGATTCAGAGATTCCGACGGAAACCTTGTAGGCTTTGATATCGATCTTGCCAACGCTGTAGCCGAGGAACTGGGCTGCGAAATAGAATTTAAGCCTATAGACTGGGATGCCAAGGAGATGGAACTGGAAGCCAAGACCATCGACTGTGTATGGAACGGAATGTCCATCACGCCTGACAGAAAAGAAAATATGGCTCTCACAGATAAATATCTGAACAACCAGATCATCCTCATGGCGCTGGCTTCATCAGATATAGATGTAACTGATGCTTCTCAGCTTGCAGACCTTAAAATAGGAACACAGGTTGACTCATCTGCACTGGAAATGTTAAAATCAAACGAGGCATATGAATCTTTCAAGGATAATATCGCGGAATATGACACCTACGACACAGCCATAATGGACTTAAAGGCCGGCAGAGTAGATGTAATAGCAGTTGACAAAGTTCTGGGCGAATACACCAATAATAATCTTGGCGGAGAAATGAAAGAATGTACTTATTCTCTGGGCGATGACTACTATGTAATCGGATGTGCCAAGGATAACACCGAACTTCGAGACAAACTCAATGAAGCTCTTAAGAAACTGGTGGACAATGGTAAAGCTGCAGAAATCAGCGAAAAGTGGTTCGGAAGAAACATCGTTGTATATGAACCTCTTGAAGATTAAAGTCTAAAAAATATAACTTAAAACATTATAAAAGGAAAACAAATAATATGGACAAAATTATGGAATTCCTGCCCTTCATGCTGAAAGGGTCGGTATTGACAGTTGAATTATTTGTTTTAACACTGGTACTGTCGCTGCCTCTGGGATTACCTTTCGCCCTGGGCAGCAACAGCCGTTTTAAGCCCCTGAGTTTTTTATGCAAAGTATATGTATGGATTTTCAGGGGTACACCTTTGTTATTACAATTATTCTTCTTTTATTTTTTCTTCCCTTTAAAACTGGGGGTGAAAATAAGCGCATTCACAGCGGTGGTGCTGACGTATGTGCTTAACTATGCCGCTTATTTCGCCGAAATATACAGAGGAGGAATAAACAGCATAGACAGAGGACAGTATGAAGCTGCTCATGCTCTGGGTCTTTCCCGGGGACAGACCATGAGGGATATAATTCTTCCTCAGACAATGAAGGCCATACTGCCGCCTACAGTAAATGAAGCAATAACTCTTGTTAAGGATACGGCTCTTGCGTCGACTCTTGCTGTTACGGATCTTATGAAAGCCACCACCAGTGCGGTAAACAGAATGACGGATATGACACCGTTCTTTTTTGCTGCAATCATATATCTTATTATGACTTTTGTGCTGACTCTCATAGCCGGTAAACTGGAAAAATATTTCTCGCGCTATGATGCAAAGGAGGAATGGTGATGGAAAGAGAAACCGTACTTGAAATGAAGAACATAATTAAGGATTACGGCAGTTTCAGAGCGGTAAATAATGTGAACTTCTCCATTAAAAAGGGAGAAATAGTTGCAATAATAGGACCGTCAGGTTCCGGCAAGAGCACATTGCTCAGATGTATAAACGGACTTAACAGCATTACCTCCGGCGAGATGAACCTTAAGGGAACGACGGGGATGGTGTTTCAGCACTTCCACCTCTTTAATCATATGACGTGCCGTGAAAATATAACTTATGCACCAATTAAAGTAAAAAATGAGAACAAAGCAGATGTCAACAAGCGGGCTGATGAACTTCTTAAAATGGTGGGGCTGGAAAATAAGGGGGATGTGTATCCGGCAAAGCTTTCCGGAGGCCAGAAGCAGAGAATTGCCATCGCCAGGGCCCTTGCCATGAGACCTGATCTTATGCTTTTTGATGAGCCTACATCAGCGCTGGATCCGGAAATAACCGGTGAGGTTCTGAATGTAATGAAAAAACTTGCCGAAAAACATACCACCATGATTGTTGTGACACACGAAATGGGATTTGCTAAAGAAGTCGCCGACAGAGTGCTTTTTATGGATCATGGAGTTATAGTTGAGGAAGGCACGCCGGAAGAGATTTTTGAAAATCCGAAAAGTGAAAGACTGAGAAGTTTTTTGAGCTCCATGCTGAGAGCCTGATTTCTTTCGAATTTATTAAGTTTAGTTGACGAATTCCCAAAACCTGAGACAAGAGGAAAGTTTTGTGCAATAATGAATTGTAACAAAAAATTTATCTTGGCACTTGACAGTGTGCTATGCGTCATAGTACACTGTAGATGAAAAGTGGTACAGGATAAAGCTTAAGGGGTTTATAGGGGGATTTGACATGAACAATTCAATATTGACCATTATAGAAAATGTCATAAAAAATAACGGAGAAATAGTTGCAATAAAATCCGGTCCACACAGTCTGACATACAGACAGCTGGGTGAGCAGTCAGATAGACTGGCACAGTGGCTATGCAGCAACGTGGAAGACAATGAGCCTGTAATGGTCTACGGACACAAAAATCCACAGATGATTGTATGTTTTATGGCCTGTGTAAAGTCAGGCAGAGCGTACTGTCCTGTGGATATTTCTATGCCTGCAGACAGAGTCAAGGACATAGCCGAAGCGATAGGAAACAAAACCATTTTAGCTACAGAGAATTTTGAGCTTAACGGGTTCAGGGTAATAGGCAAGAATGATATAAGCAGGATATGTGACCAGGCTGCAGGCTCGGGAACTGCTTTTCCCGTATCAGGCAATGATACTTTCTACATAATATTTACGTCGGGAAGCACAGGAAAGCCTAAGGGTGTAGAGATTTCTGAAAGTAATCTCAGCAAATTTGCAGAATGGTCCGTAAACCTGGCAGGTGCCAGACTGACCGATGAAAAGAGAAATCACCCGATATTTATGAATCAGGCACCATTTTCCTTCGATTTATCAGTAATGGATCTATATACCTCTCTTGCTATGGGAGGCACGCTGGTATGTGTGGATAAAGCACAGCAGCAGAACACGGCTGAGATGTTTGAATATATGAGAAATAGCTCAATAACCTGCTGGGTGTCAACGCCTTCTTTTGCAGAAATGTGTATGGCTGATCACAGCTTTGACAGCAGTCTGCTTCCGGAAATGGAGCTGTTCCTCTTCTGCGGAGAAAAGCTGGGAAAAGAAACGGCGGAAAAGCTGTCGGAACGCTTTCCGCAGGCTAAAATAGTAAATACATACGGTCCTACGGAGTCTACAGTAGCAGTAACCTTTGCAGATGTAACACCGGAAATGATAAAAAAGGAGGGACCGTTACCTATAGGACAGCCAAAACCCGGAACGCAGCTGGTTATAGAGGGAGAAGAAATTGTCATAATAGGCGATACCGTGGCAAAAGGATATTATAAGAATCCGGAAAAGACAGAGCAGGTGTTTTTCCAAACCCCTGACAAAGACGGGAAGATGCAGAAAGCTTACAGAACGGGAGACAAGGGGTTTTATGACGGAAAAAACTTCTACTGCACAGGGCGCATGGATGGGCAGATAAAGCTCCACGGCTACAGAATAGAACTGGGTGACATAGAAAACAACCTGATGAATATTTCTCTCATTGAGCAGGCGGCGGTGCTGCCTAAGTATGACGGAGACAAGATAAAAAGCCTGGTGGCTTATGTCAAGGCACCCTCAATGGAAGGAAGCTTTAGTGACGGTAAGAAGATAAAAAGCCTTCTGAAAGAAAAGATTCCTGCATATATGGTGCCTAAAAATATAAAATTCCTGGATAAAATGCCCATGACTGCCAACGGCAAACTTGACAGAAAGAAGTTGGAGGCCGGTTTGATATGAGTATATTCGGAGACTCAACTTTCTTCATTTGGGCAGCGCTGCTGCTGATACCGGCAGTCATACTGGGAATAATGGAAAAGCCCATAAAGTATTACGGATTCCTGCTTAGCCTTTTCTTTATCGGGGCAGCATGCATCAATTCACCTGTAAGCTTGGTCTACATGGGACTTTACTGCATATGGCAATATGGACTTGCACGCGTAATGCTCAAAGTGACGGAAAAAAACGGAAGAGACCGAAGAACGTTCTGGGCAGCCATTTCATTTTCAATACTTCCGCTGGCTGTTTTCAAGCTGAGCGAGCTGATTGGTCACAGCCTTTTCGGATTTATAGGGATATCTTATCTGACATTTAAATCCGTGCAGATAATAATAGAAATATATGACGAAATAATTAAAGAATGCAGGCCTTTCGAATTTGCATACTTTCTTCTGTTTTTCCCTTCTGTGTCAGCAGGCCCAATCGACAGAAGCCGCAGATTTGAAGAAGATATCCGAAGGATACCGCCTAAAAAAGAATATCTGGATATGGTTGGCACAGGCCTGTTCAAAATATGTCTCGGGCTGGTGTACAAATTTGTCATCGCAGCGCTTCTGTATCAGGGAATCACGTACATAGCCTATGTCGATATTGTAAGCCGGTTCTGGGTGCAGCTTGGATACATGTATCTTTACGGGGGGTATCTTTTCTTCGATTTTGCCGGTTACAGCCTGATGGCCATAGGTGTAAGTTATATGCTGGGTGTAAAAACACCCGAAAACTTCAACAAGCCTTTTATAAGTACGGATATAAGGGAGTTCTGGGACAGGTGGCATATAACACTATCCCACTGGTTCAGAGACTTTGTCTTTTCCAGGTTCATGATGGCATCAATAAGAGGCAAGTGGTTCAGCAGCAAGCTTACAGGAGCCGCATGCGGCTTCATGATAAATATGACGCTTATGGGAATATGGCACGGACTGGATATGAGTTACATTATATATGGTGTATATCACGGAATCCTGCTTTCCATAACGGAAATGTATCAGAAGAAATCGAAGTTTTATAAAAAGAACAAGAAAAAGAAATGGTACATCTGGATAAGCCGGGTGATAACCTTTAATCTGGTCATGTTCGGATTCTACATTTTTTCGGGCAGACTTATGGAAATAATTTAAAAGGAGAATAACAATGAAACAGAAAGTAATTGATACGGTGCTTAATTTGCTGGAGGAAATATGTGGTGATGATGTGATCAGGAGTGATATGGATATAAACCTGCTTGAAGAAGATCTGATTGATTCACTGGACTATACAGAACTTCTGGTGGGAATAGAGGATGCTCTGGGAGTGGTTATGGCACCTTCCGAGCTGAAGAGAGAGGAAATGGACACACCTAACAAGATTATTGAACAGGTGATGAAAAGAATTTAGTTTGATTTAGGATGTGAGAATATGAAAAAGATAGCGGCTTTTTTTACAGCGGTAGTTTTATTTTTCACCGCAGCAATATCAGCCCATATCATTGCAGGGGAAAGGATAGATACCAATAATGCCGATTTCGGAACATGGATAAACTCAAAAAAGGATCTGTCTTATCAGGCTGTAAGCAGGAATATAGAAGAAGATTCGGTGCTGATGCTGGGATCCAGCGAGTTTCATCACGGAAAGAAAACAAAATACCATCCTACCGCGATTTTTCGCAGTCTGGGAATGAATGTGATGTGCATAGGCGCTGCAAAGAACCAGTGTCTGTCTCATGCTATAACAGTAGGGGCAATTGCTCCTGAAATGAAAAATAAAAAAGTGGTACTTATACTGTCACCATCATGGTTTTCCAAAGAGGGAATCGATCAGGACGGATTTTCCGCAAGATTCTCAGGCAGCATGTATGAAGCCTTTATTAAAAACGAAAGCATTTCAAAAGAAACCCGTAAGGCAGTAGCTGAAAGAGTGACCTATCTTCTGGAAAAAAGCCCCGGTGCCGGGGAAGAAGCCGTAAGGGCAGAGAAAATCTATCTTGATGGTGAAAAAAAGCTTAATAATGGAATTACATTCATAACAAAACGCTGGTTCAGCAGAGAAAAGGAACTCATAAACGTGGGTCTCATGTGGAAAGCCACAGGTGAACAAAATAACGATGAATATACCATATCACCAAAGGGAGAGGAACCGGACTGGGATGCTCTGGCCCGGGATGCAGACGCATCCCTTGAGGGTAAAACAAATAATCCATTTAACATGAAGGATAAACTGTATAATACGAAAATAAAACCTACAGAAGCAGCAAGAAAAAATGCCGATGAGGGAAGAACATATGAAAAATCCCCGGAGTATGATGACCTTAGGCTGTTCCTTGATGTGTGCAAAGAGCAGAATATGGAAGTGCTGCTGGTGATGCTTCCTGTAAACGGATGGTGGTACGACTATACAGGGTTTGCAAAAGAAAAAAGAGAGGCGTTTGTTACCGGTGTACATGCTATCGCAGAAGAATACGGGGTTAAAACTGCAGATTTCTTTGACGAAAGCTATACATACGGTTTTTTGGAGGATGTTGTGCATCCTGCAGGAAAGGGTTGGGTGAAAATAAATGAAGCGGCTTACAAATTTTATAATGAAAATTAAAAATTCAGTTGGAAAAGAATATCTTTTCTACACAGTAATATTTTTTATGCTCATGACAGCACTCTACGCATATTCAATATTTGAGGTGGGAACAGATATGCCTAAATTTACATACGCGGAGTTCTAAACTTTCTTAATAAGCAAAATACCGGTTCGGAGATTCACCGAACCGGTATTTTGCTTCACTTAATATTATTAAAATCAGATATTATTTAAATAATTTCCTGAAAAAATCAAACACATTACTCCAGGATTTGTCTTTACGAGCCAGAGTGCTTGTGCCGCCTCTGCACGGATTGATTTCCGGAAGCTGGCTGAGACTGTGTTTCTTTCTTTCAGCATTCAGATCCTGACTCAGCAGGCTGCCGGTGTATATCTTTTCATCCTCTTTCATTGATACCCACTTTTTTTCAGTTCTTTTATAGCACGCGGCTTTTACCATGTCAATATATTGTAAGACAAAGGGTATGCCGGGCTTAATGAGTATACATATGTTGACATATAATGTAAAATAATGTAAATTAAAAAGGAGCGGAGCCGTCAGAGGAGATAAAATGACGGGTAAAAGAAAAACAGGCAGCATAGGTGAAGAACTGGCTGCTTCCATATTGCAGTCAAAAGGCTATTATATATTAAGAAGAAATTTCACGTGTCCATATGGAGAAATAGATATAATAGCGGTAAAAAACAATGTCCCCGCATTTATTGAAGTTAAAGTAAGAAGCAATAACCGGTATGGGGAGCCATGCGAAGCGGTGGACATTAAAAAGCAGAGGCGCATAAAAAATGCTGCGAGATATTTTATCGCTCAATGCGGAAGAAAATATGAGAAATTTGATTTTCAGGTGATGGAAATTACAGTTAATCATATTGAAGATCTGGAATTTTAGGGGGGATATGCAGAATGCTTGCAAAAACCAGAACTGCGGCACTCAGCGGGCTTGAGAGTGTGTTAGTGGATATAGACACAGATATAAGTTCGGGGCTTCCGTATTTTAACATTATAGGTCTGGCAGATACCTCTGTGAAAGAATCTACTGAAAGAATAAAACGTGCCATAATAAACAGCGGTTTTACTTACCCCAAAAACAGAATAACCGTGAATCTTATGCCGGCATATATGCACAAAAGAGGAAGCCATTTTGATCTTGGAATGGCTGTAGGATTACTTAGGGCCACAGGAGAAATAAAGGCAGAAAAAGACGATTCCCATAGGATTTTCATAGGAGAATTGTCTCTGGATGGTGAAGTGATGCCTGTAAAGACTGCTTTTGCAATTACTGCAGGAATTATAGATCAGGAAAAAGGCAAAATAAACGAAATAATCATGTCATACCGGAATTGCAGAGAGTGCAGCATACTTACACAAAATACGGGTATAAGTCTCATACCTGCACGCTCACTGTCACAGGTGGCAGACCACATAAGGGGACGACATATAAAGGCTTATGACAGGTCCCATGAGAAAAATGAAGATGCCGGAGACACTGCAGACATTGATTTTTCAGACGTAAAAGGTCATGAAGAAGCAAAAGAGGCAATAGCTGCTGCAGCAGCCGGAGGTCACAGTCTGCTGATGATAGGGCCGCCCGGCACAGGCAAGACCATGATGGCAAAACGCATACCGGGAATTCTGCCTCCCATGACAGCGGCTGAGCAGATTGAAACCTTTAAGATATATTCTTGTGCAGGCATGACGGGTGAAGACTGTTGCAGCAAAATGAAAAGACCTTTCCGATACGTTACGCGAAATATATCCAGGGCTGCTCTGACAGGAGGCGGAAGAATTCCGCTGCCGGGAGAGATATCTTTTGCCCATAACGGAATCCTTTTTATGGATGAAATGCTGGAAATTCCTCAGGAGATTATTGAAGCGCTTAGGGAACCCATGGAAGAAAAGAAGGTGCATATTGTAAGAAAAGAAGGAAGCGTAGTATTCCCTGCAGATTTTATATTTGCCGGAGCGTCAAATCCATGCAGATGCGGTTATCTGGGAGATCCGGAGCGTACATGCACATGTTCGGCTTCAAAAATACGATCCTATAGAAGCCATCTTTCGGGGCCCATGTCCGACAGGATAGATATTTGTACAGAGATCAGCAGGGTTGATTATGAACGTCTGATGGACAGAAAATCCATTTCCACAGCAGAGATGAAAAGCTGGGTGGAAACAGCCAGGAATATGCAGGAAGAACGTTTCAAGGGCTGTGCTTTCCGGTGTAATGCCAAAATGCCGGACAGTCTGACAGAGGAATTCTGCCGGCTTGGAAACCGGGAGGCAGGATTTATGCGGGAAATATACATTGATCATGGTGTAAGTACCAGGAGATATTATAAACTCCTGAAAGTTGCAAGGACCATGGCAGATATGAGAGAATCTCCGGATGTGCGGATGGAACATCTTACAGCTGCCTTTCACTACACAAGATTTCTTAAGAAAGAATAGGAGAGGTGGAATAATTATGGCAGATGGTAATAATATTAAAATAATAAAAAAAGGCGACGCAAATTTTCCATGGATGCTGGAGCATATGGATGACGGCCCCGAAAGTCTGTACTGCATCGGGAAGACAGAGCTGCTGGACAAGCCGGCTGCCGCAGTGGTAGGTGCCAGAAAGTGCAGTGAATACGGCAGACAGACAGCTACAAAGATTGCGGCTGTACTGGCAGAAGCAGGAATTGTGACGGTAAGCGGCATGGCAGAAGGCACGGATGCCTTTGCTCATATGGGAGCCATGAAAAAAGGAGGAGAAACCATAGCTGTACTTGGAAGCGGTCCGGATATATGTTATCCATTGTCCAACAGGAATATATACGACAAGATATGTCGCTACGGACTTGTGATTTCGGAGTATCCACCCGGGACAAAACCCAGAAAATGGCATTTCCCCAGAAGAAACAGGATAATAGCAGCATTGTCCCAGGCGGTTATTGTAGCAGAGGCAGGTCTGAAAAGCGGAGCGCTGATAACAGCTTTAAAAGCTGCAGAACTGGGGAAAGAGGTGATGGCTGTACCGGGAAATATCAACAGTCCATACAGCATCGGGTGCAACAAACTGATAGCGGATGGTGCTGCAATAGTCACCGATACGGATGATGTTCTCAGATGCCTGGGTATTCAGCCTGAAGCGGCAGATGAATGCATACCGGTTATGGGTGAAGACGAAAGGACAGTGTACAAGGCACTTCTCAAAAGAGGAGAAGCAGGAATAGATCAAATATGCTTTGATACCGGCAAAACTGCCTTTGAGGTCAGCGGTATAGTTACTGCCATGGAGATGAAAGGGCTGTTATCATATAGCTGTGGAAAAATTTATATTGCAAAATTATGAAAAAAGCACTATTATAATTGTTTATAGAAAGAAAAGGACTTTCCCATAAGGAAATTGAATATAAGTCAGGAGGAAAAATGGCAACAAAAGTAAAAAAAGAAGCTGCCAAAGCAAAAACAGCCAGAAAAAAGACTCTGGTAATAGTTGAATCGCCGTCAAAGGCCAAGACTATAGGCAAGTATCTGGGATCATCATATAAGGTTATGGCCTCTGTGGGACATATCAGAGATCTGCCTAAGAGCAAGCTGGGAATAGATATAGAAAACGATTTTGAGCCGGAATATATTCCTATACGAGGAAAGGGAGATCTGATAAAGGAACTGAAAAAAGAAGCAAAACAGGCCGGAAAAATCTATCTGGCTACCGACCCTGACCGTGAGGGAGAAGCCATTTCATGGCATCTGGCGTACCTTCTGGGAATAGACCCTGCATCTGACTGCAGAATAGTATTTAACGAGATTACAAAAGAAACCATAAAGAATGCGGTAAAGCATCCCCGACCTATAGATCTGAAGTTGGTGGATGCGCAGCAGGCAAGGAGAGTCCTTGACAGGCTTGTTGGATATCAGATAAGCCCCCTTTTATGGAGAAAGGTCCGCAGAGGTCTTTCTGCAGGAAGAGTTCAGTCTGCCGCTCTTAAGATAATATGCGACCGCGAGAATCAGATAAAAGACTTTATCCCGAAAGAATACTGGAATATATATGGACACTTTAAAAAAGGCAGAGGTTTTGATGCAAAGCTCACAGAATATAAGGGGAAAAAGATTTCCGTATCCAATAAGGAAGAAGCAGACAATATTATAAGAAATCTCAATGCCGGCAAATACAAAGTGGGACAGATTACAAACAAAGAGAGAAGCCGCAAGCCGTTTGCACCTTTTACCACAAGCAGTCTGCAGCAGGATGCAGCCAATAAGCTGGGATTCACAACCAAAAAAACCATGATGATAGCTCAGCAGCTTTATGAAGGTGTAGAGGTGAAGGGTCATGGCATATTGGGTCTTGTGACCTACATCAGAACTGACTCTGTAAGAATTTCAGAAGAAGCCAAGGCAGTCGCAAAAGAATATATAACAGAAAAATTCGGTCCGCAATACGCTTCAGACAATGCTTTTTCCAACAGGAAAAAGGATATTCAGGATGCCCATGAGGCCATAAGACCAAGTAACCTGAGGCTTGATCCCGAGAGCATAAAAGAATCACTGACAAAGGACCAGTATGCGCTTTATAAACTTATATGGACAAGGTTTCTGGCCAGCAGAATGGCGGCTGCCAGATTTGAATCTGTGCAGGTTTCTGTAAACAATGGAGATTATACTCTCAGAGCTCAAGGCTCCAGACTTCTGTTTGAAGGTTATCAGAAAATATATTCCTCTAACATTGAGGAAGACAAGGACAAGATTCTTCCTCCTCTTGAAGAAGGAGAAGAGCTTGAAGCCTTAAACACATCAGGAGAACAGAAATTCACAGAGCCACCTTCAAGATTCACAGAAGCCAGCCTGGTAAAAGATCTGGAAGAAAAAAATATAGGACGCCCAAGCACTTATGCGCCTATAATTGCCACCCTGACAGAAAGAAAGTATGTCACACGGCAGAAAAAAACTCTTGTTCCTACTGAACTTGGATTCGTGGTGACGGAGCTTATGGAAGAATATTTCAAAGAAATAGTAGATACCGGATTTACCGCCGACATGGAAGATAAACTTGACGATGTTGAAGTAAAAGACTTAAACTGGAAAGAGATAGTAAGAGACTTTTACGGAACCCTTAAAGAGGAGCTGGATGTTGCTGATAAGGCCATAGAAAAGGTTAAGCTTGAAGACCAGGCAACAGACGAGAAGTGCAATATCTGCGGACGACCAATGGTAATAAAGTCAGGCAGATTTGGTGAGTTTCTGGCCTGCAGCGGGTATCCGGAGTGCAAAAATACACGGCCTATTGTGAAAAAGACAGGTGTCGTATGTCCTGACTGCGGAGGAGATATCGTTGTAAAACGAGGAAAATCAGGGAAAATTTTTTATGGATGCAGCAATTATCCTTCGTGTACCAGAGCATACTGGTATAAGCCTGTGGATAAAAAGTGTCCTGAATGCGGTTCACTGCTTCTGGAAAAAAAGACAAGAGATGCCGAATACGTTTGTTCAAACGATAAATGTGGGTATAAAGAGTAAGATTGGGAGGTAATAAAATGGTACAATTTCATGCAACCACAATTTGTGCAGTAAGAAGAGGTCCTGATGACATCTGCATTGGCGGAGATGGTCAGGTGACCATGGGAGAAACCGCAATAATGAAAAATGGTGCAAAGAAAGTAAGGAAAATTTACAAGAATTCTGTTGTGTCCGGTTTTGCAGGTTCAGTTGCAGATGCTTTTTCTCTTACGGAAAAATTTGAAAACAAAATGGAAGAGCATTCCGGAAATCTAAAAAGAGCAGCAGTTGACCTGGCTCAGCTTTGGCGTTCTGACAAGGGAATGAGAAATCTGGATGCGCTGATGATAGTGGCTGACAAGGACAGTATGCTGGTAATTTCGGGAACCGGAGAGGTAATAGAGCCGGATCAGAATTTTGTGGCAATCGGCTCCGGCGGAAACTATGCATATGCGGCAGCCAATGCCCTCTATAATAACACCGATCTTGACGCGGAGACAATTGTAAGGAAGTCTCTGGAGATTGCTTCTTCCATATGCGTTTACACTAATAATAACATTTCTGTGGAGAAACTGTAAGAAGAGGGGGAAAAGAAATGGCAAGCAAGTTATACAGCATGACGCCAAAGGAAATAGTGGCTGAATTGGATAAATATATAATCGGCCAGGACGAGGCAAAGAAATCTGTTGCAATCGCTTTGAGAAACAGATATAGAAGAAGCCTGCTGCCTGATGAGATGAGAGAGGAGATCACTCCCAAAAACATACTTATGATGGGACCTACCGGCTGCGGAAAAACCGAAATCGCCAGAAGGCTGGCTAAACTTATGGATGCTCCTTTTGTAAAAGTTGAAGCAACCAAATTTACCGAGGTGGGATATGTGGGTCGCGACGTTGATTCGATGGTCAGAGATCTGGTGGAAGCTTCCATGAGAGTAACCAAGCAGAAAAAGCTGGAAGAAAAATATTCCATTGCAGATAAAATTGTTGAAGAAAAACTGGTGGAAGCAATAATACCGGGCAAAAAGAAAAAGTCTGCAAGCCAGAGCAAAAGTCCCTTTGATTTTATTATGAACAGCGGAGGATATCAGAGCCAGAAACAGCAGTATCTGGAAAGCCAGGCGGCAAAAGAGGCCGAGCCTTCCAAAGAGGATATGGATGTTGAGATGGCCAGAGAACAGGTCAGAGAACAGCTCCGCCAGGGCCTTCTGGAAGAACAGTATATTGAAATCGAAGTACTGGATGCGCCTAAGGGAAATCAGCTGGATATGAGCAACGAAGGAATGTCCATAGCTATAGGAAACATTTTCGGAAATATGATGCCGGAAAAAACCAAAAAAAAGAACTGCAAAGTTAAAGACGCCCGCAAGATTCTCAGAGAACAGGAAGCCCAGAAGCTTATAGACATGGATGTGGTAACAGATGAAGCCATTGAAAATGCCGAGCAGAACGGAATAATCTTTATTGATGAAATAGACAAAATCGCATCAGGCTCAAGAATGACCTCCGGTGCGGATGTGTCAAGAGAAGGCGTGCAGAGAGATATACTGCCTATAGTTGAGGGAAGTGTGATAAACACCAAATACGGACCTGTAAAGACTGATCATATTCTCTTTATAGGTGCCGGTGCGTTCCATACGGCCAAGCCTACGGATCTGATACCTGAACTGCAGGGACGTTTTCCTATAAGAGTCGAGCTGGAAAGCCTAACAAAAGAAGATTTTGTAAACATTCTTACTGTGCCTGAGAATGCGCTGATAAAGCAGCATAAAGCGCTCCTGGAAACAGAAGGAATAGAAGTGGAATTTACTGATGATTCCATAGAAGAAATTGCAACAATTTCTTATCTCATGAATGAACAGACTGAAAACATCGGTGCAAGAAGACTCCATACAATTCTTGAAAAACTTCTTGAAGACATTTCCTTCAACATCCCGGAAATGGAAGAAGAGAAAATAGTCATCGATGAAGAGTATGTAAAAGACAAGTTTAAAGAGACCATACACAAGGAGGATCTGGACAGATTCATTCTGTAATGGTCCATTGGACAGTCGGCAGGGGAATAAGTTATGTCGGATAGAATATTAAGCAAAATACGCAGACTTAACCGGGTGCTTACGGAGAGCACCGCAGGTATGTTTTCATACGATGAACTGGGAAAGATATTGAGTGAGGTGATAAATGCCAACGTGTACATCACCGATGCCGGAGGAAATGTCCTGGGAGCCGGATATATAAATGCCGAAGATACATCAACAGTCACAGATGAAAAGGGCGGAGAAAAGCTGACGGAGGCTCATAACAGCCGGTTCATGAAAATAGAGAGCACTGTGGCAAACCTGCGGGGAAAAGAGGCAACTGATCTTCTGGGAGAGGATTACACAATGGCAGGAAAATATCATTGTGTGATTCCGGCCTTTTGCGGAGGCGAGAGGCTTGGAACTCTTATACTGGCAAGATATTCTCCGGAGTTTGATGAAGAGGACATTGCATTATGCGAATACGGCGCCGCAGTCATCGGTCTGGAAATTCAGAGAAACAACAGACTTGCCAGAGAAGAAGAACTAAGAAAAAAAGCCGCGGTGGATATTGCCCTGGCTTCACTGTCCTTTTCCGAAAAAGAAGCTGTATGTAACATGATGGGTGAGTTTGAAGGTGATACAGGGACAATAGTTACCAGCAAGATAGCCGAAAAATACGGAATGACGGTTTCCCTGACGGTAAATGCTCTGCGCAAGCTGGAAAGTGCCGGAGTTGTAGAAACTCGGTCTATGGGTATGAAGGGGACGAGAATAAAAATCCTCAATCCATGTCTGAGAGAACGACTAAAATAAAACATTAAGTTTAACATTATCCCCGCGGTAAGCATATTATACCGAGGGGGTATTTTTATGCGCAGGATTGCAGTAATTCTTATAGGAATCGGACTTGTCATTTCGGGCACAATACTGCTTATAAAAGACGCTTTCGGTGAAAGCATAGAGCATGTGGCTCAGCAGGTGGCTGTAAATGCTGTGGCTATGAAAATAAATTCCAGCCTTATGGAAGGGTTTTATGATGAAAGCCTGGGAGAACCTCTTCTGAATATTGAAAGAGACGCGGAGGGCAATATACAGTACCTGGAGCCTAATTCGAGGCTCATAAACAAGCTTGTACTGTCTTTTTCCACTAAAGTAAAGGAAAATTACGATTTGTCGGATATCGAGGAAATAAAGGTGAATCTGGGAGCAATAACAGGCAGCAGAATTATGTCTCAACTGCCGTTTTATGTAACCGTTAAGGTTCATCCTGTAAGCCTTACTAAATTTCAGTGTGAAACGGAATTTGAAACGGAAGGGATAAATCAGACAAGATACTATGTATATTGCACCATAAAAAGTCAGGTGCGGATAGTAGCGCCTTTTACAGATAAAATATCAGAAATTAAAAGAAAGGTCATTATTGCCGAAGCGGTAATAGTAGGAAAAGTGCCTGATAACTATGTAATGGTGCCTGAAGAAAATATTTTAGATGCAATTGAATAGAACTTGTGATAAAGTAAAACTATGGTTAGATTTAATGAAAACAACGAAGTCCTCAGAGAGGATCAATACAAGACCATACTGGTTGGTCTGGAAAAAAATCAGGATATTTCATATTCTATGGAGGAGCTTGAGGGACTGGCGCAAGCTGCCGGAGCTCAGGTCCTGGCTCACATGGTGCAGAAACTGGAAAAGCCCAATACTGCAACGCTGATAGGGAAGGGAAAGGTCGAGGAACTGTCAGAAGCAGTGAAAAACATGGAAGCAGATATGGTTATCTTTAATGAAGAACTCACAGGAATGCAGCTGAGAAATCTGGAAGATGCTCTTGGAGTAAGGGTAATTGACAGAACCATATTGATTCTTGACATATTTGCATCGAGAGCCTCTTCCCGGGAAGGAAAGCTTCAGGTGGAACTGGCGCAGCTTAAATACAGACTTCCAAGGCTTACAGGCTTCGGTAAATCTCTGTCAAGACTGGGAGGCGGTATAGGAACAAGGGGTCCCGGAGAAAAGAAACTGGAAACTGACAGACGACACATCGAGCGTCGAATGAATGACATAAAAGAAGAACTTTCTCAGTTTAAAAACACAAGAAATACTCAGCGCGCAAAGAGGGAAAAAAACAAGGTTCCTGTGGCGGCTCTTGTGGGGTATACCAATTCGGGAAAATCTGCGCTTATGAACCGGCTTCTGACAGTATCTGAAAAGGAAGACAAGTCGGTTCTTGAACGTGATATGCTTTTTGCTACTCTTGATGTTCAGCAGCGTAATGTTACTTCTCAGAGCGGCAGGCAGTTTATTCTGATAGATACCGTAGGATTTGTAAGCAAACTGCCTCATTCTCTGGTGGAAGCTTTTAAGGCCACTCTGGAAGAGGTGACCTATGCAGATCTGCTTCTTCATGTAGTGGACTCCTCCTACGAAAACCATGATTTTCACATAGAGGTTACAGATCGTGTGCTTGAAGAAATAGGTGCAGGAGATAAAGAAAAGATCATGGTGTATAACAAATGTGATCTGCCTCACGATGACATAATATGTCCTGCCGGATGTGAAAACATTGAAATATCAGCGAAGACAGGTGAAAACATTAACCAGCTTCTGCATATGATTGAGTCGAGGCTTTTTGGAAATTATGTAAAGGCAAAACTGCTTATTCCATATGACAGAGGTGACATTTCATCATATCTGTGCAGTGAGGCGACGGTAACAAATATGGATTACAAAGAAAACGGAACTTATTTTGAAGCAGAGCTGAAGGAGGCAGATTACAGGAGGTTGAAAAAGTATGAAGCTTTATAGTACTGTCGCCGGGGAAGCCTCTGCAGAGCAGGTAATTGAAAAATCCAGGTTTATAACGTATGTCAAACCGGTAGAAACAAGGGAAGAGGCCGAAGCATTCATAGCAGAAATACGCGGAAAGCACCGGGATGCAACTCACAATGTGCCGGCCATGGTTCTGGGTGATAAAATGCAGATACAGTGGGCATCTGATGATGGAGAACCTCAGGGAACTTCAGGAGCGCCCATAGTAAAGATGCTGGTGGCCGCAGGCATAACAAATGTCGTGATAGTAGTAACAAGATACTTCGGCGGGATAAAACTTGGGACGGGTGGTCTCGTCCGGGCTTATACATCCAGCGCTAAACTGGGAATAGATGCCGCAGGTGTATGTGATGTGGCCCAGCAGCTGTGCCTTACATATTGCCTGGAATATACGCATCTTTCAAAAGTTCAGAAAATGGCAGGAAATGATTTCAATATAGGTGATGTTATTTATACGGACATGGTTCAAGTGTCTGTGAACTGCGATCCTGAAAAAGAAGAAACGGTAAAATCAGCCATCAATAACGCCACAGGCGGAAAAGCAATCCTAAAGAAAGAAGAAAAAAGAATAATTTCGATTTTACCGTTGACATAAGTTTTCAGTTATGCTAATATATGTTTCGGCTCGTTGTTAAACCTAAAAACGACGAGAAGAAAAAGTTAAAAAAAGTTAAAAAAGTCCTTGACAATCGTGGCTTGATAATGTATATTTAATAAATGTGTCGAGCAGTTTAATGGACGTGAGGGCGCTTAGCTCAGCTGGGAGAGCACCTGCCTTACAAGCAGGGGGTCATAGGTTCGAGCCCTATAGCGCCCACCACAAGATGGCCTGGTAGTTCAGTTGGTTAGAATGCCAGCCTGTCACGCTGGAGGTCGACGGTTCGAGCCCGTTCCAGGTCGCCAACTTTTTTTAACAGTTCCTTCGCTGGTGTGGCTCAACGGTAGAGCAGCTGATTTGTAATCAGCAGGTTGGGGGTTCGATTCCCTCCACCAGCTCCATTATTTGTCGAGGGATTCCCGAGTGGCCAAAGGGGGCGGACTGTAAATCCGTTAGCTGAGCTTTCGATGGTTCGAATCCATCTCCCTCGACCATCTATTCAATAACTTTATATGTGTGCGGAAGTGGCTCAGGGGTAGAGCATCGCCTTGCCAAGGCGAGGGTCGCGAGTTCGAATCTCGTCTTCCGCTCCAATTTATATCATGCGGATGTAGTTCAATGGTAGAACCTCAGCCTTCCAAGCTGATGGCGTGAGTTCGATTCTCATCATCCGCTCCACTATTTTGTGGGCTCATAGCTCAGCTGGATAGAGCAACGGCCTTCTAAGCCGTGTGTCCGGGGTTCGAATCCCTGTGGGCTCACCAAATTTTTTTGGGGTATCGCCAAGCGGTAAGGCACTGGGTTTTGATCCCAGCATTCGTAAGTTCGAATCTTGCTACCCCAGCCACGCGTGACCCATTAGCTCAGTCGGCAGAGCACTTGACTTTTAATCAAGGTGTCCGGAGTTCGAATCTCCGATGGGTCACCATCAACATACCGCGGCGATTAGCAAGTATCGGACATGGAGAGGTGTCCGAGTGGTTTAAGGAGCTGGTCTTGAAAACCAGTGACTCCGAAAGGGGCCGTGGGTTCGAATCCCACCCTCTCCGCCATATTGTTTAGCCTGGAGAAGTACTCAAGTGGCTGAAGAGGACGGTTTGCTAAACCGTTAGGGTTCGATTACGGGCCGCATGGGTTCGAATCCCATCTTCTCCGCCATATATAGGGGTATAGCTCAGTTGGTAGAGCAGTGGTCTCCAAAACCACGTGTCGAGGGTTCGAGTCCTTCTGCCCCTGCCAAATTCAATACCGGGGTGTAGCGCAGTTTGGTAGCGCAACTGGTTTGGGACCAGTGGGCCGCGGGTTCAAATCCTGCCACCCCGACCATATTTCTTTGATGTGGGCCTTTAGCTCAGTTGGTCAGAGCATCCGGCTCATAACCGGCAGGTCCCGGGTTCAAGTCCCTGAAGGCCCACCACTTAATTAAATAGCAGATAATGTATGCCCAGATAGCTCAGTAGGTAGAGCAGGGGACTGAAAATCCCCGTGTCTCTGGTTCGATTCCGGATCTGGGCACCATTATTTATACTGACACTCGCTGTAATTTAAATATTCGGTGGGTGTCTTTTACTTTTGTTTGTTTGAAAAAATGCATTTAAAAAGGCAAAAGTCCTTATTTAAGACTCTTGCCTTTTTGTCATATTTCTGATTTTGTGTCAGTTCCTTTCGGAATCTATCATGTCACGTATGGTTTCTGCATTGGAATAACCTTTTTCGATGGATAGATTCAGATATTTATCTGCATTCTCAAAATCTCCGGTCTTGGCATATGCAAGCGCCGCATTTCCGTAGGCGACAGACAGTTCAGGATCCAGTTTTATTGCTTTTTCAAAATACTCGATGGATTTTTCGTAGTCGCCTTCAAGCAGATAAAGGGAGCCCAGACTTGAGTTGAGTTCCGGATATTCAGGATCTATCTTAAGAGCCTCTTCGTAAAGTTCTTTTGCTGATTCATTGTCGCCATTCTGCCTGTATGCTATGGCCAGGTTAGTGTAGTTTCTGACATTTTCAGGATCTTCCTGAAGTGCAGAGTTGTAGTTTTCAAGAGCCTTGTCCATATTTCCGGAAGCCAGGTAAGAATTGCCCAGACAGGAGTAAATATCCGACATTGTGTAGTCATCTGAAGGGCCTGCATCGCATGCTTTCTGAAAGCTTTCGATAGCAGCTTCGTAGTCTCTGGAGTTATAACTTTCAATGCCTTTGCTAAATGCCTCTGAATCACCTGAGGACGAGCAGGAAGCGAGGAAAAATACCATAAATGCGGATAGCAGAGCCGTAGTTACTTTCTTTTTCATTGATACCCTCCATGTTTAAAGTATGCCGAATGAAATAAAATTTGAGATAAGGTATGCAAAGGCTGCCATTACGCAGGAAAAGGAAATCACTTTCGATTTTACCTTTGACTCCTTATCAAAAACCGCCATAGAAGTTATCCAGGATATCACCAGGGTGATAAGTGCAATAAGCGTCATTCTGTTTATTATCCCTGCAAAGCCTCTCAGCAGAAAACATATCAAAGCAGTTACAAGTACAGTTACAAGGTATTTAAGCCAGCCGCCTCGGTTGAAGAGTATGGGGATGAGAAGTGCAGCCCATATTATGCCCAGCAGCAGGCATTTAAGTATCAGTATAAAAATAGCTTCCATAAATACTCCTTCTAAGTGAATTTTCATATAAAAAGAATAACATAAAACCGGCCTGTTTTAAACCGTTTTTTGTTAAATAACCGCGTAACGGAGCATAGGTTTTTTAGTCGAAATTTGTTATATTCATTGATTTTCAGAGGGGTTTAAGGTAAAATGTAAATGTATAAAAAATTTGGGAGGAAACAATGGCTCAGCTATACTACAGATACAGTACCATGAACGCCGGTAAATCCATAGAGCTAATAAAAGTGGCGTATAATTATGAGGAGAGAGGCAAAAATGTTCTGACTCTTATTCCGGCGGTGGATGACAGATACGGAATTGGTGTAATCACATCAAGAATAGGCGTACAGAGGGAAGCTATAGTTGTAAATGACGATACAAATATTCTGGAACTGTACATGAGAGAAAACGAAAAGCACAAAATTGACTGTGTCCTCATAGATGAATGCCAGTTCCTTAAAAAACATCATGTGCAGGAACTTGTTGAAATTGTGGACAGCTGCGAAGTGCCTGTACTGGCTTACGGTCTCAAGAACGATTTCCGGAATGAGCTCTTCGAGGGGTCGTATTATATGCTGATTTATGCAGACAAAATTGAAGAGATTAAGACCATATGCTGGTGCGGACGTAAAGCTACAATGGTTGCACGTGTTGTCGACGGGCAGATAGTAAAGCAGGGCGAACAGGTAGTGATAGGCGGCAATGATATGTATGTATCCCTTTGCCGTAAACATTATAACGACGGCAGGCTGGGTGAAAATAAATAATTCCTGCAGACATGGGACAAGAGGGAACAAATTGGAAGGAACAATACGCGGTAAAAATTTAATAGTTATGGCAATAACGCTTTTTATGATTTTTTCGGCGGCTTTTGCACTTTCGGATAAGGCTGCGGCTGCAACAACAGCTATGGTAGACAGCAGTGACGGTCTGAATGTCAGAAGCGGTCCGGGAACTGATTACAGTATATTATATGTTCTTGAGAACAGAGCAGTGGTAGATGTCATTGAAGCCAGCGGAATATGGTACAAGATAAGCTATAATGGACAGCAGGGGTATGCCCATTCTGATTATCTTGTGCTTAGTGAAAGTCCTGAATATGTATATGACGGTGACTTTGAAGAAGAACTTGCAGCGCAGGGTTTTCCGGAAAGTTACAAAGAATATCTGAGACAGCTTCATGCCGCTCATCCGCAGTGGGTTTTCAAAGCACATCAGACAGGACTGGACTGGAACAATGTGATTGAGAAAGAGAGTAAAGTAGGTGTAAACCTGGTTCACAAGAGTTCTCCTGATTCTTGGAAATCCAGAGATTATGGTGCTTATGACCCTTCCACCGGAGAGTATGAGATTTTCGACAGCGGAGGATGGGTTGCTGCATCATCGGGAATTATTCAATATTATATGGACCCAAGAAATTTCCTTAAAGAAGGAGCAATCTTCCAGTTTATGAGTCATTCCTATGACAGTCTGACACAGACACGGGCCGGACTTCAGGAACTTGTGGCAGGTACATTTCTTGCGAATAAATTCCCGGAAGCCGGATATGACACTTATTCGGATGCACTGATATATGCAGGCCGGCAGTCCGACGTAAACCCTTATGTGCTGGCATCAATGATTCTCGTGGAACAGGGAAGAGACGGCAGAGGCGGCAGCATTTCGGGCACTGTTCCGGGATTTGAAGGATATTATAATTTCTTCAATGTGCGTGCTTATGCCAGCGGAAGCTATGATGCGGTAGAGTACGGTCTCCTTTATGCCAGCGAAAGCGGATCCTACGGGCGCCCGTGGAATACCAGAATAAAGTCCATAATTGGAGGAGCGCTGCATTACGCAAGCAATTATATAAATAACAATCAGAATACCCTTTATCTCAAAAAGTTCAATGTAATGAACGGACTTGGCAGTGTAGCTACCCACCAGTATATGACCAATGTTGCCGGAGCTTCTCAGGAAGCAAGTAACCTGGCTGACGGCTATGGCAGCAGCAGCGCCATAACTTTCTATATACCTGTCTATAAAAATATGCCTGCAGCGGCGTGTGCAGTACCGGGAAGCGGAAGCAATGACTATTTCCTTAAATCGCTGTCAGTTGACGGATATAACCTTGTACCGGCTTTCAGCATGTACAGCTATGATTACGAACTGGCAGTTCCTGCAGGCACGACTGCAGTAAAAATAAATGCTGTATGCAACGATTCAGGTTCAAAGGTATCAGGAAGCGGAAACATAGCCCTGACGGGAGATATAACGGAGGCTAAGGTGGTTGTAACGGCCACCAGCGGAATTTCCAAAACATATACCATTACCATTGCCAGGGAAAAGGCTCTTTCCGGAAACAAACCTGTAAGCAGTGTCTACAATGTGGGAACATATATTACGGGAGTAGGTTTTGCTACACCGGTTTCAACATTCAAGTCAAATATAAGCGCACCGGAGGGATGCACTCTGAAGGTGACAGACTCATTGGGAACTGAAAAGACCTCAGGAAATGTGGGAACAGGATATAAAGTTGTTATTTACGACGGAAGCGGAAAGGCAACTTCCAGTACGGAAGTGGTTGTTAAGGGTGATAATGGCGGAGATGGAAAGTGTAATTCCCTAGATCTCCTTATGATTCAAAGGCATATAGTGGGGTTATCGACACTTGGCGGCACTTCATTTACTGCTTCAGATATTAACGGAGACGGAAAGGTGAACTCACTGGATTTATTATATGTTCAGAGATACATTGTCGGTTCTTATGACATAAAAAATTAAAAGGATACTCAACTGATGAAGACAAAAAAGAAATACATTACGTTTATAGCTGTGCTTATTCTGCTGGTGACATCGATTTTCACAGAAACTGCTTTTGCAGCTGCCACTGCGTCTATAAGTGGTGGGGGAAACTATAAAGTGGGGCAGACGGTAACTGTAAATTTTACATATGGTGGAGTCACTTATGGAACTGCAAAGACAACTTTTAGATACAACACGTCGGTTCTGCAGTTCCAAAGCTGTTCAGCGCAGGTATATAACGGAACCGCAGGGGTCACAACTGTCAGCCTTGTTTCAGGAGGAAGCAGCACATTGGGCTGCACATTGACCTTTAAGGCAATAGGCACAGGAAGTACATCAGTTACTGCAGAAACGAGTGAACTCTATGATATAGATGGAAATGACATTTTATCATCTGTATCTACAAGATCTACCACAATATCAGTAACCAATCCATCCAGCCAGGTTTCCGGCAACGCAAATCTGTCATATATGTCTGTATCGGCGGGAAGCCTTTCGCCTTCGTTTTCACCGTCGGTTACATCATATACTGTGAATGTGGGCTCTGATGTGACTGTATGCACCATCAGCGCTGACACACAGGATTCAAATGCAGTAATTTCGGTAAGCGGATCAAAAGAGCTTAAAACGGGCAAGAATGTGCGCTCTGTTACGGTCACGGCAGAGAACGGCACAACCAAAACATATACGATAACAATTTACAGAACTGAAGGTACAGGCGGCGGCGATGAAGAAGAAAAACCAGGAGATGATGAGCAACAGAAAATCCCGGAGGATATAAAAGTTTCCGTTGGAGATAAAGAATATATTCTTGCGGAAAACATAAGCGAAAATGATGTACCCAAAGGGTTCACCATTACATCGGCAATGTATGGCGAATATGAGATTCCCGTAATAAAGGATTCTGAACTTAAATATACGCTTGCCATGCTTAAAGATCCGGAGACAGGCGACGGCAAATGGTTCTTCTATGATGAAGAAAATGATACTTTCAGCAGCTCATCGCAGATTTCAGCTGAAGATGCCATGAGATTTGCAGAGTTGGCAGCATATTACGATAACAAGGGAGATGAGCCTTCCGGTATCGGTATGACTGACAAGATTCTTCTGGCGGTGCTTGGCGTGACAGCGGTTGCTCTGGCGGCAGCGGTCATCGCATTACGGAGAAAAAGTTCAAAGGGAAACAAAAGCAGAAAAACAAAGTCATGGATGGATTAGAGCACTGGAAAGGGGGACGGGTTCTTTGCTGGATGAAATACAGGGATTTTTTGAGGAACTGAGCTGGATATCAGTGACAATAAGACTTATACTTGCTACAATGCTGGGAAGTTTTGTAGGTATGGAAAGGGCACACAAGAGATATGCAGCCGGAATAAGAACTTTTGCATTGGTATGCCTTGGCTCTGCTCTTGCCACCATAATGGGCATATATCTATGGAATCTCAGCGGAGGGGAAGCAGATATGGCAAGAATACCGGCACAGATTCTGTGCGGTATAGGTTTTCTGGGCGCAGGTACTATAATTGTGACTGACAGAAAACAGATAAAAGGGCTGACTACTGCTGCAGGTCTGTGGGTAACGGCTACCATGGGGATGGCCATAGGAGCAGGCTTTATATGGGCAGGAATTGTGTGCTTTGTCCTTATATTTGTAACCACCTACTGTATGTACTATATGGCCAGGTATGTTGAAAACCATACAAGGACCATCGAAGTATATATAGAAGTTGAACGTAAAGGCGTAGAACCTTTTCTGAACTTTATTAAAGATTGCGGTTATGTCATAACATCTATTGAAAGAAGGAAAGATGAGACAATTCTGGAAGAGGACATAGCGTTTAGAGTTGAACTGGATATGCTGAAAAAACGTAACCATGCTGTGGTTATGGATGAAATACTAAGTGTTGAAGAAGTCCATTACGTGGAAGAGATAATTTAGAAAATATGAGCCCGTTGTATCACCGAAAAAGGTGTCATGCGGGCTCTTTTGGTTTATTGATCCTTAAAGGCGAATTTGCCTTGCCATGTATCTCTAAGGCTGAGCTGTTCATCTATTCTGTTGAGGATAGTGCGCTTGTTGAAACTCCATGGTGGACTTATGAGTATGGAACGCGGGGCATCACCGGTGAGCCGGTGGATAGTTACATCGGGCGGTATTATTTCCAGGCACTTTACCACGAGATCGACATATTCATCTATAGAAGAAAAAGGCAGGTAATCGGCGTGAGTGCAGGCCAGCGCAGAGCCTTTCACTATATTGAGCAGATGAAGCTTCATCCCAAAAAGGCCGGGCTTCTGTGACACATAGCGAACTGAATCCAGCATCATATCATGAGTTTCATCGGGAAGGCCGAGGATAAGGTGTACCACATATCTTATTCCGCGTTTTGAGAGTTCATCCACAGCACGGTCAAATTCACAAAGATCATAGCAGCGATTGAACTCATCGGCAGTTTTCTGATGGATAGTCTGAAGGCCAAGTTCCACCCAGAGAAAATGATTTTTATTTATTTCTTCCAGCAGATCCAGGACATCATCAGAAAGACAGTCAGGGCGGGTGCCTATAACGAGACCTTCTATTTTGGGATTGCCGAGTATGTCGCAGTATTTTTGGCGAAGTTCACTGACGGAGGCATATGTGTTGGTGTGATTCTGGAAATACGCAAGATATTTAGCCGAGGGCCACTTTTTGGAGAGGAGCCGTATCTGCTCATCTATGGATGAGGCGAATTCTCCGGAACCGGTATCGGAACAGAAGGTGCAACCGCCAAAGCCTTTGCTTCCGTCACGATTGGGGCATGTAAATCCGCCGTCAATGGATAGTTTTATCGTCTTCTGTCCGAAGTATTCTTTCAACCAACTGCCGGCTGCCAAAAAGCGTTTTCCACCGCAGAAGCAATGTGTTTTTTCATTAAAAAAATCCTTCATATTGTGCGAAATCCTTTGAATTGTTTGAAGTGTATGATATAATAATATGATATCAAATTTGGCTGCCTTAAGCAAGCCTGCAGAGGAGTAAGAGATATGAATACATATAAAAAGACAACTCCACAGGAAGAAGTAAGAGCACCTAAAGCCGATCCTGAAATAATTGTTAAGGATGAGGCAGGTCTTAAGGTGAGCAAAAACAGACTGCTCCTTCATTCCTGCTGCGGTCCTTGCAGCACTGCATGCATCGAGCGCCTTCTGCCGGATTACAATGTTACGGTTTTTTTCTATAATCCGAATATAACCGACAGGGAAGAATACGAAAAGCGGAAGGAAGCGCAGCTTAAATTTATAAATCTATACAACGAAAAACTTTCCGATAAAGACAAAATACAGTTTATCGAGGGTGAATATCTGCCTGAGAAATTTTATGATGTGGCATCGGAATATGCGTCGGAGCCGGAAGGAGGTGTAAGATGTACGGAATGTTTCAAGCTGAGGCTGGAGCGGACAGCCCAGGCAGCACTCCGTACCGGTAATACTGTTTTCGGAACCACGCTTACGGTAAGCCCCCATAAGAATTATAATCTGATATCTGCAATAGGGTGGGAGCTTAGCGTAAAATATAATCTGGAGTTCCTGGATATGGACTTCAAGAAAAAAGCCGGATTTCAAAGGAGTATACAGATGTCAAAAGAATACGGTCTTTACCGGCAGAACTATTGCGGATGCGAGTTTTCAAAATACTAATCGGAGGAAATGACTATGGCACACTTAATTTTACCTGAAAACTATGATGCACTTATTGATTTAATGGAAAGCCAGAGAGCTATTAAAAAAATTAAAGATTACTTCCAGCAGGAGCTGGCTTACGGACTTAATCTCAGAAGAGTTTCCGCACCTCTTTTTGTTGATCCTTCAACAGGACTTAATGACAATCTCAACGGAGTTGAAAGAAGAGTAAGCTTTACCCTCAAAGATATAGATGAAATGGAAGTAGAAGTTGTACAGTCCCTTGCCAAATGGAAAAGAATGGCACTGGGCAAATACGGAATAGCACCGGGACATGGTATATATACCGACATGAATGCCATCAGAAGAGATGAAGAACTGGATAATCTTCATTCTGTATATGTTGATCAGTGGGACTGGGAAAAAGTCATAACAAAAGAACAGAGATGTGAAGAGTATCTCAAAGAAACCGTAATCACTATTTACAACGCAGTTAAGAACCTGGGAGATTATGTGAACAGACTCTACAGAGATATACAGACTGAGATACCTAACGAAATTTTCTTTATAACCACTCAGGAACTGGAGGATATGTATCCGGATCTTACACCTAAAGAAAGAGAAGATGCAATAACCAAGGAGCACGGGGCTGTGTTCATTATGAAAATCGGAGGCAGACTGGCTTCGGGACAGAAGCATGACGGAAGATCTCCTGACTATGATGACTGGGAACTGAATGGTGATATAATCCTCTGGAACGAAGTTCTTGACAGAGCTTTTGAAATTTCATCCATGGGAATCAGAGTGGATGCAGAGGCCATGGCAAGACAGCTGAAAGCAGAGGGCTGTGAAGAAAGAGCATCTCTTGAATTCCAGAAAGCGGTTCTGGAAGACAGACTGCCATATACAATAGGCGGAGGAATAGGACAGAGCAGATTGTGCATGTATTTCCTCAGAAAAGCTCATATCGGAGAGGTTCAGGCTTCAGTATGGCCTAAACAGATGATAGAGGAATGTGAGGCACATAACATTCACCTGCTTTAAGAGATTTTTATGATTTATATAAATGCGGCAATAGACAACAAAAGCAAATATACCGACAGTTTGTTCACTTATAAAGCTCCTGACTGTATTGAAACAGGAGATCTGGTGATAGTTCCTTTCGGAAAGAATAACAATGAAAAGACGGCGGTGGTTTGTGAAATTGCCGTAAAGCCGGATTGCCCGGAGGAAAAGATAAAAGAAATAGCCTGTATAAAAGAAAAAGGCTTTCTGACAGAAGAAATGGTAAAAACCGCACTGTGGATGAAGCAGAGGTATGGAATAAAATATCATGATGCCTTCAGATGCTTCATCCCCGGCGGTAAGCCGCCGAGACCGGGCAAAGAGAAGACACCTTATAAAGATGTTGAATCATCATATACAGAACCTGAAAAACTGACTCAGGAGCAGCAGCAGGCATGTGATACTATATCAGAAGCAATACATAGCGGCAGGCAGGAAAGCTTCCTCATACATGGAGTGACATCCAGCGGAAAAACACAGGTTTATATGGAAGCCATTGCAGAGGCATTGAATATGGGCAGATCCTCTATTATGCTGGTACCGGAGATATCCCTTACAAAACAGATTATCGAAAATTTTGCAGGGAGATTCGGGAAAAACAATGTCGCAGTATTGCACAGCAAACTTACCCCTCGTGAAAGGCACGATGAGTGGCGCAGAATAAGACGGGGAGAAGCTAAAATAGTAATAGGTGCCCGCATGGCTGTGTTTGCACCTCTTGAAAAAATAGGTGTCATAGTAATGGACGAGGAGCACGAGGCAAGCTATAAGGCTGACATGACTCCCAAATATGACACCGTGGATATAGCCATGAAGAGACTGGTATATCACAAGGGCGTGCTGATACTTGGAAGCGCTACACCATCAGTTGCCTCTTACTTCAGAGCAAGACAGGGCATCTATAAACTGATAACTTTAACAGAGAGATACAACAGGACTCCGCTGCCTATGATAAGCGTGGCGGATATGCGAAAGGAACTTAAAGAAGGAAATACAACCATTTTCAGCAGGGAACTCTATTCCTCCATGGAGGAGGAGCTGAAATCAGGCGGACAGGTGATACTTCTGCAGAATCGCAGAGGGTATTCTAATTTCGTATCCTGCCGTGAATGCGGAAAAGCTATGAAATGTCCAAAATGTGGCATTTCTCTTACTTATCATAAGATAAGATCGGCGCTGGTGTGCCATTACTGCGGAAGGACTTTTCCTCTTCCTGACAAATGCCCTGACTGCGGCAGCCGATACATCAGACATTTCGGCGTCGGAACGGAGCAGGTAGAGGAAGCAGTTAAAAAGCATTTCCCCGATGCTTCAGTCGACAGGCTGGACATAGACTCCCTTAAAACCAGAAGGGATCTTGACCGCATACTTGGTGATTTCGGGAGAAGGAAAACGGATATACTTATCGGTACACAGCTGGCTGCCAAGGGCCTGGATTTTGATAATGTAGGACTTGTTGGAATAATTGCAGCAGATATGGGACTAAACATACCTGATTACAGGTCTGCGGAAAGAACTTATCAGCTGATAACACAGGCAGCAGGAAGAGCGGGGAGAGGTCTCAAGCAGGGTAAAGTGGTAATTCAGACATATGAACCGGACAATTATGCCATAAGATGTGCAGCCGGTAATGATTATGACAGATTTTACAACATTGAGACAAACAACAGAAAAATTATGGACTATCCGCCTTTCACTGACCTCATTATGGTGAATTTTACTGCAGCTGACGAAAAACAGGCGGCAGAATGCCTGGGAAACTGCAGAAAATATATACAGGAACTGCAGAATGAATATGGGAGACTTGAGTCTGCAGTGATGCTGTCCCCAAGAACGGCAGTCAACTTTAAGGGTGAGGATAAACGCCTTTACATGCTCATAAAGTGTCCAAAAGGCGAAAGAAATAAATATGTATTTTATCTTGAAAGCTTTAAAAAGAAGCTTATTGATGAAGGAATCGCATGTAGCATGGATCTGGACATAAATCCATACAGCACTTTTTAACGGGAGGAATAAAATGGCGCTTAGAAATATTGTAACTGAAGGTGATGAAATTTTAAGAAAGCATTGCAGAGAAGTCACCGAAGTAAATGAAAGGATAAAAACCACCATGGAGGACATGCTGGAGACCATGAGAGCCGAGATGGGAGTAGGAATAGCAGCCCCTCAGGTGGGAATAATGCGCAGAATGTTCATTGCCGAACCTGAACCCGGCAGGGTATATTACATGATTAACCCGGAAATTCTGGAGCAGAGCGGAAGCCAGACAGGTGACGAGGGATGCCTGAGCGTTCCGGGCATGATAGGAACTGTTGAAAGACCTGACTACATCAAAATCCGCGCATTGGACATTAATGGTGCGGAACAGGTGTACGAATTCAGCGGATTCGATGCCAGGGTTATGTGCCACGAGTATGATCATCTGGACGGAATTTTATATATAGATAAAGCTGAAAATATCAGAGAAGCCTATGATGACTTTGAAGATTTTGAGGAATAATAATTCCTGAAAATATCAGAAAGAGGAAAAGATGAAGACAGTGTTTATGGGAACACCGGATTTTGCGTCGGTGATTCTTGAATATTTGTATAACAGTGAAAACAGTGTGGAACTGGTCATCACCCAGCCGGACAGGGCAAAGAACAGAGGAAAAAAGGTGACACCTACGCCGGTTAAAGAGACGGCGCTGAAACATGGTACAGAAGTGCTTCAGCCTGAAAAGATAAGAGGAAATCTTGAAATATATGAAAGGCTGAAAACAGTTGCTCCGGATATAATAATTGTGGCAGCGTACGGTCAGATATTGCCTAAGGAGATCCTTGAACTACCTGAGTTCGGCTGCGTAAATGTCCATGCATCGCTGTTGCCAAGACTCAGAGGAGCATCTCCTATCCAGCAGGCAATAGTAAGAGGCGAAAAGGTTACCGGAGTTACTATCATGCAGATGTCCCAGGGTCTTGATACAGGAGATATGCTGGCAAAAGCACAGACTGAGATAGGAAATCTTAATGCCAGCAGCCTTCATGACAGACTGGCAGAAATGGGGGGACGACTTCTTATTGAAACTCTTGAGGGCATGAAAAAAGGAGAAGTTAATGCAGTTCCTCAGGAGGAAAGCGAAGCAACATATGCAGGACTGATAACCAAGAAGGATGGAAAGATAGACTTTTCCAAAAGCCCGGAAGAAATAGAGAGACTTATCAGAGGGTTTGATCCGTGGCCCGGAGCTTTCTGCATGTACAGAGGTGAACAAATCAAGATATGGAAAGCATTTCCTGAAGATGAGAAAACGTCCATGCCTGCGGGCTGCGTAATCGAAGCTTCTGAAAAAGGGATCAGAGTTTCATGCGGAGGAAGGATATTAAATATAAAAGAGATGCAGGCACCGGGGAAAAAGAGACTGGATGTTTCAGATTACCTGAGGGGGCATTCTGTGCCTGCCGGAAGTTTTTTTGAATAAGGAAAGGAGAGAGATTATGCCTTATAACGTTGCAACAATAGTTTTTCTAATAGCCATAGTGTTTACCATGGTTGCGCAGGCAAAAGTGAATTCAAATTTCAGAAGATATTCGGGAATAAGGAATGAAAGAGGGATTTCCGGTGCGGAAGCTGCAAGAAGAGTCCTTGATGCCAACGGCCTCAGGGATGTGGAGATACAGCAGATTGCTGGAAATCTCACAGATCATTATGATCCGAGGAGCAGAGTTCTGAGATTGTCTCAGAGCGTATATGGTGTTGATTCCATTGCGGCAGTAAGCGTTGCATGCCATGAAGCAGGTCATGCTATTCAGCATGCTGAGAATTATATGCCTCTGAGATTGAGAAACGGTATAGTTCCTGTTGTAAATTTTGCATCAAGGTTCAGCTGGATACTAATAATAATAGGAATTGCCATGATGGCAGCCGGAAATTATATCGGAAACACGCTTTTCGATATAGGAGTTATTTTCTTTGTAGCAGTAATCGTTTTTCATGCAGTGACTCTTCCAGTAGAGTTTAATGCAAGCCACCGAGCTATGCAGCAGATGGAATCTGCGGGAATAATAGCCGAGGATGAAGAAAGAGGAGCCAGAAAGGTTCTTTGGGCAGCTGCAATGACATATGTGGCATCTCTTGCCGTAGCCATAGCTAATCTCCTGAGAATTCTTGCCATGAGAGGAAGGGACTGATGGATTTCTCCAGGAAGACAGCCTTTGATGTTCTTGTTGAAATAGAAAAGAACGGCTCATATTCAAATCTCGCTCTGAACAGGTTTATTGGAGAAACTCAGACGGAAAAAGCAGCCGTCATACGAGAAATCGTTCATGGAGTGACTGCAAATCGGATATTTCTTGATTATTATCTTAACAATTTTATCCCTTCAGGGATAGAAAAAGTCAGGCTGAAGGAAAAAACAATCCTGAGAATGGGACTTTATCAGATAATGTTCAGAGAAGTTCCCGGATATGCGGCAGTTAACGAATCTGTAAAACTGGCCAAAAAAGTCTGCCGCGGAAGAGAGGGATTCATAAACGGAGTTCTCAGAAACTGTATCAGAGAAATAAAAAAAATAAAGCTTCCGGATGAGAATAATCGTAAAGATTATCTTTCTGTAAAATATTCATTCCCTCAGGATATAATAGAAATGTGGGATGAACAATACGGCAGCGAAATATGCGAAAAAATCATGGAGGCCTCCTGCAGCAGAGCGCCCATGTCTGTCAGGGTAAATTTATTAAAGACCGACGCCGATTCCCTTGAAGCGTCTCTCAGGACAAAGGGTTTTGAAACAGAAAGAGGTGCTTTCTCTGACAGGTGCATTCACATAAAAGGCAGAGGCATCATGGCAACAGATGAGTACCTGCAAGGCGCATTTTCAGTGCAGGATCAGGCCTCGATTTTAGCAGCTGACTATCTTGATGCAAAAGCAGGAGAGACTGTTGTTGACGTATGTGCAGCACCTGGAGGAAAAACAGCTGCAATAGCTGAGAAGATGGACAACACGGGTATTATAAATGCTTGTGATATATATGACCATAAGCTTTCACTCATTGAAGAACAGGCAGAACGCCTTGGAATCACTATAATAAAAACACAAAAAGCAGATGGCAGAACAGGCATAGAGAATTTTGACGGAAGGGCTGACAGAGTGCTGGCAGATGTTCCGTGTTCAGGGCTGGGAGTGATTAGAAGAAAACCGGAAATAAAATACAATGTGCAGAAGGATATAAGCCAACTGTTAGATATTCAGAGAGACATACTGCAGCGCTCATCAAAATATTTAAGAAACGGCGGAACCATGATATACAGCACATGTACAATAAACAAAAACGAAAATGAAAAACAGGCAGAAGTCTTTTTAAATAAAAATGAAAACTTTGAGATGCTGTGGCAGAAGCAGTTCATGCCTACGGCAGAAACAGACGGATTTTATATCTGCAAAATGATAAAAAGAGGGTAAGGAGGATTTATGGAAGTAGGATTCAAATCCGACAAAGGGCTTAAGCGAAGCAACAATGAAGATGCCTGTTTTGTCTTACTGCCCGATAAAGTATATCTTGTAGCAGATGGAGTCGGAGGCGGGAATGCAGGTGAAATCGCCAGCAGGACCGCAGTAAGTGAGATTGCAGGTTACATAGTTGAACACCCTATAAAACAGGTCACCAACAAGTATGCTGTTGTCAATTATTTTCAGGATTGCCTTGATAACGCCAATGCGGTTATCTTTGACAAAGCCAGAAGATATGAGGAAAATAAAGGAATGGCAACTACTGTAGCAGTGGTATATGCGAAGGAGGGAAAGGTGTACATTGCCAATGTGGGAGACAGCAGAGTATACCTTTACAGAGACGGGCAACTGCTGCAGCTGACAGAAGACCATACATATGTAAACACACTGCTGAAAGCCGGGGTAATATCCCGGGAGCAGGCTGCCATGGATGACAGAAAAAATGTGATCACAAAGGCGCTGGGCGCAGAAGTAACCGTTGAGCCTGATTTTTTTCAGGTAAACTTCATAAAGGATGATGTATTTATCATATGTACAGATGGACTTTATGATGAAGTGGATGAAGATGAAATGAAGAAAATCATAGAAGAAAATCCATCCATGTCCGATATATGTGCAGCAATGATATCTGCGGCTAATGAAAACGGAGGACATGACAATATCACGGTAATAAGTTTGAAGGTAACGGAGGAAGATGTTGATGAGCAATAAACTATTATTGGGAAGATATGAGATTATAGAAAAAATCGGAGAAGGTGGAATGGCCGTGGTTTACAAGGCAAAAGACCGGCTCCTGAACAGATATGTGGCTATAAAGATCCTCAGACCGGAATTCGTTAAAGATGAACAGTTTGTAGAAAACTTCCGTAAAGAATCGCAGGCGGCAGCTGGTCTTTCGCATCCTAATATTGTAAATGTATACGATGTAGGCAAGGAAGGTAACATTCACTTTATTGTGATGGAACTTATTGATGGAAAACCTCTGAGCCAGGTGATTGATGAAAAAGGAAGACTTGATTACAAGGAAGCTATAAGTATAGCAAGGCAGGTGGCATCTGCCCTTAGCCTTGCCCATAAAAATCAGATTATACATAGGGATGTTAAGCCTCATAATATTCTGATTACAAGCACAGGAACCGCAAAGCTGGCAGATTTCGGTATTGCTAGGGCGGTAAGCAAAGCAAGTATAGCCGAGGGCAGTGAAAAAATAATGGGTTCAGTTCACTATTTTTCGCCGGAGCAGGCAAGAGGCGCCTATGTAGATGAGAGATCGGATATCTATTCTCTGGGAATTGTTTTGTATGAAATGCTTACAGGAAAAGTTCCTTTTGACGGAGACAATCCTATAAGCATTGCTCTCATGCATATAAATGATCCTATGCCTTCTGTTTCATCACAGGTACCGGGCATCCCGCCGCAGCTGGAAAAAGTCATAGAAAAAGCTACGGACAAATACCAGTCCAACAGATACAAGACAGCGGATGAAATGATAGAAGATCTGGACAACATAGATTTCATCACAAAAGTAATGGGTAGTTCCATATTTGAGAGCCAGCTTGAAAAGAAAGATGAAGACATATCAGATGCCATAAAGGAAGCTGAAGATGTAAAGAAGCGTGAAGATGAAAAGAAACCTGCAAATAAGACGAAGCTTTTCATAATAATTGCGTCTGTGATAATTGTAATTGCAGGAATAATAGGTGCGGGAGCCATGCTGGGCTGGTTCAGCGGTGACAATGATGAGGTGGAAGTTCCTGATTTCAAAGGAATGACATTAGAAGAAGCACAAATCGAAGCAGAAAAATACGGATTAAAGGTTGAAGAAGGGGACCAGGTATACAGCCCTGATCAGGAAGAGGGAAAAATAACTTCTCAGACACCGGGAAAAGGCGCAAAGGTAAGCAAAGGCAAAGTAATAACCGTAAATATAAGCCTTGGAAAAAAGGATGGGGTTGTTCCTAATATAGTAGGTATGGATTACAAAGAAGCAAAAGAGTACCTTGAAGATTTCGGCTTTGAACTGGGAATGGTAGTTAAGGTAAAGAGCACAAAACCTGAAAATACCGTAATCACACAGACTGTAGAAGCCGGAAGCACTGCAGACAAGGGAACTGTCATAGATGTAGAGGTCAGCGATGGAAAAGGAAAGGAAATGAAGGAAGTTCCATATCTGATAGGAAAAGATGTGGATACTGCTAAAAGTGAAATCATTGCGGCAGGTTTCAAAGTAGGAAACATCTATTACGAAGAGAGCGATGAGTATCCTAAAAACACCATAACCAGCCAGCAGTACAAATCCGGAGAAGAACTGGAAGAAGGAACGGCTATAGATATTGTTGTAAGCAAAGGAAGTTCATCAGAAAGCGAAGAAGGAGGGGGAACCACTCCTTCGGAAGGATAGGGGCTTATTTATGGAAGGCCTTATTATAAAGGGAATAGGCGGATTCTATTATGTAAAAACCGAAGAAGGTCTGATAGAAGCTAAAGGGAGAGGCATTTTTAAAAAGGACGGCACTACTCTCTGTGTAGGAGATCTGGTGGAAGTGGATATAATTTCACCGGAAGATAAAAAAGGTGTTATAAACAGAATTATGCCAAGAAAAAACTGCTTCATAAGACCGCCAATTGCTAACATTGATGTATTTGCCGTGGTATTTGCAGCAAAGGCACCCGCCCCCAACTTTCCTGTTATAGACAGATTCCTCGTCAATGCGGAACGTCATAACGTTGACCCGGTCATCTGCATAAATAAAATGGACCTGGTAAGTAGCAAGGAGCTGGAGGAGCTTAAGGCGGTGTATGATGGCGCTTATAAGGTTATCCAGATGAGCACCAAGACAAGGGAAGGAGTGGAAGATCTCTTGACCCTTATCAAGGACAAGAAAACTGCCCTTGCAGGTCCTTCAGGCGTGGGGAAATCATCTATCCTTAACATGCTGCATCCCGAAGCTAATATGGAGACCGGGGATGTAAGCAGAAAAACAATGAGAGGAAAACATACCACCAGACATGTTGAAATTTTTGAGATAGAGCAAGGTGGAATGATATTTGACACACCGGGATTCACATCTTTTGAAATAGGCGACATGGAACCATCGGAACTGAAGCATTTTTACCCGGAGTTTGAAAGACTTGATGGCCGCTGCAGATATGATGACTGCAATCATCTTAAAGAACCGGATTGCGCAGTAAAAGCGGCAGTGAAGTCAGGTAAGATAAACCATAGGCGATACCAATCATATGTGTACAACATGGAAGAACTGAAGAGCAGAAGCAGGTACTAAAGCTTTTGCCGTAGAAAGGAAAATATATGTTTAAACTAGCACCATCAATTTTGTCAGCTGATTTTTCGCAACTGGGAAAACAGGTGGAACTCATTGAAAGGGGCGGAGCCGATCTGATACATGTAGATGTTATGGACGGACATTTTGTTCCCAACATAAGCTTTGGCGCTGCTGTAATGAAATCTGTGGAAAAATGTGTTTCGCTTAACTTTGATGTACATCTTATGATAGAAAATCCCGATGACTACATAGAAGATTTTATGACATTAAGGACAGAATTTATCACTGTGCATCAGGAAGCCTGCACTCATCTTCACAGAACCATAGGACATATCAAAAACCTCGGTGCGAAAGCGGGAGTTTCACTTAACCCGGCAACCCCTGTGAGCACTCTTGAAGAAATCCTTGATGAATTGGATCTGGTACTTATAATGTCTGTTAATCCCGGATTCGGAGGACAGAAGTTTATCAATTCTTCGTTAAGGAAAATAAAAAAGCTTTCTGAAATAAGGCGTGAGAGAGGACTGGATTTCCAAATAGAAGTGGACGGAGGAGTGACAACTGAAAATGCATGTATGCTGGCAGAGGCAGGTGCGGACATACTCGTTGCCGGATCTGCAGTTTTCGGAGCTTCCGATATAACGAAAAGGGTAAAAACTTTTAAATCTCTTTAATTGAGAATAAGGAGTATATATCATTGTAAAAAGAAGGGACCTTGTACTGCAAGGCCCCTTTAATATTGTTTTACTGGTCTTTTTTCTTCTGGTTACCGTTTCCGCTGTCTGACGAAGGATCATCATCTTCCTCACCTTCATGTTCATCGTCATCAGGAGGTGTTGCAGGTGGTGCTACTATCGTAACATTCTTTCCTGGCTCTGCCGGATAAGTATCAGGGTCCGGATTGTGGAGATTGCAATAATAGTGAGGCAGTTCGCTGCCTATATCGCCTACGCTGCTGCTTGGCACATATGGTCTCATTATTCCTGATTTTGTTGTTACACGTGTACAAGAAGGTGTGGCCAGATATCCGCTGGCAGTGCATATATCAACAGTTTTATGTGCCGTATCACTTTCTGTAGGCTGTGTACCGGATGTGAAATATTCCTTTCTTACATGGCTTCCGCTGGCATCAGTAGCAAGCAATCCACTTTTGGTATCTATAGCAACCTGTACAACATTGGACGGCGCAGATGGGTAGCTGCCCCCGTAAGCTGCGTCCACCTGACTCATGATTCTGCCCCAAAGCCGAGCGGCCATATTGGAATAGGATGAAAGTGGTATATTGACATCATTACCTATCCACAAAGCAGCGCTGTAGCTGGCTGTAAATCCGCAGAACCATATGTCATACTGGTCATCGGTAGTACCTGTTTTACCTCCCACAGATAATCCCGAAATGGCAGCAGGACTTCCTATGCCTTCTGAAACAACGGTTTTAAGTATATCTGTCATTATCCATGCGACACCCGGATCCAAAACCTTTGTCTCTTTGACTTCAGGTTCAAGGAGCAGATCTCCGGATCTTGTAGTAACCTTGGTGTATATGCTGTAGCTTTTGTGCACTCCCAGATTTACGAAAGTGGTGTAGGCACTGGCCATTTCCAGAGTGGATACACCTTTGGTCATGCCGCCCATTGCAAGAGCTGCCAGATTAAGGTCATTAGCGGAGCTGTCTCTTGAAAGTGTAGAGATTCCAAACTTTTCAACCAGGTTGGCTGAGTAATCAACTCCAACCTGAGCCAGAATCTTTACTGCGCATACGTTTACTGACTGCTGAAGTGCGGTTCTCAAAGTGTATAGACCGGCATATCCTGAGTATGAGTTTACCGGCCAGCGATTTCCGTTAATGGTGGTTGGTTCATCATCTACGATGGAGGCTGCAGTCAGGTAGGTTCCCCATCCTTTTGCGCCCTGTTTGTCGAATCCGTTATCAACGAAAGTGAATTTCTCACCGTTCTGGCTGAGTTCAAAGCTTTTTTGAAGTGCGGCTGAATATACAGAAATCGGTTTTAGAGATGAACCCGGCTGCTGAGGTGTTGTAGCGCGGTTGAAAAGCATTCTTCCGGAAGTTTTGCGTCCTCCTATCATGGCCTTTACCTGTCCTGTACTGTTGTCTACGATAGTCATGGCAGCCTGAGGCTGTACAACTTTCTGTTTCAGTGTAAACTGGTCTGTGTACAGTTTACCGTCTTCTTCAGTAAAGAAAGTAGGGTAGTCTTTAAAGAAATCAGCTGAAATGACAAGATTATCGTCTTTGTCTCTGGATTTGTACTCCTGAGGAATATTTACATATCCGCCATCCATGGAATAAATAAGCCCGTCTTCAATGACATACATGCTCTTGAACTCTACGCTGTAGTCAGTCTTGTTGTCTTGGACGATGGTGTCATAAATATTGAGACGTTTGCCGTCATATATAGTAACGGAGCCGTCATCGTTCTTTTTGTATTCGTCGGAAGAAAGAACAAATTTTCCATCGGAGTTTATATAATAGGAATAGGCATAAAGAAGCACATTACCTCCGTCACCTATAATGTTTCCTGATCCGTCGGTGGAATAACCTGTGGCAACAGGAAAATTATCATCATTTCTGAATTCCTTCTCTATTATAGATTGAGCCTGTGAATCCATAGTTGTATAAATCTGAAGGCCTCCGTTGTATACCATCTGGATTGCTTCTTCCTCACTGTATCCCAGCTGTGACTGCAGGTCTTCAATTACAGTCTCAATAGCAAAGTCGGCAAAATAGTTGGAAAGAGTGTTAAGCGCATCCAGATTAGGATTCACTATATCCTTTATTTCAACTTTAAGTGCTTCTTCATATTCTTCGTCAGTAATATAACCCTGCTGGTTCATCAGATAAAGGCATGTTTCCATTCTGTCTTTACATGCGTCATTCCACAGGTAGGCGGTATCGCCGCTTTTCATTATAAGCTTCGGGTCATCATCAGAAACTTCGTTGGCATCGGCAGAGACCACGAGAGCAAACTCTGAAGGCATCTGAGGCATAGAGGCCAGAGCAGCCGCTTCGGCCAGTGTCACATCCTCTATATCCTTGGAAAAATACGCCTGTGAAGCAGTCTGAATACCAAAACCGCATCCGAAAAATATTGTATTGAGATAAGCTTCAAGTATCTCGTCCTTGTTAAGTTTTTTTTCCAGAATAATAGCATAATATGCTTCTGTAATTTTACGGCTCAGAGAGCGCTCATACATTTTGTCCTCAAGATACAGATTTCTGGCCAGCTGCTGTGTAATCGTACTTGTTCCGCTTATGCCGCCTCCACTGAAAAGAGCATCTTTAATGGCACCGAAAATTCTGATAATGTTGAAGCCGTGATGGGTTTCAAAGGTTTTGTCTTCAAGAGCAATGAATGCATATTTTACGTGATCCGGAATTTTGTCTATCTCTACAATTGTCCGGTTCTGATCGCCGTAAGCAGTATCCATTATATTCCCATCGTCGTCGTATAAAACAGAACTCTGTGACAGGAGACTGTAAATATTGTCGGTCTCAATGTCAGGAGCTTTTATTATTACAACGGCGGTATAAAGTATTACAGCAAGCGCTATTGCCAGGATCGCAATAACGGCAATTTTCAAGGCTTTTTTCTTATCGATATTTTTCAAAGGGGATCCTGATGCTGCAGCTGTGTCAGAAGATGTGCCTGCCGCTGCTGCTGCTGCCTTTGCTGCACTTTTTTCACTTCTTTTCATTTTCTCTTTTTTGTTTTTGATCCTTGATCTATGTGGTGTTTCATTACTTGCTGATTTGTTCAAATGGTCTGGTTCTTTATAATTGCTCAAATTTTCACCCGCTTTCTGCCATAATTGTTTTTATTATATCATACATGAATATTAAAGTTAAGCAAAATCAGCATAAAATGGCAATGAAATATTGAAAGAAAAAGCAAAATGGAATATAATGGAAATAAGCGACATGGGCTCTGCAAACTCAGAAAGGAAAGATATGAGGCGGAAGCTCTTTTTTGTTACCGTAATTCTAATCGCCCTGCTGTATATCATTGACGGAGCAGGACTGCCGCTGCGCAAAGGAATAAATGATCAATGGCCCGGAGAGCAGGACTATATCGCATCGGTGATACGTACAGAAACCGGAAAAGAAAAAATACGGCTTGTTGCAGAAATTTCAGATGGAGATTGCCGGGGAAGGCGTGTACTTATAACCTGCCGGAATTCTGAATATGAGTCATGGAAATATCAAGGCTGTATTATAAGATTCAGAGGGGAGATATCTCTTGCACCTGCCCATGGAAATCCGGGATGTTTCGATTATAGAAAATATCTTTTAAGCAAAGGTATAGAAGGAATTGTCACTGCTGACAGTCCGGATATAATCGAGGAACCTCAGAACATATGGGCAAAGGCCGGACGTTTTTTGGAGGAAAAGAAATACTGCTTTGCGGAATCGCTCTCCGGGGAGCTCCGGGGCATTATGTCAGGAATTCTTTTCGGTGATACAAGCCTGATAGATGAAGATGTCTATGAAGATTTCAGGGTCAACGGCACTGCACATGTTCTGGCTGTAAGCGGGCTGCATGTAGCTATACTTTATGGTATTATACGTAAAATATCAGGAAAGCGCCAGTCAGCATATTCTTTTTTATTCTCTGTAATGCCTGTAATCACATATCAGGCAATGGCAATGTGGAGCCCGTCGGCTGTAAGAGCAGGAGGAATGCTTATACTGAAGACGCTCAGTCTCTATACTGACAGAAGATATGATACACTGTCAGCTATGAGTTTTATGGCGATTGTTCTTATAGCGGTGAACCCTTATGTAATTTTCGGAAGTGGATTCCAGATGTCTTTTCTTGCCGCAGCTTCCATCGCTTTCATAATGCCTCATATACCGTGCAAAATTCCGGAAGGCATCGCTGTTACTCTCAGCGTCAGCCTGGGGCTTATGCCATATCAGTGGTACAGCTTCAATTATATTTCTGTCACAGCGCCTGCAGTTAATGTTCCTGTCATATTTCTCAGCAGTATTTTATTACCTTTATCAATGCTTGTTTTTATTTTTTTCAGCGCTGGAATACGCTTTATGCCGGCAGAATATGCAGCTGAGGCACTTCTGAATTTCACAGTTAAAATAAACGACATTCTGACTATGAACGGCATCGGAGGGAAAGATGTGGCAAGCCCTCCGCTATGGTGCATACTGCTGTTTTACACGGGAGCTTTTTTTCTTATGTCGGAGCAGTTTACGATCATGCGACTCAGAAAACACAAAAAAAGAATCATTGCGGTTTTATCTGTTTTACTTATAGCATCCATTGCGGCGGGAGTTATTTTTCGTGACGAAACCGCAGGAGACGCTGTGGTGTTCGTGGATGTGGGACAAGGCGACTGCATTCATATAAGAGATGGCTCGACGGATATTTTTATAGATGGTGGCGGCAGAGCAGATTATAATGTAGGTAAAAAAGTTCTTAAGCCATATCTTTTAAAAAACGGAACTTCATATGTCGACATGGCTATGGCCACTCACAGCCATACTGATCATCTGAAGGGTCTGAAAGAACTGAAAGCAGAAGGCATGTGTGGTGAGATACGAAAAAGCCTGACTTCAGGAAAAATGTTTGAAGTTTCAGAAAATTTAAAAATAGAGGTGCTTTGGCCGGTGAATATTGATGATGATCCGCAGCAGAACAGGAATGAAAACAGTTCGGTATTCATGGTGTATTACGACCGTTTCAGAATTCTTGTAACAGGAGACCTGGATCAGGAGGGAGAAAAAAGAATGATGAAATATTATAAGGGAAAGGAAAAAGAAAAGCTCAAAGCAGATATTTTGAAAGTGGGGCATCATGGGAGCAGGTACAGTTCGTCAGAAGAATTCTTAAATATTGTGGAGCCCGAATACTGCGTTGTACAAGTAGGAAAAAATATTTACGGGCATCCTCACTCGAAAATTATTGAAATATGTTCTAAAAAAGGTATAATGATATTCAGAAATGATTTAGACGGTGCTGTCGGGTTTAGTTTCAAAGAAGATGAAATAATTTTTCACACCACCCGCAAGGCAGCAAAAGGTAGTTATGGCTTACAGAGAGGTTAAAAAAGAACACGCTTTTCAGGTTTTCAGCAGACAGCTCAGAGAGGATGACTTTGAGCCTGTTGTTTTCATGCGTGGAGAAGAGGAATATCTTATAGAGTGGGCATGCAATTCTCTGGCAGACAAATACGTTGAAAAAACAATGAGAGACGTGGATTTCATAAAGACTGCAGATGAGGAAAATGTTGAGGGGCTGCTTGCGGCCTGCGATACATTTTCTGTTTTTTCTGAGAAAAGAATAGTCTGGGCCCGAAATTTTCAGCCTCTTCTCAAGAAGACAGCCAAAGGGTTCGGAGAAAGAGAACTGGCAGCAATATCAGAATACATAACTAATCCTAATCCACAGACCATACTTGTATTCTCATGCGCGCAGCCGGAGGAAGGAAGTCCCCTTGTCAAAGAACTGAAAAGCAGATGCAGGACATATACCTTCGACAAGCTTGACAGAACTCAGCTGGAGGCCTTTGCAGCCAAGCGGTTCAGGGCTGCCGGAGCAGACATAGACCGCAGTACCATCAGATACCTTATAGATGAGACAGGATATTTTAACAGAGATACGGAGTACAGGCTTTTCAATCTTGAAAATGATATCCGAAAAGTGTGTGACTACTGCTGGGGAAATCCGATAACAGAAGAGGACATTGACTCCACCGTCAAAGGAGATATGGACAGATTCGTGTTTGATTTCCTTGATGCCGCAGTTTCGGGCAAAAAAGACAAGGCACTGTCAATGCTGGGGAATATCCTGGGAGGAGGCGGAGAAGTTTATTCGCTTCTGGGACTTCTTATAAATCAGTTTGAGCTCATGCTTGAAGCTAAGGAAATAAGCGAAATGACAGGAAGCCGTCAGCAGGCGGCTGAAGTTCTTAAAGTGAACCCTTACAGAGTGAAAAAGGCACTGTCATTTGCAGATAAATTCAGTATAAAGAAATTAAAAGAGATTCTGGTACAGCTTTACGAAACGGACAGAAATATCAAAACAGGTCTCATAGAACAAAATCTCGCATTAGAGCTGCTCATGGGGAGGATATAAATATGTCTAAACAAGTGAAAGCCGATCTCATACTTGTACTGGTGACAATGTGCTGGGGAGTTTCATATTATCTAATGGACATAAGCCTGGCAGAACTGGATCCTTTTACACTTAATGCTCACAGATTTCTTGGAGCCTTTGTGATAGCAGGAATCTTTTCGTGGAAGAAGGTGCTTACGGTAAACAGAACCACTCTTAAATACAGTCTGCTTGTGGGAGTGGCGCTGGTGTTCGTTTATATGGGTGCAACTTTCGGCGTCAAATATACTTCTCTTTCCAATTCCGGATTCCTTTGCGCGCTGACGGTGATATTCACACCTATAATCAATAGACTTGTTTTCAGAAAAAGAGCAGGAGCCAAGCTCACACTGGTAGTAATCATGTGTTTTGTCGGAATTGCTCTTATGACTTTAAAAGACGATTTTTCTATAAATACCGAAAACCTCAGAGGTGATATGCTCTGTCTCATGTGTGCTGTGGCATATGCCGTAGATCTTATTCTGACAGAGCGAGCTGTCAGCCACGAGGAGGTAGATGCATATCTTCTGGGCGTTTTCCAGTTGGGGTTTACAGGCATATTAAATTTCATGCTGGCATTTATATTTGAAACCCCTCACTTTCCGGAAACTGCCGGTGTATGGGGATCGGTAATCTTTCTGTCCGTATTCTGTACGGGAATAGCCTTTGTGCTTCAGCCTGTGGCTCAGCAGTACACCACCGCATCTCATGTGGGAGTTATATTTACTCTTGAGCCGGTGTTTGCAGCCATAGTGGCACTTGTTTTTGCACACGAAGTGTTGTCTGTAAAAGCGTATATAGGCGCATTGCTTATGCTGGCAAGCATCTTCGTGATGGAAATAGATTTTAAAGCACTGACAAACAAAAAGAAAAACAGGGAGGAAATCAAGTGAACAGACTTTTTATCAAGTCGCAGGACGTCGCCCAGAAAACAGTAGAGGGACTTTACAAAGATCTTGAAAGAAGAATTATAGCAAGCCCTCCGGGACAATGTCCTGTAGACCTTACGGCATCATTTCTGAGACTGTGTCATTCTCAAAGCTGTGGCAAGTGCACGCCTTGTCGTGTAGGACTTGGGCAGCTGCAGCTTATTATCGACGGAATCCTTAATATGGATACCGAATCAACCATGGAAGATCTTGAGCTTCTGGAAAGTACTGCGGAAGCCATAAGCGTGTCTGCTGATTGCGCCATCGGCACAGAGGCCGCAAATATGGTACTAAGAGGAATAAAAGGATACAGAGATGATTTTGAATCTCACATAAAGAAACACACCTGCACGGAAAGAATCAGAAGCCAGGCTCAGCCTGTGCCATGCGTTGCAAGATGCCCTGCAGGAGTAGATGTTCCGGGATATATAGCGCTGCTTAATGCCGGCAGGTATGATGATGCGGTAAGACTTATAAGAAAGGATAATCCTTTCCCTACAGTCTGTGCATTGATATGCGAGCATCCATGTGAAGAAAGGTGCAGGAGAACCCTGGTGGATTCGCCTATCAATATCCGAGGACTGAAAAGATTTGCTGTTGATAACTGCGGGGACGTTCCTGTTCCGGAAAAAATGGATAAAACAGGAAAGAAAATCGCAGTTATAGGAGGAGGACCATCCGGACTTTCTGCGGCATATTTTCTGTCTATCATGGGACATGATGTAACTGTATTTGAAAAGAGAGCACAGCTTGGAGGAATGCTCCGCTACGGAATTCCAAACTACAGACTTCCGAGAGAGAGACTTCAGTGGGATATAGATGCTATACTCTCCACAGGCGTAGAGTGCAAACTCAATTACGATGTTTCTACTCCGGAGGCCATTGCTGAAATAAGAGATAATTATGATGCTACATATATTTCCATAGGATCACATAATGCTAAAAGCATAGGGATACCGGGAGAATACGCCAAAGGGGTAATCCCTGCTGTTGAGATGCTCAGAGGTATAGGCGATGATGCCATGCCTAACTTCAAGAAAAAATCCGTTGTCGTAATCGGAGGCGGAAATGTGGCCATGGATGTTGCCAGAACGGCCAAAAGACTCGGAGCATCGGAAGTAAGCATAGTGTATAGAAGACGCCGTGACGACATGACAGCATTGCCTGATGAGATAGGCGGTGCCATTGCCGAAGGATGCAGTCTGCTCCAGCTGAAGGCTCCGTCAAGAATAGAGACTGATAAGCAGGGAAAAGTAAAGGCTTTATGGGTAAAGCCTCAGATAGCAGGACAGGCTGACAGCTCCGGAAGACCGAAGCCGGTTGACTCTTCAGAGCCGGAAGAAAAGATTCCTTGCGATATAATAATATCTGCCATAGGACAGTCCACAGATATAAGATTTTTCGAAGAGTATGGAATACCTGTATTCAGAGGAAACATCAGAGCAGGAAAGAGCAGTATAGTAGATAAGGTAAACGGCACATATGCCGGAGGCGACTGTGTAACAGGACCTTCCACAGTAATAAACGCTGTGGCAGCCGGAAAGGTTGCAGCAGCCAATATAGACTCATATCTGGGCTTCAATCATGAAATTGAGGTGGATGTGGACATTCCTCTTCCTGAAATAATGGATAAACTTCCTTGCGGAAGAGTTGAAATGAAAGAGCGCTATGCAAAAGTAAGAGGAACCGACTTTAACGAGATAGAATACGGAATGACTCTCCAGGAGGCAATGCAGGAAGCATCAAGATGTCTGCGCTGTGATTACCACGGCTTCGGCTCATTCAGAGGAGGTAGAGACACAAAATGGTAACACTTAACATAAACGGACAGCAGGTCAGCGTGCCTGAAAAGACTACAATCATGGAAGCAGCCGAAAAAATAGGCATTCACATTCCGCATCTTTGCTTCCTTAAGGATATCAATGAGATAGGCGCATGCCGTGTCTGTCTGGTGGAAGTAGAAGGAATGGATAAACTGGTCCCTGCATGCGATACCGAGTGCAGAGAAGGCATGGAAGTGGTGACCAACAGTCCCAGACTAAGAAAAATCAGGAGAATAAATGTCGAGCTTATTCTCTCTGACCACAAGTCTGAATGCACCAGCTGCGTAAAAAGCGGTAACTGCTCGCTGCAGGCACTGGCCAATGACCTGGGCATAATAAGAAGCCCATTTGTTGAAAACACAGCGGAAAAGAGTCGCTGGGATACAAAGCTTCCTCTTATAAGAGATGCATCCAAATGTATAAAGTGCATGAGATGCATACAGATATGCGAAAAAGTTCAGAGCCTGGGTGTATGGGATCTGAGGGGTACAGGCCACAGAACCACCGTGGGAACAAGAGATAATCTGGATTTCCAGGAAGCTGACTGTGCTCTCTGCGGTCAGTGTATTACACATTGCCCGGTAGGAGCATTGAGAGAAAGAGATGACAGAGATGTCCTTAATGATGCCATAGGTGATCCTGAAAAGGTGGTAATAGCGCAGGTTGCGCCGGCCGTTAGAACGGCCTGGGGAGAACAGCTTGGACTTCCTGAAGAAGAAAATACCATCGGAAAGCTGGTTTGTGCTCTCAAAAAAATAGGTATCGACTATGTGTTTGATACAAATTATTCTGCTGACCTGACTATAATGGAAGAGGGAAGCGAGTTCCTGTACAGGCTTGCACATAAGGATGAACACAAGTGGCCGATGTTCACATCATGCTGTCCGGGATGGGTAAGATTTGCAAAGACTCAGTACCCTGACATGATTGAAAACCTTTCTACGGCCAAGTCACCTCAGCAGATGTTTGGAGCGGTGGCTAAAACATATATCGCTCACAAGCTGGGTATTGATCCTGATAAAGTCTTTTCGGTATCAATAATGCCGTGCGTATCAAAGAAATACGAGAGAACGGTTCCTCAGGTCAACTACAATGATGAAGGATTTGATGTTGATCTGGTACTTACCACCAGAGAACTGGACAGATTCGTAAGGAGTGATAAAATTCGCCCTGAAGACCTGATAGACATGCCTTTTGACGATATTTTCGGCGAAGGATCAGGTGCTGCAGTGATATTCGGAACCACAGGCGGTGTAATGGAAGCAGCTTTGAGAAGCGCATATTTCCTGGCAACGGGAAACAATCCGGAACCTGATGCCTTTAAAGATGTCAGAGGAAACAAGGGCTGGAGAGAAAAAACCTTTGATCTTGACGGAACGGAGCTGAGGGTTGCAGTAGCCAGCGGACTGGGAAATGCAAGAAACCTCATTGAAGCAGTCAGAGCCGGTGAGGCAGAATATGATTTTGTTGAAATTATGGCATGCCCGGGAGGCTGCGTAGGCGGAGGCGGACAGCCATTTAAAGATGGTCTTGAACTGGCGGAAGACAGAAGCAGACAGCTTTATGAACTGGACAGAAAGAACGAAATAAGGTTCTCCCATGAAAATTCGGCAGTTCAGCTTACATACCAGGAATATCTGGGCGAACCAATGTCTGAAAAGGCGCATCATCTGCTGCATACTGACCTTAAAGGCTGGGATATTGAAATGGTCAGAGAGGATACCTGATTCCGGACAAAATCCGGATAGTACAAGGGAGAAAGCCATATGATAAGAAAAGCAACAATCCGGGATCTGGACGCCGTAGCATCTGTTTACGATCATATTCACAGCGCGGAAGAATCAGGCGCCATAACTACAGGATGGATAAGAGGGATATATCCTGAGAGAGAGACTGCGTCAGCAGCATTGTCGCGAGGTGATTTATTCGTGCAGACAGATGAAATACAGGGCAAAGAAACTGTTGTCGGAACTGCCATACTGAATCAGGTACAGGTGGATGTATATAAGGATGCATCATGGAGATATGATGTCCCTGACAGTCAGGTCATGGTTCTTCATACATTGGCCATTGATACCAATGTAAAAGGCTGTGGATACGGCCGCAAATTTGAGGAGTATTACCGGCAGTATGCTATTAAAAACGGATGCAGATACCTGCGCATAGACACCAATGTAAGGAATAGGGATGCTCGCGGTTTCTACAAGAAACTGGGGTATGAGGAAGTTGATATACTTCCATGTGAATTCAACGGTATTCCCGGCGTAGAACTTGTACTTTTAGAAAAGAAAATATGATAAAAAGGAGGATGCTGATCCGGCGGAAAATTCCGCGGAGATGCATCCTCCTTTTGCTTCTGCTATTCATGTGATCAGATTGCTATGTACTGCTTGCCTCTATAAGCTCGACTGCACTGTGAAGTGTAGTGTCGGTTATGACGGTTCCACCGAGAAGCCGAGCTATTTCTCTTACTTTCTCGTCGGAATTCAGTTCTTCAACTCCGGTGCAGGTGCTGTCCCCGTGAGTTTCCTTGTGAATTCTGTAGTTATGTTCGCCACAGGCAGCTATCTGCGGAAGATGCGTAATACATATAATCTGGTGAATCTTTGAAATCTCTCTGAGTTTTTTACCTACTATACTGGCGGTGATTCCGCTGATTCCGTTATCAATCTCGTCAAAGATAAGAGTAGGAATATTATCATAGGAACTTACGATATTTTTAAAGGCCAGCATAATTCTGGACATTTCACCCCCGGAAACGATTTTGTATAATGGCTTCAATGGTTCGCCTCTGTTGGTGGTTATGAGTATTTCAACTTTATCCGCACCATTTTCTGTCATATCATCAAGAGGCTCAACGGCGATTTTAACCTTGGCATCTTTGAAGTTAAGGTCTTCCAGCTCTTTCTGTATGGCTGATTCCAGTTCCTCAGCTTTAGATTTTCTTGCCTGAGTCAGAGCTGCGCAAGAGGTGCTGAGAGCAGTTTTGTATTCTTTCAGCTGCTTCATCAGAGACAGCTTTACTTCATCAAAGTTTTCAGCATCATTAAGCTTGACGGAGAGGTTATTGCGATATTCAAGTATTTCTTCAATAGTGCTTCCGTATTTTTTCTTCAGTCCGTCTATGGTGTTAAGCCTCATGATAGCCTCATCCAGTTCTGCAGGAGAAAAAGAGATATCCTCCTTAAGTGAACGCAGGCTGCTGCACACATCTTCAACCCTGTAGTACAGATCTCTGACTTCCTCGCTGAGAGATGAGATGTCCTTTGAAAATTCGGATATCTCTGCAAGGGAACTGCTGCACATAGAAAGGCTGTCCAATACTGAAGGCGAATTCTCGGACATGGATGCATATGACCTGTTCAGGCAGTCATAAATCTTTTCACTGTTCTGGAGAATCATGACGCGCTGCTCCAACTGGTGATCTTCACCGGCAGTGAGGCATGCTTTATCTATCTCTTCTGATTCGAATCTGTAAAAATCAAGTTGTCTGGCGTTTTCTTTTTCGCTGGCAAGAAGGCGGGAAAGCCTGGTGCGGCATGCGGTGTAGCGATGAAAATCTTCTTTTACGGCAGATATCAGCAGGTCAGTGTCACTGTGCCGATATGAATCCAGAAGTACAATGTGGTAATCGGGGTCAAGAAGTGACTGATTGTCATATTGCCCGTGAACGTCGGCAAGCCTTGAAGAAAGTCTGTTGACCTGAGCCAAAGTGACCAGTTCTCCGTTTATTCTGCATAGATTTTTGCCGGCAGCTGAAATCTCTCTTGTAATTACAAAATCCTCATCGTCAAGTGAACCTGCCAGCTGAATTACAGCCTTTTCCGTGCCGGTACGAACATAAGAAGAGTCGGCACGGCTGCCAAGAGCCAGGCTGACGGCTTCTATTACAATAGATTTACCGGCACCGGTTTCCCCTGTAATTATATTTAAGCCATCATGAAAATCTATTTCCGTATTTTCAATGATGGCAAAATTTTTTATGCTTATATGGTTAATCATTTTTCGGCCTCGTATAAAGCATGCTCCTGAATTTTTCAAGAATCAGAGGAACACTTTCTTCGGAATCAGCCAAAAGAAACAGAGTGTTGTCGCCGGCAATGCTGCCTATTATATGTGTCATTCCACTGTTGTCAATGGCTTCACCTGCGGCATTGGCACATCCGGAAAGAGTTTTTACCACCACAATGTTGCCGGAAGAATCAAAAGATGTTACCGTCTCACGGAATATCTTTGTGAATCTGTCCGAGGCAGGCGCATCGCCTGAGCGGTTGGATGCATATTTATATTTGCCGCTGGAAGAGAGCACTTTGACAAGCTGAAGTTCCTTGATGTCTCTGGAAACTGTGGCTTGGGTAACATTGTATCCGTTTTCCTTCAGCATGGCTGCCAGATTCTCCTGAGTATCTATTTCGTAATTATTGATAAGTTCGAGTATCTTGTTTTGTCTTGAATAACGCATAAGAAGCTCCTTTGCTTATTTTTATTTATGTAAAAATTTTAACATACCCACTTTTTCTTTGCAAGTAGACAAACGAATGTTTGTATGATATAATTTTCGAAGCAAATTGCATATGAGAGGTTGAAAAATGCGGATTTTGGGGATTGACCCGGGATATGCCATACTTGGATACGGAATAATAGATGTCAGAGGAAACCGCTTTACGGTGGTGGATTACGGCGCCATAACAACCGATGCTTCCATGAGCATGCCCGACAGACTGCAAACGCTATATGACGGACTTACAGAGCTCATTTATAAATACGAGCCTCAGGAGGCTTCTATAGAGGAGCTCTTTTTTAATAACAACGCAAAGACGGCAATACTGGTGGGAGAAGCAAGAGGTGTAGCAGTTCTGGCCTGCGCCAAAGGAAATCTTAAGATTAGCGAATATACACCTCTGCAGATCAAGCAGGCGCTGGTGGGATACGGCCGGGCTGACAAGAAACAGGTTCAGTACATGGTGAAAACCATGTTAAATCTCGATGCAGTGCCAAAACCCGACGACACGGCAGATGCGCTGGCTGCGGCAATATGCCATGCTCATTCAGCAGGTCGGCGCGATATTATGAAAGGCAGGCAGTTTTAAATGATAAGATATGTCAAAGGCATTTACAGCATGAATATAAACGGCGGCATAGTTGTGGAGACCCAGTCGGGACTGGGACTTGAAATTTTTCTGCCCGCCAACTCACCTATATACAGGTACGGCGAAGGGGAGACCATAATGGTATACACTTCAATGATAGTCAAAGAAGATGATATAAGCCTGTATGGCTTCCATAACAGAGACAATCTGGAAATCTTTGAAAGGCTCATTACCGTAAGCGGAGTAGGAGCCAAAGGAGCAATGTCAATTCTCAGCACACTGGAAGCAGCGGAGCTTAAACGGGCTATCGCTTTTGAAGATGCCAAGGAGATAAGCAGGGCAAACGGAATCGGCAAAAAAACCGCAGAAAGAATAATCCTTGAGCTCAAAGACAAGCTGGCAAAGACAGATATACCTGCTTATGTTCCGCCGGCAGATACTGCAGATGTCTCATCCGACAGCAGAAGCGAGGCGATAACTGCTCTGGTTGCCTTGGGATACACCAAGGCAGAGGCATTTAATGCTGTGGCATCCATCAATGATGAGGGACTCTCCAGCGAAGAATACATTAAAAAAGCTCTTAAAAATCTGTTTTAATCAGACGAAAGGCATACCATGGATAATGAAAGAATTACATCAGCCAACATAAGTCCGGGCGAGCTGAGGCAGGAAACAGGACTGCGACCTCAGAAACTGGACGATTATATGGGACAGCAGAACGCAAAAGACAATCTCAAAATATTTATTGAGGCAGCCAGGCTCAGAGGCGAACCTCTTGATCATGTGCTGTTTTATGGGCCTCCGGGTCTGGGAAAAACCACGATGGCAGGAATTATAGCCAATGAACTGGGGGTAGATATAAAGATAACTTCAGGACCTGCCATTGAAAGAGCAGGAGATCTTGCGGCAATACTGACAAATCTCAATGAAAACGACGTGCTTTTCATTGATGAGATACACAGATTGAATCGGTCTGTTGAAGAAGTGCTTTATTCTGCTATGGAAGACTTTGCCCTGGATATAATTATAGGAAAGGGACCGTCAGCACGGTCAATAAGACTCGATCTTTCGAAATTTACTCTGATAGGTGCCACCACAAGAGCGGGAAGCCTGTCTGCGCCTCTCAGAGACAGATTTGGAGTCCTGAGTAAATTTGAACTCTACACCACAGATGAACTTGAGCAGATAATCAGGCGTTCAGCAGGCATACTGGGAATAGAAGCAGACGAAGAGTCCATTACCGAGATGGCACGGCGTTCAAGAGGAACCCCTCGTGTAGCCAACAGAATATTAAAAAGAATCCGGGACTTTTCTCAGGTCAAGGGACAGGGAGTTATAACAGGAGAAATAACAAGAGAAGGTCTGGAGGCACTGCAGATAGATTCCATGGGACTGGAAAGGCTTGATAGAGAGATATTGCAGGCTATAATAGAAAGATTTAACGGCGGACCGGTTGGAATAGACACCATAGCTGCTTCCATCGGTGAAGAGAGAGTTACCATAGAAGAAGCATACGAGCCTTACCTGCTTCAGATAGGATTTCTTAGCAGAACCCAGAAGGGCAGAATGGTGACATCTCTGGCATACAGACATTTGGGGCTTACACCGCCGGAAGAGAAGGAGTAGATTTTTAAATTATGCATTTAAGTGACTTTGATTACGAACTTCCGAAAGAACTTATTGCTCAAAGGCCGCTGGAAAAAAGGGACAGCTGCAGGCTTATGGTTCTCGACAGAAAAAAAGGAACTGTTGAAAACAGGTCGTTCCACCATATAATAGAATACCTGCGACCGGGTGATTGTCTGGTCATGAATGACTCCAAAGTCATACCGGCCAGAATATTCGGTACCAAAGAAGAGACAGGCGCAAAAATTGAATTCCTTCTTATAAAACGCATTGAGGGTGATACATGGGAGACAATGGTGAGACCCGGAAAAAGACTAAAGCCGGGAGACAGAGTATCCTTTGCAGATGATTTCAAAGCTGAAATTACCGGTTACGGAGAAGACGGAACACGCTATGCAAAGTTCCAATATGAGGGGATATTTCTGGAAAGACTGGAGGAACTGGGACAGATGCCACTGCCGCCGTATATAGAAAGACCGGGAGACGAAGACGACAAGGATATGTACCAGACTGTATATGCCAGACAAGAAGGGTCCGTTGCAGCGCCTACGGCCGGACTTCATTTTACCGAAGAACTGCTGGAACAGATCCGGGCAATGGGAGTTAAGACAACCTGTGTTACTCTTCATGTGGGTATCGGGACTTTCAGACCGGTAAAGACGGAAAATGTGGAAGATCATCACATGCATTTTGAAGAGTATTCGGTGAGCCGTGAAGCGGCAGATATCATAAATGAGACTATAGCTTCAGGAGGAAGGATAATTTCGGTGGGAACCACATCCTGCAGAACTCTCGAGAGTGCTGCCGTATTTGATGATTCCATGGAAAGATATGTTATAAGAGAGGGAAATTCAGGAACGGACATATTTATATACCCCGGATATGAATTCAAGATGGTAGACGGACTTGTAACCAACTTTCATCTTCCCAAGTCCACGCTGCTGATGCTCATATCCGCACTTTATGACAGAGAAGAGATACTTAAGGCATATAAAACAGCCGTAGAAGAAAGATACAGATTTTTCAGCTACGGAGATGCCATGCTTATAATATAAAAAACGAGGAACAGAAATGAAACATGCAGTAACTTATGACCTGCTTAAAAAAGACACAAAGACCAAAGCAAGAAGAGGCGTTGTTCATACACCTCATGGCGATATACAGACGCCGGTATTTATGCCGGTGGGAACACAGGCTGCCGTCAAGGCCATGCGCCCGGAAGAAGTTAAAGAGATGGGAGCAGACATAATCCTGTCAAACACATACCATCTGTACCTGAGACCGGGTCACGACATTGTCAGGGAGGCAGGAGGCCTGCATAAATTTATGAACTGGGACAGAGCCATACTGACGGACAGCGGCGGGTTTCAGGTGTTTTCCCTGGGAGCGCTGAGAAAAATAAGCGAAGAGGGGGTAAAGTTCCGCTCTCATATTGATGGTTCTGCTCACATGATAACTCCCGAAAAGTCCATAGAAATTCAGAATGCACTAGGCTCGGATGTCATGATGGCTTTTGATGAATGTGCGCCATATCCGGCTGACAGAAGTTATGTTAAAAATTCTCTGGAGAGAACCACCAGATGGTTAAAAAGATGCAAGGATTATCACAAGGATGTGGAGAGACAGTCCCTGTTCGGAATAATGCAGGGAGGAATGTACAAGGATCTCAGAAAGCAAAGTGCCGATGAAATCGTGGGTCTTGACCTTCCGGGATATGCCATAGGGGGACTTTCTGTCGGAGAACCTAAAGAACTGATGCTGGATATTCTGGATGATTGTGTAGACTATCTGCCTCAAGACAAAGCAAGATACCTTATGGGTGTTGGCAGTCCTGATTATCTTTTTGAGGGAGTTGAGCGAGGCATAGACATGTTTGATTGTGTTCTTCCCACCAGGATAGCACGTCACGGTCTTGCGATGACATCCCACGGACGGGTAAACATCAAAAATGCCAGATACGAGAGAGATTTCGAGCCACTGGACAGTGAATGTGACTGTTACACCTGCAGGAATTATTCCAAGGCTTATCTCAGACATATGTTTAAGTCAGGGGAAATGCTTTCTGCAATGCTTCTGTCCAATCACAATCTGCATTTCCTTCTCAATATGATGGAAAATATAAGAAAATCCATTGAAGAGGACAGATTCACCCAGTATAAAAAAGAATTTTACGATAAATATGGAGAGTTTTAACTTTCACGGATAACTTGAAAGAAAAAACAAGGAGGTTTACCGTAATGGATGTTTGTAAACACGACGAGTTCTGCGGAGGGTGCATATATCAGGGTATTTCCTACGAAGAACAGCTTAAAATAAAGGAAAATGAAGTGGCAGCGCTTTTGTCCGCAAAGGATGTAAAGCCTGCCTTTGTTGACAGAATAGAGGGTTGTACCTGTCGCTACGGCTACAGAAACAAGATGGAGTATACTTTCGGAGATTTTGTAAAGGATGGTGAAATTACTCTCGGCATGCATCGCAAGGGGAATTTTATGTCCATTGCAACTGTGGATCATTGCCAGATAGTTGATGAGGATTTCAATTCAATACTCAGTTTCACTCTGGAATTTGTCAGAGAAAGAAATTATGCCTTTTATCATAAACGAACGCATAGAGGGCTCATGCGTAACCTTATAATCAGAAAGGGCGTTCGCACAGAGGAGCTCCTTATAAATATTGTTACCACCTCTGAAGAAGGGTTTGAAGAAGAAGCCTTTGTGGAGGGAATACTGGGACTTAAACTTAAAAACAAAACTGTGGGAATTCTGCGCACTTTCAACGATAATATGGCTGATGCGGTGGTCTGCAACAGTCTTAAAATTCTATGGGGAAGAGATTATTACATGGAAAAGCTTATGGGTCTTGATTTCAAGGTTAGTGCCTTCTCTTTCTTTCAGACCAATGTTGAAGCTGTAGAGAGGCTTTATTCAGAAGCCCTAGCCCTCATCGACGGACTCGAAGGAAAAAGGGTGTTTGACCTTTATTGCGGAACAGGCACCATAAGCCAGATAATGGCGCTTAAGGCAAAAGAAGTTCTGGGAATAGAACTTGTGACAGAAGCCGTCGCGGCTGCCGGAGAGAATGCAAGGCTCAACGGCCTTGATAACTGCCGTTTTATAGCCGGTGACGTATTTGAAGCTCTGGAAAGGGTGGATGAAAAGCCGGATGTAATCGTGGTTGATCCGCCGAGAGTGGGAATTCAGCCTAAGGCGCTGTATAAAATCTTAAGTTACGGAGTTCAGCAGATAGTCTACATATCATGCAACCCAAAGACACTGGCAGATAACCTGAGATATATGGAATATTACGGCTACAGATGCGAGTATCTTAAGCCTTTTGACAACTTTCCGTTTACAAAGCATGTAGAGTGCGTGTCGTTGCTACAAAAAGTAAAATAGCGGAAAGCCTGTATTTACAAGGGTTTCAGCGATTTTATGAAAAAATAAAAAGAACTAAAAAACAGCAAAAAATCGCTCATTTTACGAAAAATTAGATTTTGTAATTTTTCAACTGGTATCAGGGGATACAAAATGTGCGATTAAGAAAATGAGTCGAAAACTCCCTAAAATCAATGGATAGAAAGGTTTTAGGGAGTTTTTTTCTATAAAACTAAATTGTGTTCCCGATGCCTGTCGCATAATTGAAAATTTGCAGATATGCAGGTAAGCTAAAGAAAAAAAGGGAGGACAAAGGAATGTTTAATAAGAAAATACAGATGTATATGAGCGATAGTGAACAATCTATATTACTGGCAGCACTTATTGATATGAAGAATAACCTCCATGCACAAGGAAGATATACGGACTGCGTAGATGAGATTCTTCTGAAGGTAATCGAACCGAAAAAGAGAAAAGTGAAAATTGCATAGCTTCCAAGACTTCTTGGAGATTACATAGCCATTCTTTAACGAGAGTGGCTTTTTTTATTTCAATTAAAAAGGAGGACAAAAAATGAAGAAGTTAGCAGTAAAAATTGAATTCAAGGAAGTTAATGCAGTTGATCCACAGGAAGTAGCGGAGGTTGCTGAGGCTTATGCAAGACTCATTGATATGATGTTCTGTATGAGATTAAAAAAAAGAATGGTGTTTTGGAATCACCCAGTGCCGAAAAAATGCCTGTTGCAATGTTGTAAAAAAATACAAAAGGCAATCCAAATACATAGATATCAAGATATAATTTTGAATCGGCAAATACTTCATTGGGAGTACGTATAAGCCGGAGTAAAAGTTCGGAACCGGATATACCTATCAGCATTAATAAAAAGCAAATCACCCCACTGAAAATACAGGCAGTATAAACGGCAGATTTCATTCTTTTATAATCTTTGGCGCCAAAGAGTCTGGAAACGATGACAGAACATCCCATGTTACACCCAAAGGCAAAGGCAATAAAAATCAATGTGATCTCGTAACTGTTTCCAACAGCGGCCAGAGCATTTTCGCCAATAAATTTGCCGGCTACAAGACTGTCTGCGATATTATACAACTGTTGAAAAATTATACTGCAAAACAGCGGCATACAGAATTTCCAAAGAACAATTTGCGGATTACCTACGGTCAGATCTTTATTCATTTTCATCCTCTTCTACATTCTAATAATGAACTTTTTAATATTGTTTTTTCTTGTCCTGTGTATTATAATCTGCTATAAACCATATGTAAAATATCAATTTATGAATTTAGATATATCAATATGATATGTTAGAGGGAGAAATGAACATTAGCTACGATTATTACAGAGTATTTTATTATGTTGCAAAATATAAAAGTTTTACGGCAGCTGCAGGGGCGCTTATGAATAATCAGCCCAATATTACCAGAATGATAAAAAAACTGGAAGAGGAACTGGGATGTACGTTGTTTATAAGGCAAAGACGAGGCGTATCGCTTACTCCCGAAGGAGAAAAACTGTATTCACATATTTCTATTGCATGTGAACATATTTTGAGTGCTGAACAGGAAATTGCCGGAGATAAAAGCCTGCAGTCAGGCATTGTTAAGATAGCCGCCAGTGAAATTGCCTTGCACTGTGTGATGCTCCCTGTATTGAAAAAGTTTCGCAATGCTTATCCAGGTATTCGCCTTAAAATACTGAACCATTCCACACCTCAGGCGATTGATGTTTTGAAAAAAGGATTGGCGGATTTTGCAGTTGTTACTGAGCCTTTTGAATCTCCCGCAGGCATTTCCTCTGCAAGTTTAAGGACGATTCAGGAAGTACCGGTGTGCAGCAGCGAGTTTTTAATTCCTACGGGGACAGTGATTACGAAAGAGCAATTAAAACGATATCCATTGATTGGACTTGGGGAAAAAACGAGTTCTTTTGCATTTTATTCGGATTTTTTTAATAGCATTGGGTGTTCTTTTTCTCCTGAGGTGGAGACCGCGACTGCAGACCAGATTTTGCCCATGGTAAAATCAGAACTGGGAATTGGGTTTGTCCCTACAGATTTTTTGAAAGAAGAAAATATGGAACAACTGGTTATTCTTAACATGAAACCTCCTATACCAAAAAGAAATATATGTATTTTGAAAAAAAGGATACATCACTTAGCATTGCTGCTCATGAATTAGAGAAGCTGATTCGGATGCAGCACAGTGAATAAAATATGGATGAATAGGGGTTGACAGTAATTTATTAGATGATGTAGAATATATGAAAGAAAAATAGTGTGCACGTGACAATTTTCGGAAGCCGGTGAGAATCCGGCGCTGTGTCTCAGCAACCGTGATATCTACGAACGGGTTCTGCGTTAAGTCGCAAGTCACTGGAACGTAAGTTCCGGGAAGGCATCCAAGTAGGTTTTTAAGATTAAGCCGGTAGACCTGTCAAAATGTGCATTTGTATCGGAGCTTTCTGAGGTAAAGCGGCGGTCTTTTTATTGTGCTATGGTTTTTTATTTCGCTGTAGCGTTTAATTTTATTATAAAAGATCTAATTTTACACTCAGCTGATGAGTGTTTTTTTATTTTGGAGCTATATGGGGGGAGAAAATTTTGGAAAGCAACTCAAAAGTATCAAAAACAATCAGTGTGCAGCTGACAAAGCAGGAGGATAATCTTATAAAGATTATAAGAAATATTGATTTCGGAGAGGTAAGGATTGTAATAACAGACGGCAGACCTACAAGAATCGAAGAAATTAAAAAAAGCATAAAACTTTAAAAAAGATGTAACTAACCAGAAAACTGGAGGTTTCATAATTGCAGAACATTTAAAAGTGTTTTTGTAATTAGGAAACCTTTTTTTATCTTGAAAAGAGGATGAAATGCGATTTAAAAACTCGGATACTAAAAGAAAAATAGCTATTGGGGCACTGTTTCTCATTATATTCATGCTTCTGGCCGCGGTGTTTTTTTTACACACATCGGAACCGGATAATCCAATAGATGAAACTTTACAGGTTTCAAGAATGTGGAACACAGGTACGAGACTCCTTGCGGATCAGGAAAAGATAAACCGGATAGACAGTGCAAACATTAATGACGGGAAGGCAGATGAAAAAAGTCCATCTGCCGAAGAACAGAAGAAAGATGATGGTGAGACGGAGAATGATTCCCGGCAGGGGAGCAGTGACGCAAACAATGTGAGCTCGCCTGATATTTCACAGATTGTAGATATTGATGAAAACAGTCAGTCATCAGGGGAACAGCATGGCAATAACAACGGCCAGTCAGATCAGGGAAACGATACTTCTGACGATGGGGACAGTGTAGATGCATATTTTTCTACCAGTATAATCAATGGAGATATACTGGATAAAAAAGAATACAGTTTTGTCATAAAGCATCTGAAACCTGAACTTACCGTAAAAGGAATCTCTGTGACTGTCAACGGAGAAGAAAATACATATTCTCCTAAAACCGGAAGATTCGAAACAAATCTGGCCTTAGGCGAAAATAAGATAATCGTTAAGGTCATGTACCAGTCTGAAGGAAATACCATTACTGCCTCTAAAGGATATACCGTATATTATGCACCGGGAGATAAAGTTGTAATTGTAACCGATCTGTTCGACAGAACTGTGGATCAGAGCAGCATATCCTTCAGCGCATATGGTCTGAAGGGCAGTAAAAAGCTTGATGCCACCGTAAAAGTAAACGGCAGGAAGATAAACGGGAATGGTGAAAACTATGAAGCTCCTCTGGAACTGGGAGACAATACTATCACAATCACAGCCGGCGGACGGACAGACAGTGTTACAAAAACATATAGAGTTACCTATGCAGAAAATATATTCAAGGTTGTAACAACTCTTTCATCTACCGTGCTGTACGGAACGGAAGTTCAAACATCGCCTGAAGCAGTTGTATATACGGGAAAAGATGAAAACTGCAAATTTAAGGTGCACGTAAACAAGGTAACAGGCAAGGAAAAACTGGTTAGTGTCAGGGCATTCTTTTATGACAACAGCAATGGTAAGGTGCTAAAAGCAGATGCCGACGGGTATTACACAATGACCATTCCAACAAGGGGATCTGCGCTGGTAACACTGACATATCTGGACTCAAGCGGAAGTGAACACAGGTATCAGTATTCTGTACGATTTAAAAGAACATCGGGGACAACTCCTGTTGAAAAACAGCCGCGTATAGAGGCAAGAGTTGAGGTTGGTAATCAGATACTCAATCTCCAGTCCGGAATGGAATTTAAATCTCCTAATATTGTAATCAATATAAATGCCAAAAGCTATCAGAATGAGCAGCTGTATTACAACCATATGACTGTGGTGGTAAACGGGCAGAAATATCCGCAGCACAGTTATCAGGTGGGTTCGTGGTTTGGATATGATGTTTATCTCAAACAGGGAGAAAATATAATAACAATCTCATTGATGGACGACGATCAGTACACTGTTACGAAAACTTACAAGCTGTATTACACGCCTGGTAAGGTAAAAATAACTGTGAGCGTGGAGGCAACGACAGTAGGACTTGGATACCTGATTCCGCGGCAGACGGTAGAAGTGGACGGCGGAACCAGCGTAGCAGAAATTGTCACCGATTTGCTTACTAAATATGGATATACATATGACAGTACAGGCTCAATAAACAATGGATTTTATCTTGCACGCATAAAGCGACCGGGAATAACTAACGGTTACAGTATACCAAGTGATCTCAAAGCGATGATTGAAGCTGACGGAGGAGACATCTCCATGGAGACAGGTCCTGTAAGTCCTGACAGCCTGGGTGAGTTCGATTTTTACAGATACTCAGGATGGATGTATTCGTATAACGGAAGCTATCCGGGATACAGCATGTCATCGTGCAAGCCTCAGGACGGTGCGGTTATAAGAGTGCGATTTACTCTTGCTCTCGGCAAGGATATCGGAGGATCGGTAAGCAGCGGAGGCTCCTACGGAGGAGGAAGCATCCAGGGAAATTATGGAAAGGAATGGTAGATAAGATATGGAAGCTAAATCAGAAAAAATAATCAGTGAAGTAGGCAAGGTAATTCTTGGTAAAGAAGAAATAATACGTAAAGTTCTGGTTGCGATTCTTTCAAAGGGGCATATCCTGCTGGATGATGTTCCGGGTACAGGAAAGACGACTATGGCTGTGGCTTTCAGCAAGGCTCTTGGAGTTGATTACGGACGAATCCAGTTTACACCGGATGTAGTGCCTTCCGACATAGTGGGGTTTTCGGTATATAACAAGGAAACAGGAACTTTCGAATACAAGAAGGGCGCTGTGATGACAAATCTTCTCCTGGCAGATGAAATCAACCGCACATCCAGCAAAACACAGTCAGCACTGCTTGAAGTAATGGAAGAAAGACAGGTTACTGTTGACGGAAATACGTATAAGATGCCGGAACCGTTCATTGTAATGGCGACTCAGAACCCGGTAGGCTCGGCAGGAACTCAGCTCTTGCCTCATGCACAGCTGGACAGATTTATGTTGAGACTTCACGTGGGATATCCGGATTTTGAAAGTCAGGTAAATATTTTAAAAGACAGACAGGATAACAACCCTCTGGATAATGTCAATAATGTCGTATGTTCAGAGATAATCCGTCAAATGCAGTGTGAAGCGGAAAAAGTATATATCGCAGATGAGATTCTTGAATATGTGACACATCTTGCAGAGGGAACAAGAAAACATCAGCTTGTAACACTGGGAGTCAGTCCGCGTGGAGCTTTGGCCGTATGCAGGATGGCAAAATCCTATGCATATATTATGGGGAGAGATTACGTCAAACCGGAAGATATTGCGGAGGTGTTTACAGATGTGTGCAATCACAGAATAATTCTTGCGCCTAAAGCAAAGATTACAGATACAACAGAAGAAACAGTGCTGTCAGAAGTAATGGAAACAGTTGAAAAGCCTGACAGGATTTAGGAGAGAATTCTGATGAGAAAGGCAAGAATAATGTGGGGAGTATGGCTGCTTATAATGGCTGTACTGCTGATATTTACCAATAATTACGGAATACAGATTATTGCTCTGCTTTCTGTTATTTTACCATCGGCAGGTATTGTCTTTGGATTCTTAGGATCAGGAAAGCTGAAAGTTGATGTTAAAGGACAGATCTCTCAGAAAAAGGGATGTCCCCTTACATATTCAATTCAGGTAAAAAATGAAGGCAGAATCGGTTGTTCAAAAGGAAAAGCCATAATAAAGCTTGAAAACATGCTGACGGGAGAAAACGAAAAACAAGAAACGGCATTTTCCATAAGAGGTCGACAGGCAAAGGTATTTGAATGCAGTCACGTATTCCAAAACTGCGGCAAGATCAGAATAACTCTTGAAGAAATACAATCATGGGATTTCATAGGTGCATATGGAAGAAAAAATAAAACTCACAGTGTAACTAATGCACTTTCGATTCCGGACACTTTTCATATTGAATTAAGTATGGGGGCAGGGGCTCAGACGGATCTCAGCAGTGATGAATATTCAATGCTGAAATCCGGATTCGATCCAAGTGAGACGTTTGCCTTGCGAGAATATCGACCTGGAGACAAGATAAAGAATATACATTGGAAATTATCCGAAAAGCTGGATGAAATTACAGTAAGAGAATTAGGACTGCCTGTAAATAATTCAGTGCTTCTGATGCTTGACAGTTCATACCCGGCAGAAAATTCCAAACCTGAGCATGAAGTGATGGATGCCATCGGCGAAACAGTTATTTCGATAGCGCAGGAATTATGCGATAACGGAGTACCTTTTCAGGTGGCATGGTATGACAGCGAAGCAAGTACAACACAGGTCAGAGAAATCATGAATATTGATGACCTCAGTTCAGCTATGTCAGGAGTGCTGTCTGCGACGCCATTTGAAGATGGCAGCAGTGTTCTCAGTCACTTTAAGGAAGATGCAGGCCCTCTTGAATATGCACACATAATAATAGTCGGAAGCGTGCAGGAGCCGCAGATGGAAAGCTCTTTCTGTGAGGGGTTTGTTTCCAATCTGATATGTATGAAAAATGAGAAGCCATCTGACATTGCGGCAGCAGCAGGTCAGATCATATACTTTACTCCCGAGACAATGGCTGAAGATTTGTATTATGTTGAGGTATAAACATGATCAGAATAAAGAAAATGAACATAGATGCTTTCGCAATGCTGGTGGTACCGCTTATATTGCTCTTTGGAATCGGAGGACTGGTGCCGGAACTATTGGGAAGCGGGATAATAAGACCTCTCTTGTTTTTGTCCGGATGTATTGCTGTCATTGCAACTCAATTCATATGCAGTACGGATGGAAAAAAGAAGACTGTTGCAGCTTACGTCATGATAGGGGCTACGGTTCTGTATATAGCCATTACCTTTGTTCTCTTTAAGGCAGGGCTGGCAGCTGTGCTGAATGACTTGATTGAGAGTCTCAAACAGATAAGACCTTATGGATACGTGAAATTTTATGTTGGAGTATCAAGTGTAAAAGCTGCCAAGAATGTTTTTCTCGTATGGGCAGCAGCGGTGGCCGGTTCTGCATTGGTATGGGCAGTACGAAAAGCAAAAAATCTGCCGCTTGTGATTGTGACAATAATATGGCTCATAGTGCTGATGACTTTTCACAGTATTATAAGTCCTCTGCGGATTGTTTTATCTGCCATGGCCCTTGCGGTATGGATTTTTCACAACATGGCATATCGAGGAATGACAGACTATAATGCAATCCTTTCCGGAGATGCGTCTATTGTGACTCGCGTAGTTATTATTTCTGTTGTGACTGTAATGATATTCAATATAGCCGCGCCTGAGGAAAACTATAAAAAACAGGGACTTTTATCAGATATTGAGAGCTTTTTCAGCGATGCTGCGGATAATATGCGGTATGGAGGAACAGAAACCGGATTGTATGATGGAAAGATGTATGAAGCAGGCAATCTGGAGAGAAGCGATGAAACGATGCTCGAAGTAAAAATGACATCGCCGGAATCCTATTATTTAAGAGGCTTTGTAGGAGGAACTTATGAAAACAGCCGGTGGCTTCCTCTGGGATCCGAAAATCTTTACAAATCAGCAGATATGTTTTACTGGCTTCACAAAGACGGGTTTTATGGATTTTCTCAGTTGTCTGAAGTGGCGGCGATCGAAGATGAAGTTCTTGAACCGGGGGAAATGTCCGTAAAAAACATAAACGCAAGTCGTAAATATGTATATATGCCATATGAACTGGTGGACAGCGAACTCATGGATTCAAAAGCTGTAGGTGATGAGCGTGTAAAAACCGGAAAACTTACAGGCGAAAGAGAGTATACCTTCAGCCTGACTAAAAATCAGGTAAAGAGGTATCAGAGCCTTTCTGCTGCGTTGATAGAGTCTGAAGCAGAAGGAAAAACTCAGAACTATATAACTGATGAAAGTTATTATAATGATTTTGTTTATGATAACTATACATCAATGCCTCCCGAAATTGCTTCCCTGCTTTCAGAATATCTTGGAGAATATGTTGTACCGGATGGAGAAACCCATTTTGATTATCAGATGGCAAAACAGAATATCATGTTCTTTATGACAGATAAAATGGAATATTCAGAAGAGCAAGACAAGACAGGCAAGGATATTGATTTTATTTTAAACTTCCTTGAAGGCACCAAAAAAGGTTATGATATTCACTTTGCTTCGGCAGCAGCAATGATGTTCAGATATTATGGAATTCCGGCAAGGTATGTTGAAGGGTATATTATAACAAAAAATGATGTGAACGGACTTGCACCGGACAGTACTCTCGCCCTTGACGGTACACATGCCCATGCATGGGTGGAGTATTACCATGACGGCATAGGCTGGCTGCCCTTTGAGGTAACACCGGCTTATCTTGATACTATGGAGAGTCCGGATGTTCTGCAGGATATATCTGCATTGCTGGGACAGGATCAGGGAGAAGATAAGGAACTTGAGGAGGAAGAGGAGAAAGAGCCTCAGACCGAAGACGGAATTCAAAGTTTCCTTATAAAATATAAGATGCTCATAATCCTTACGATTCTTGGATTGATTGTTGCGGGGCTTGTTGTATTGTTTATAATGTGGCTGGCAAGAGAGCGCAAAAAAGTTGCTGCAAGGATTGCGTCCTTTGATGATGAAGATGTTTCAAAAGGAATATGTAATATATTCAGCTACACTATAGATCTGCTGACAGCATGGGGACTTCAGCCATCTTCAGGATATCTGAAGGAACAGACCCCGGAGATATGCCGGCTTATAGAAGAAGATATAAGTAATGAATATGCCGATGTTGTGGAAATACGGCAGGAGGCAAAATACAGTCATCATAAGATGACAGAGGACGATAGAATGACGGTAAAAAGCTTCATGTATAAGATCAGAGAAAAAATGTGGCGTGACTCGGGCTTTATTCAGAGGCTTAAATATAAATACATGTACTTTTTATAGAATGTAAGGAAAGGAGAACAATATGAAGAGCGAAAAAATGAAAAGAACATTGGCTGTACTTCTCATGTTTGCGATTTTTTTCACTTATCTGCCTATGGAAATGAGCAGTAGCCGAAACCATGTCTATGCAGCAGAAGAAGCATGGCAAGGTAACGGGACCTCTCCTGATGAGCTTGAGTACGATAGCGACAGTGATGCTTATCTCATTAGTTCAGGGGAAGATCTTGCAGGTTTCGCACAACTGGTAAATGAGTGGGGAGAATGTGAGGCTAATGCACGGCTTACAGCATGTATAGATCTGGAAGACCGTGAATGGACACCAATAGGTTCATATGGCAGCTATTACGGAGGAACTTTTGACGGCGACGGACATACTGTTTCAGGACTTATGATGCAGAATGAAGAAGGCCATGAAGCCATGGGATTGTTTGGCGTTGTGGATGGCGCAACTGTAAAAAACATTACCGTTGAAGGCAGCCTGCAAGACGAGACCAGCTCTGCCGTATATATAGGAGGCATAGCAGGAATTGCCCAAGGAAGTACTTCATTTTACAGATGCAGCAGCAATACTGAAATTATATCAGGAGAACAAACATATTCCGGAGGAATAATAGGAGCTATTGATTCTTCAGGAACTCTTTCCGTAGAACAGTGCTCAAACCTGGGTTCTGTAACCGGTGGATATGCCGGAGGCATCATAGGTCAGGTTGGTTCAAGCTGGTGCAACCTTACTGTCACTGACTGTTACAATAAGGGTGACGTTACTGCTTTGTGTGAATATACTTGTGCCGGAGGCATAATAGGATGCGGCTCCGAAATGGATTACGGAGACAGCTTAAAGAAATTTACCATTAAAGGCGGAATATTTAACACCGGAAATATATCGGGAAGCAGAGGTTATGAAGGCTTTCAGTTTTTTGGCATGATGTTTGCTACAACATTTTCCAAAAATAATATTGATGCAATTTACTGTACAGGCACCTCATATGACTACGCTGGAAGTTTGACCAAATATGATATGAGCTCGGATTTCGCTGACTTCCTTGACTGGACAGGTCCGGGATGGGGAAATTATGTTGGAGCTGCTGACGGCACTGCTGTTCTGAGTTATCAGGGAGAGAAACATAGTGATGCCCAGGCTGCGACAGATGAGGAAAAAGAAGCCGCTCTGAAAGAGCTTGATACCTACAAATCTGAAGAAAATTATTATGCAGAACAGTGGGAAGAAATACAAAAAATCATCTCTGATGTGAAACAATCAGTGATGGAGGATTCAGGTCTTAGTTTATCTGATGTTGAGTCAAAGATAACCAAAACTAAAGAAGCTATTGACGCGGTTAAAGATAAAGAATGGATAGATGCTGTCAACAGCGGACTGTCGGATATTGACAATCTCCTGAAAGATAAAAATGAAGACGACTATGACACAGAAGATTGGAACAATATCATGAGTTCTGCCGAAAAGGCAAGAAATGACATTAAGAAAGTCACAATACTCAGTTCTATAGCATCCATTGTCAGCGATACAGCCACAGCCATCAATAATGTGATGACAAAAGCTGATAAGGCAGCTATTGGAGAACTGAGAAGCAATGCTAAACGAGAGGTATCCACATATATAGATGCCATCAATGCGGAGTATGCAGCAGACCTGCTTCTTGTTGAGGACAATGAATATGCAAGTGAATTGCTCAAGAGCAAGCAGGAAGCCATTGCAGAAACAAAATTTTCGTTATACCTTGATGGGGGAAGTGAAGCATCCAAGGTTGACAGTATGACGCTGAAAAGTGACATTCAAAACTGGATATCTGAATCGAAAGCAGCTCTTGATGAATACAAAATGGGAGGAAAACTTATTCAGATATCTGATGCCGACGACTTGCTGAACTTTGCCGAACTTGTAAATAAAAACGGACTTTCAGAGGCGTTCGGTATTCTGACTGATGATATAGATGTATCCGAAAAATCATGGACACCTATAGGAAGCAGCACCAGCAAACCATTTAAAGGTGTTTTTCTTGGTAACTCCAAAAAAATCAAAATAAATTTCACTCAGAAAGACTATTCATACGCCGGACTGTTTGGTGCGGTAGACGGTGCACATATTGAAGATGTTACAGTTGAGGGAATGATTAAAGGCATAAATTCCTCAAGTTATGGAACAGCCGGTATCGCAGGCTGTGTATGCGGCAGTGGTACAACTACAATAAGGAATTGCATAAATGCTGCAGAAATTGTCGGACAGTCCTCTCACGCAGGAGGAATAGTGGGACGCATTGCAGGAAGCTCTGTACTTACCGTTGAAAACAGCAAAAATACCGGAGCAGTAAGTGCAGCAAGTGCATCTTATGCCGGAGGTATTGTAGGTTGTTCATCAAACTCAACAAAGCTTCTTACTATCAGCAATTGTGATAACAACGGAACTGTTTCAGGTGCTAAATATACAGGAGGTATTTTAGGATATACGGTTAAAGAAACCCATCTGACCGGATGCTCAAATACAGGTAATATAGACAATACTAAGGGAACTTCCGGAGCGGGCGGAATCGTATGTTATGCCGAAAACACTGATATCAGAGACTGTTCCAACAATGGAGATGTTACCGCAAAGCAGTATGCGGGAGGCATTGCAGGACAGATAAAAAACAATACAACTATAAACTGCTGTTATAATTCAGGCAAAATTTACTCTAATGACTCCAACGGCCTGTATTTGGGCGGTATTGCTGGTTCAATTGCTCAGACAGCAAAGGTATCATTCTGCTTTAACAGCGGAGAGGTTTACACAAAGGGATATGGAGCCGGAGGTATTGCAGGACAGGTGGCCTACAACGCAGAAACACCGGAAAATGTGTATAATATAGGAGTGGTACATTGTGACCGTACGTGGAAAAATTACGGCAGCGGAGCTATCGTAGGAGGTTTTGGTAACTCTACGGCGTATGTTCTTAATGATAGCTATTATGCTCTCGAAGGAACTTCAGATGTTCTGCTGTACAGAAATACTGACAATGTTACACCTGATTCTGAGAAGAGCGGCTTCAAAACAGCAGATGAAATAAAAGAGGAAAGCTTCATTCCTGTTCTGAATGACGGACTATTAGAAGGAAAAGAAGGATTTGTAATATCAGAACTGGGAGTGAATGACGGCTATCCTACCTTCCATTGGGAGACAGATAAAATAAAAGCAAAGCTTTCTGCCATGAAAGAAGATGCTAAAAATGAAATAAGAAATGGTTATGATCCTGAAGACTATTACATACCGCAGAAAGATCAGGTAAAACAGGCAATTATAGATGCTATTTCTGCAATCGATGAAATTAAAAACTCTTTAGGCGCTGTAGAACTTACAAAAGCAGAATGGCAGAAAAAAATAGACGAGTACTATACAAAAGTTCAGATTCAGAATGAACTGTCAGAGAAGAAAAAGGAAGCCTGCGAGAAACTGGATGAATATTCAGATTTTTCCGGATATAATGACTCGACACTGAAAGAAGTGGAGAATGTTAAAAAATCCATTGAACTTGCTGTTACAAGCGGAAAAAACGCTGTCAATGCCATAACTCCGGAAGAATATGCACCGGATTTTGATATCGTAAACAAGACCTTATCAGAATACGAAGAGCTGATAGATACTCTGTATATGACTGCCGGTGTATGGGATGGCAATAAGGTGGATGATAAATATCAGCCGGATAAACTGGATGGTGTGTGGCAGATAGAAAACGCTGTTGAACTTGCATGGTACGCGCAGAATATAAATAACGGCTCAAAAATCACACAGAACGCAGTTCTTATCGGAGACATTGACTTAGGAAACAGATTATGGACTCCTATAGGCAGCTCTATGAACAACTGGAGAGGTGTTTTCGATGGAAACGGTCATACAGTATATGGTCTAAATATCGATACCTCCGGTAATGTTGCTGTAGCAGGCTTATTCGGATATGCAGGCAGTTCATTAGCGATTATTAGAAACCTGACTGTCTGCGGAAAAATTCAGGGTGCTCCTGAATTGAGTGGCATAGCAACTCAGGGTTATGGTGGAATTGCAGGTGTTTGCCAAGGAACAGTATTCAACTGCGTATCAAGAGTTGACATAATCATGTATGAAAAGTCAAGCACTGGTGACGAAAACTATGTTGGAGGTATAGTAGGTAACGGTTCATCTGTATTATATTGCAGAAATGAAGGTTTCGTTAAAGGCCGCAAGTATGTAGGCGGTATTATTGGTAACTGTAATACATCGGGAACTGTAATGTTCTGTGTAAACGAAGGAAATGTTGAAGGCACTTCACATACAGGGGGTATAGCAGGCTGCATCAACAGTTCAGATAAGTATAAATGCGGCTCTGTAATCAGAAGCTGCTGCAACAAAGGTAATGTAAAAGGATCCGGCATAGTCGGATATGCATATGGCGAGTACGAGCGTATATCAAATGTATATAACGTGGGAGAAGTAACGGTAGCCGGAATTATTTCAACAATGGGCACTAAAAATTTAAGCCAGAAGGATACGATTGCTCATGAGGGAATAGTTTCAAATGCATATAACGCATATGTGGGAACAGGTGCAGGAATAATATCAGGATTCTATCAGGGAAATCTTGAGAACTGTTATGATCTTGCTGCAATTTCAGGAGAGACAGCAGATACAGAATATACATCCATAGTTCAGTGCAGAGTAATCAATGAGGATCAGCTGAAAGCTTATGGAAGTGTTCTGGGTACAGCCTTTTGCGATGATGTGAACAATATAAATGGCGGTTTGCCTTTACTCGTATTTGAAACAGATGACAGTGAGACAAGAGATGCGAAGGCAGAAGCTGTGTCTGAAATCTTGTCTGTAACAGGAAGTATAAGCAATGTTACAAAGTACGGTTCACAGTACGGTGTGCTTAAGGAAACAGGCACTCTGCATCTGTACAATATTGAAAGCTCAAAGACTGCGGAAGAAGTTAAGATTGCAAAGGAAAATGCATTAGAGGCACTTGCAGCTGTAAAGACAGAGATTGAGCTTGCAAGAGAAAATGCAATTAAAAAGATGATTGAGCTGACAGATAAAAACGTTTACAGCGCTGAAAATGAAGAAATTGCAGAACAGCTGATATCAGAAGCCGGAAAAGCATTGGAAGCATGCGTTTCTATAGAAAGCATAAGTCCGGTTGAAAAAGAATACACATTAAAATTAGAAGCTATATCCACATACACTGAGGATACTATTTCTGAATTGAATACAGAAAAAAATAAGCTTGCTGAAGATAAGAAGTTAACTTCGGCAAAGGTAAAAGAACTTGGCGCATTGATTGCCAATGCAGAGAAACTTATAGATCTGGTTCAGAAACAGAAAGAGGAGGGACAAATAAACTCCGAAACAGCAAGAGAAAAAATCGACGATATTTTTGCTGAAACAAAGAAGGCTTTGACAGAAGCTGCAGAGGAAGAGACTGCACTGCCTGAAATAGAAACAGAAGAATCCGATGAACTAAGAGAAGCAAAGGAAGCGGCATATGCCGAAGTGCTGGCAGAAGTATCTGAAGGTCTTGCAGATGATTACGGAGAAAAGCAATGGAAAGAGATTCTTGACATACTGGAAGCAGCCGGGGAAGATATCGGCAATGCACAAACACAGTCAGACATCGATGCGGCAAAACAGTCTTCAATTAAAAAGATAAAAGAAATACCTACAGCTGAGAACATTCTTAGAGATGAAACTGCCCTGTCAGAGAAGAAGCAAACTGCAAAAAAACAGATATCAGAACTTCTCAAAGAGGTAGAGCTTCTTGCGGAAGAGAACAAGCAGAAAGCCCTTGATACTATTGAAAATGCTCAGAATGATATTGATGAAGTGAACCTGGAACATTATTCACTTGCTGAAGCTATAGCTAAAGTTGAAGAAATTTCTAACGAAGCGGCTGAAAAAATAAAGAAACTTGTGGAGGATATCAAGGATAAAACATGGGTGGAAGCAGTTTCCGAACCGATTGTTCAAGACGGAACATATCTGATTTCCACAGCTGAAGAGCTTGCATGGATTTCATCGCAGGTTGCTGATGGAGTAAATTTTGCAGGTAAGAAATTCGTTTTAGTCGATGATATAGATCTGGCAGGAAAGATGTGGAAATCTATAGGAACAAGAACATCTACCGACAGTAATATATATTTTGCAGGAAACTTTGACGGTAACGGACATAGCATAAAGAACATGAATGTTTTATGCAATGAAGGCTCGGCAGGTCTTTTCGGATATGTGAAAAAAGGTAAAATAAACAATCTTACTGTAAGCGGAAGGATTGTATCATCCGGTAACACATCTGCAACAAAAGCGGTATATGTTGGAGGAATTGCCGGTTATCTGGAAGATGCAGAAGTTACAAGCTGTGTAAGCAAAGTTGATTTTGTAAGTACCATTACAATAGAACAGGCCGGATATTCAAGTGCTTTAAGCGCAGGAGGAATTGCCGGCAAGACAAGTGAAAAGGTATCTATAAAAGAATGTATATTTAAAGGAACAGTCACAGGAGAATATCTGAAGACAGTAGGGGGAATCGTTGCAGAGGCCAATAATACATCATCAGGTGAGTTGACCGTAAGTGAATGTGCAAATTTCGGAACTGTTTTCTACGAAAACAGATTCACAAAAAAAGACAGCAGCGGTAACGAAATACTGCCTTTCGGAACAGGAGGAATTGTAGGTATTGCAGACAAGGGAACTTTAAACCTGTCACATTGTTATAATGCGGGAACTATTCACGGTAATGAGAATATTGGTGGAATCCTTGGATATGCGGGAAGTAAAGATGTCACATTGAAATACTCATACAATTATGGCAAGATTACTGCGGAAACCATATATAGAGGAGCCATTACAGGAAAAGCTGTACAAGGAGAATATACGAATTGCCTTTATATGCTTCGTGACAGTTCAAGCAAAGCAATGGGCCACATAATTGTCGGAAACAATGTGGAAATTCTTTCCTCTGAAGAACTTTCAAGCAAGGCAATTCTGGAAGCTCTTCAAGATGGCAACAGTTCGTTTATTGCATCCATCGGCGGTGTGAACAGCGGATATCCTATCTTCATATGGCAGCTTACAGACAATGATATGAAAGCCGGAATTAAGCTTTACATTAACGACTACCTTGACAGAAATAGCTTTACTGAGCAGCAGTGGTCAGACGTTGAAAAGCTTATATCAGAAGCTTCGGCAGCAATAGATGAAGCTGATGAACCGGTAGAGGTATCAGATGCATATGAAAACATCATAAAAGAGTTGAATGCTGTCAAGTCACTAATGAAAGCACAAATTGTCAAAAATATTGAAGCAGTTTCTACAGATGAATATGATAGCGAACTGGCAAAAACCATAAAAGATTATATCGGAAAAACAGTCGAAAGCATTAAAGCTGATGATATTTCAGCAAAAGATGCTGAAAGGATTTATGACGAAGCACGTGCACATATCGTTGACATGATAATAAATAACATTGATGAGGAAATAACATCTTCAAGTGCAGATAAGATACATCAGGCAAGAGATGCCTATGAAAGTCTCTCACAAATTCAGCAGGAGTCAGTTTCCGGATATATGAAATTGGTTCAGGCAGAAAATACTCAGAGCTCTGACATGAAAACTGCAGAAAAAGCGGTAAAACTCATCGATGCTATCGGCACCGTTACAAAGAACAGCGAACCGGTAATCAAGGCGGCAAGACAAAGCTTTGATTTACTGACTGCTGCACAGAAAACTTATATATCAGATGATAAAATCAATGCATTGACTGCAGCAGAGACTATGCTCAAAACAATTCTTGAAAAAGAAGCAGAGTTAAACAGCAACAACATTCCTGTGTCATACGACAAATATTCAGGTCCAAGCAGAAACTTCCTTTACAACATGCAAAGCGGAGAGACAGGACAGATTATAGAAGACGCTGTAAAGAGTGTGGACTCTTCAGCAGATAAAAATCTGATAAAGGACGGAACTGTGGTAAAGGAACCAAATAAAGAAGTTGATAAAGCCGGTTTTGACTGGTCAATACTACCGATAGGTATTGGAATAGTTGCCCTTCTGGCATTGGCATATGCTATAATTTACTGGTTTGGAGCAGCGAAGAAAAGGAAGAAACAGTAGATGGGGAAAAAGATTTTAAGCACAATAATTGCAGTCGCGTTGTTAATATCGCAGACACTGTTTGTCTTTGCGGAAAGTCCTTCGGAATGGGAGAAAATGTATCTCAATACCGGGGAGTTCCTTCAGCAGACAGAAGAAACAGCAGTCGGAAGCGTCAACGGTGAATGGAAGGTTATAGGGCTGGCTCGCGCCGGCCTTGGCCTTGCCCGGTCTGATGAAAATGCATACTTGAAAGCAGTAGAAACTTATGTGGAAGAAAACATGGATGAAGATAGCAAGCTGGATCCTAACCGTTCCACGGAACATTCCAGGCTTATACTTGCTCTTACAGCGCTGGGGAAGGATCCAAACAATGTTTCCGGTTATAATCTTCTGTATGCCCTCGGAGACTTTGATTTTGTGATACGGCAGGGACTTAACGGTCCGATATGGGCGCTTATTGCGCTGGACTGCGGAAACTACGATGTGCCAGAGAGAACAGACGTAGTAACACCGGTGACAAGACAAGTACTTATAGAGTATATATTAGATAAAGTCTGCGCTGACGGTGGCTGGAATCTCTACGGCGATAAGCCTGATGTGGACATGACGGCAATGGCTATACAGGCACTGGCGGCATATTATGATGAAAATAATGATGTAAAGTACGCTGTAGACAAGGCATTGGCGGTGCTTGCAGAAATGCAGGATAGTTCGGGGGCGTTTTATAGTTACGGATCTATCAATCTCGAAAGCACAGCTCAGGTCGTGGTGGCGCTGACCTCACTGGGGATAAATCCTGAAACAGATCAGAGATTTATTAAGGAAGGCAACAGTCTTTTAGATGGAATGGCAATGTTTTATATAGAAGGAGGAGGATTCAGTCATTTGCAGGACGGTCAGCGTGACGGCATGGCTACTGAGCAGGGCTATTATGCAATGACAGCATATGAAAGATTCCTTGAGGGAAAGACGCCTCTTTATGACATGAGTGATGTAAAAGAAAGTCATGATTATAACTATGGCATGATTTTTGTTGTCGCAGCATTATGCATATGCCTCGTGGCAGCAGTTATTTTGCTAAAACATAAGGCTAGAGTCAAACATCAGGGTGAAAGAGACTGCTAATAAAAGAAACTTTTTACAGTCTCTCGCTGAACTTAACCTTATTCTGTCTTTAAATAAAAACTTTTGATTATTTAATGATCATTGCATATAATAACAGAAAATAGGCTTATTGAATGTCTGCCCATTTTGGCGGATGGGCAATAAGCCTATATTTTTATGTCTAAGTATTGAAACATTTTTTTCAATCAATTCCAAAATGGGAGAAAACTTTGGGGAATGCTGTGTCTACCGAGGCGTTTTCTCCCATCATGGTACTTCTCCGACCGAGAATGGGAGAAAACTTTGGGGATTGCCGTGTCCACTGAGGCGTTTTCTCCCATTCCATCTTCATCGGACAAAGAAGAGACTGTGAAAAAAAGTCTGTAAATTTAATTAACTGATCAATAGCCTTCTATGGTAAAATCAAATTATCATAGGAGGCTATTTTTATGGCAAAGAAAAAAGAAGTTTACAAAGTAAAACCACTGAATGAGAACAAAAAGAACATCATCGCAGCCCTTATCGATGAGTACGATATCGAAACTGCCGATGATATTCAGGAAGCACTGAAGGATCTGCTTGGAGGCACCATCAAGTCTATGATGGAAGCCGAAATGGACGAACATCTGGGCTATGGAAGTTATGAACGCAGTGAGACCCGAGAACCCGGAGATAACTACCGCAATGGAACCAAGAAAAAGAATATCCGGAGTTCATATGGCGAATTTCAGGTAGATGTTCCACAAGACAGAAACAGTACCTTTGAGCCTCAGATTGTGAAAAAGCATCAGAAAGACATATCTGAAATTGACCAGAAAATTATCAGTATGTATGCCAGAGGTCTTACTACAAGGCAGATATCCGAGCAAATAGAGGAAATCTACGGTTTTGAGTGTTCTGAGAGCTTCATTTCCGATGTAACAGACAAGATATTGCATGATATCGACGATTGGCAGAATCGTCCTTTGGATGAGATTTATCCGATTATGTTCATAGATGCAGTTCACTTCTCCGTAAGAGAAGATAACCGCATAAAGAAGCTCGCAGCCTATGTAATTCTTGCAATCACCCTGGATGGCAGAAAGGATGTAATCAGCCTCCAGATTGGAGAAAATGAAAGCAGCAAGTATTGGCTTGGAGTTCTGAACGAGCTGAAAAACCGTGGAGTAAAGGATGTTATGATAATCTGTGCAGACGGATTAACAGGGATTAAAGAAGCCATAGGAACTGCCTTTCCTGGTACCGAATATCAGAGGTGCATAGTACACCAGGTAAGAAATACCCTTAAATACGTACCATACAAGGATATGAAAGCCTTTGCGGCGGATTTAAAGACAATATACCTTGCACCAAGCGAGGAGCAGGGACGAGCTCAATTAGAACGTGTAACAGAAAAATGGGAACCAAAGTACCCTAATGCCATGAAGAGCTGGGCCCAGAACTGGGATGTGATAAGTCCAATTTTCAAATTTTCCAACGATGTCAGGAAAGTCATCTACACGACCAATGCCATCGAGAGCCTGAACAGTACATACAAGAAACTCAATCGCCAAAGGTCAGTGTTCCCGAGCGATAAAGCTCTGCTCAAAGCCCTCTATCTTTCAACGCTGCAGGCTACCAAGAAATGGTACCTGCCGCTGAGAAACTGGGGCAAGGTTTACGGAGAATTTGCAGTAATGTACGAAGGACGCATCCCGTCCTGAACTAGCCAAGAGATAAGCAAGGACTCCTCCGAAAATCCGAAGGAGCCATTGATATTTTTTGAATGTTAGTTTATATTGTCAGCAAGTAAGGCACCTGCTGAAAAGTGAGTGTCAAAGCTATCTAATTACCATAGAATGCTAATTTACAGAAAAACTTTCACAGTCTCTATATATAGTGTATTACGCGCGCGCGCGTCCGAGAAATGATTTCGGACGCGTTCTTTATATTTGAAATTCTGATATGAATTCCTTTGCAGCAGGGGAAAGCCATATATCGTTTCGGTAAATAAGCTGTATTTCCATTTCTATTTCAGAGTCTCTGACATTAATAACAGAGAGTGTTTTGTTCTCAATAAAAGGTGTTACTGTGAATTCTGGCAGAATAGTAACTCCAAGACCTTTTTTAGTATAGTCAATAATTGTCTGTGTGCAGCCTATTTCAAGATTTGAATTAGGAATAATATGATGTAAATTGCATAGTGTCTCGAATGAATTTCTGTAATTACACAGCTTTTCTGTCATTAATACGTTTTCCTTTGCAAATTCCTGAAGTGAAATATCGTATCGTTTAGCAAAAGGATGTGTCGCACTGCATAGATAACGGATTGGAGTGGATTTTCTGAATGCACATACCCAGTTGGGAGTATACAGAAGATCATCAAGAGTAATCATAATATCTATTTCCCCTTTGTTGAGCATATCCATGATTTCAAGAGTTGTTGCTGTTTTGATGTAAACCTTCACGTTTTGATTGGTGATGAGATACTTTTCAAGGATTGGTGGCAGGAGATATGTGGATATAGTTTCAATGACGCCTATCCGAAGCTCACCACAAGGTGTGGAAGCATCTGTTACGACAGATGTAGCTTCATTCACTTGTGCGAGAATGTTTCTAGCATAATATAAGAGTTCTTTTCCTTTGATACTCAAACTGAATCGCTTGCCATTACGATTAAATAGAGGAACGCCTAGTTCATTCTCTAACTGTTGTATGTGTGACGAAACTGTTGATTGTGTATATCCGAGATTTTCAGCTGTTTTAGAGAAACTTCCATTATCGCAAATATGTACAAAAGTCTGCAGGTTACGAATTTCCATATTGTCTCCTTATCGATATAATTAATAAAACATATTTTATATATTTGTTATACAAATATTATATTTTGGATTAACATATATGTAAATA
>DCJK01000017.1 GCA_002320005.1 Firmicutes bacterium UBA1702
CCAACTGTCAAACTCGGGATTATATCTCAAAACCCTTCCGTTGTAAATAATACTTTTTTAAATGCAATTTTAAATCTCCTATGTCAAACCTCTGATATTTTTGTAATGATTCTTTGAAAAAGCTCCTGTATTGACAGCAGTACTTGATATATTGAAAGAATAAGGTTATAATTATTACAATAACCACTTTAAAAGGATAATTTTGGAATGAAGAAATTTTTTGAACCGCTCAAGATGGCGGATAAACTTATATTTATTTTTGTAGGTCTCCTTGGATGCCTGAGCCTCCTCATGCTGGAGAGCACGGTTTACGATGGAGGCTTTGTTCTTGACAGGGTCGTCATCGTTCAGGCCGCATCCTATATCATAGGTTTTTTCGCCATGGTGGCTGTTCTGCACTTTGAATACTCCATGTTTGTAGGCATGAACAAGTTTTTGTATATTATAGCGGTAGTCTTTCTTCTCTCGGTGTATATTCCGGGACTGGGAGTTGAGCTTTACAGTTCAAGGGCCTGGATCAATCTGGGCTTCACCACGCTGCAGCCTTCCGAATTTGTGAAGATACTGTTTATTCTTATCATGGCCGACTATCTTTCCGTACACAGAGAAGACATACGTAAATTCCGAGGTGTACTTATGGCCGGTCTTTACGCTTTGCCGATAATAGTCATAGTCCTTAAAGAGGATTTGGGAAGTGCTCTTGTTTATATGGTGGTATGGCTTTTCATGGTTTTCTTTGCCGGCATAGACTACAAGGTTCTGTTAAAATCAATCATAGCTGCAATAGCAGCAATTCCGGTAGTTTACAACTTTCTCGGTGATTACCAGAAAGATCGTATAGAAGCATTTCTTCACCCTGATAATCTCAGCCTTCCGGGCAACTATCAGGTATGGCAGTCCAAGGTGGCCATCGGTTCCGGCGGCTTCTTCGGAAAAGGTCTTTTTAACGGAACTCAGAAGGAACTGGACTTTATCCCTGTTCAGCAATCTGACTTTATTTTTTCTGTTGTTGTCGAAGAACTTGGCTTCATAGGCGGCTTCCTGGTTATCCTTCTGTATAGTGGCCTTATGTACCGCTTTATTGTTGCTATAAGAGAAGCTCTCGATCTGCATGGTGCACTTATAGTAACCGGCTTTACTGCAATGTTCCTTTTCCAGATATTTGAAAATATCGCTATGACTCTGGGCGTAATGCCTGTTACGGGGATCACGCTTCCTCTTCTTTCAGGCGGGGGTACCTCAGTGATTGCCAGTCTCATGTCCATAGGCTTTATCTTAAATGTGAGAATCAACAGTAAACCAATAAGATTCTGATTTTCTTATAGCCGGCTCTTCCCGGCAATATAACGATATGCAAAAACGCTGTCACTTTAGCGACAGCGTTTTATATTTATCCGGTCTATACTTCATTTATGAGTCTCTTGTATTTCAGCTCGCCTGCTATCTGAAGTATCATGGGCAGGAGAAGTAAAGCGGCATATGCTGCATAAAACAAATACGATAACGGTGTAACATCGTTCATTATTATTTTAGGATCATAATAGATTCCTGTCTGATCCAAAGCCCAGCCCGCTCCGGTTATGGTAAGGAGCAGGAAGATTGTCACAACGAAACTTCTGTCTCGATTGTCGAATCTGTAAATGGAAAAAGCCGTTCTGCCCTTCAGTGAATATCCTCTACATTTCATTGACTGCGCACTCTCCACAAAATTCTCCAGGACCCAGGTAATCAGCACTGATATAAGCCTGCATGCATTTTTAAATCTCATAAAAAGGCTTCCCTGAGAGGGGCTCATGCCGATTCCTTTTTGTGCCGTATTTATGCGCCCGGCATATTTTTTTATCCTCGGTGCACTCCTCAGTACAATTGATAAAAAAAGAGAAAGCTTCGGTGAAATCTTACCAAAGAGGTAAACCACCTTATCTGATGAGAACACTGCAAACACGCATGACATATACATTATTACAGATGCAGCAATCACTCCTATGACCAGTCCGTATATCACTGATTCCAATGTTATCTCATTTCCTATAAAGTTCTGTCTGATATTTGTTACTCCAAAATGATTATAGGAGGAATAAATCAGACTGTACAACACAATAAAAGGTATAAGACACAGGTTAAAAATCAGAGCTTTTTTGCCGTTGAGCTTGACTGAATATGCAAAGGCACACACATAGCTTACTGCTACGAATACAGGATGATTAAAGCTTAAAGCAAGACCTATGGCTGATACGAAATATATCAGATTTATGGCTGGATGGTAACTGTCAAATCTCATGGCTGCATCATCCCGTACTTTATCTTGATTCTGTTAAGTTTTTCCATAATTGGTTTGGTAAGCAGCAGAACGCAGAGGAATACTGCAACACCCTGACTCACATTTACAGGAATTCCTGATATGTATACGGCCAGAGCCGAGGAAGTGTTTACAACATTAGCCATTGTGAATATCGCACATGTATCAAGTATCGGTCCCACCATTATAACCATCAGTACAAATCCTATAATTGCATCTCTAAGCGGTGTTTTTTCAGAAAGTATTCCTTTTTTTGCCATGATTCCTGCCACAAATCCCAGCAATCCATATGAAAACATCTGCCATGGTGTCCACGGTCCCTGCCCGAAAATTATATCGCTGACTATCATGCTGAGAGCACCTGTCATAAAGCCTGCCTGCGGTCCGAAAGCCATGGCCGTTATCATTACAATTCCGCCAATAGGCTTAAAGTTATTTATTGCTATAAACGCAGCTCTTGACACTACTGCAATTGCGCACATTACAGCAAGTGTCACCAGTTCTCTGGCCTGAGGTTTCCTGTTTTCGAATCCGGCGAAGAAAGGCAGCATGGAATATATCATAATGAGAACGCTGGCTACGTAATATTTGCGATCTCCCAGATACCAGGATATTCCCACGGTAAGCGGTATCAGCACTGCTATTACGATCAGTGATACCCAGAAGCTCTTTCCTCGTTTTTTCTTTCCTGAATTTATCTGTTCATTTTGCATAACTCTATCACATCCTCATTGGTAATTGCATTTTCAAATACATGGCGGCTCATGCGATTTGCAGCAGTGGTGTAAAAGCTGTTCTGTGAGAAAAATCTGTTAGGCGTATTGGTGGTTATCACGTTTCCGTCAAAGAACATCCCGACAAAATCAGCGTACTTTGCGCAGAACTCAACATCATGAGATACCATCAGAATTGTTACACCTCTCTCCTTCAGCCTGTTAAGTATCTCAGCGAACTTAAGTTTAAAGAAATTATCTATTCCCTTGGTAGGTTCATCAAGGAGCAGAATCTTCGGTTCCGTCAGAAGTACTTTAGCCAAAGCTGCACGCTGCTGTTCGCCCCCCGAAAGATCATAAGGGTGACTTTCCAGAAGGTGGAGAATATCACAGATTTCTGCAGTTTCTTTTACTTTGCTTTCCTTTTCTTCACTGCTGAATCTTCCGTCAGGAATCATTTCGGCCAGGTCCTCTCCTACCGTCTTTTTGACAAACAGGCTCTGGGGATCCTGAGGCAGCATGGCCAGATTACCTTTAAAAAGTTCTGCAGAATTATACTTTTCAATGCGTTTTCCATCTATCAGAACCTGACCTCTGTATGGTCTGCATATATTGCAGATTGCCTTAAGCGTAGTGGATTTTCCTGTGCCGTTTCCTCCCACTATGGCAAAAATGCTCTCCTTAGGCACCTTCAGATTTACTCCTTTAAGCACATCCGGTGCCTCTTTCTCGTATCTGAACCACAATTCTTTCAATATTATTGCAGGAGTTCCCACGTCATCCATATCCGCCTCTTTTTTTACCAGAGAGGTGACTTTCATTTCTTTATCTTGCAGCACGTCGCTAAGCCAGTTTCGGCCTTCACGCACCGTCAGAGGACATTCCAGCTCGTTATCAACTCCATAGTATATCTGAACAGGAGAAGGCATGGCCGCAAACATCTCGTTATGCTGTTCCTTAAGATATGCGCCTATGGCATGAGGTTCATCATCGGCTATGATCTTGCCGTCCTCCATGACCACAACTCTGTCAGATGCGTGAAATATGTCTTCCAGCCTGTGCTCAGTTATAATGACCGTTGTGCCCAGTTCCAGATTTATTTTTCTCACTGTATTAAGAAAGTCGGTTGCTGCAATGGGGTCAAGCTGGCTGGTAGGTTCGTCAAGAATAAGAACCGTAGGCTGCATGGCCATGATGGATGCCAGGTTCAGAAGCTGTTTCTGTCCTCCCGAAAGTTCCGAAACGTTTTTGTGGAACCAGCTTTGTATTCCGAAATAGCTGGCCATTTCGGCAACTCTCAGCCTTATGGTCTTCTGATCCATTCCAAGGCTTTCAAGTCCAAAAGCGAGCTCATGCCACACCTTGTCTGTAACTATCTGATTGTCAGGATTCTGCATCACATATCCTATCTTAGAGGACTGCTGTCTGAGATCCACCTCTGAAAGAGGCTTTCCTTCAAATAAAATTTCCCCGGAAACATCACCGTGGGGAGTCAGCACGCTTTTAAGGTGCTTTAAAAGGGTGGTTTTTCCGCTTCCGCTTTTTCCGCAAACGGTAACATATTCTCCTCTTTCTATTTTTAAATTGACATCTGACAGCGCCGTTTTTCCTCCGGAAGTCGGATAAGTGAATGTCAGATTTTTGATCTCAAAATGCGCCATGTTATTGCCTCCGTAATGTTTAAAACAGTTGGTATAGACAGAAAAATAAAATAAGCAGCCAGGCCTGCAGCTGTATACATGTTATCAAACCATGAGATGAACAATGCAGGTGTATATACTGCTTTTGCTCCTCCCATTATTCCGCAAACCAGAACCACGGCAACCAGAATGCACATTATTGCCAGCAGTGCTTTGTCACGGCTATCGAATCTGTATATTGAGAAGCTGCTTCTTGGGCCGCTTCCGTATCCTCTGCTTCTCATGCTGTCAGCTGTAACTATGCCGCCCTCCAGGGCCCATGTGGTCAATGTTGATAATATAGTCATTCCGTTCCGGATTTTTTCTTTTTTTGTTCCTGAACTTCCTGCCTTTCCGATGCACTTCCTTGCAGCTGTAATCTGTTCTGCTTTTCTCCTGAAATTAGGCACCAGTCTCATTATCATAGAAAGCACCAGTGATACGGCAGGAGCCGCCTTGCCGAATATATACAGGAACTTATCACTGGTCATAACAGAGTTGTATGATGCGAACCATGTCATCATGGATACAAACATAGCTGCTATGGCCATTCCGTAAAACAAAGCTTCCAGTGTATATGGTCTTCCTCCGAAATATGTAAACAATATGTGCTCTCCATATGTGTTAAAAAGAGGATTTACTACTGAAAGAAGTATAAACAGCGGCAGCATGCCAAAAAGAAGCCTGAAGCCTCTTGCTCCGCGAACTGTAATATGGTAAGCAAAAGCAAGAAGAAAGGAACATACCAGGAATGCAGGATGGACAAAAAACATCCCGAAAACCACCGCTCCTATGAAAAATAAAAATGTTATCAGCGGATTATATCCGGAAAAAGTATCTTTATTCTCCATTATATCTCCTTAAGTCTATTTCACATCGCCTTGAGAGCAGCTGTAGCAGAATACTATCACATCCCCATCCTTAAGACGATAATTGGATGCGCCATAGTCCGGGAACCAGCCGTTTACTTTGTACAGCCATCCCGATGTGTTTCCGCAATCATACTCGTAAAGGTTGTTTATTCCCTGCACATAGCTGGTACCATAGGCAGAGCTTGCCTTATACTCAAGCTGTATTCCTCTGCTGCTGCAGGCTCTCTTGAGGATATCAAAAGCAGTCTCTCCCTGAGTAAATTTTACCTCTGTGGTTCTCAATATCACCCCATCTGAAGGTACATATCCCTCTTTTCCGGCCTTAAGCTTTTCCATGTTATTCAGAATCGTGTCGCATCTTATTTCTATAGTACAGCTCAAAGTTTTACTGTCTGCAGGCGGCAATGCTTCATCTGAATCTGATGAGGAGGAACTTTCCTGGTGGTTTACGCTGTTCTGAGGAGTCTTCTCATTTTCCGAGTCTGATATTGCCTCCGAACTTTGACTCTCCTGTGCAGCCTTATCTGCCTCCTTCTGCCTGTCTTCCATAATCTTTTTAAGTTCTTTTTCATTAAAGCAGAGTTTTCCCTCACCGGATTTTTCTATGGCTCTTTCTATGGCAAAATTGCTTAAATATTCAGCTTTAAGGCTGTCCACCTCGCCTTTATCTCCTGATATGCTTATTTTCTGTCCTGATTTGACCTCAATTTCAGTTTCGCCTGAAATCGCTTTTATTTTCCCGCTCAGCACATTCAATTCACCTGAGCCGGTTCTCGAGCTTGCAGAGAAAACAGCTCCTTCACTTTCGATCATGAAGTTTTGAAGTTCAAGAATCCTGCAGGAAGAACTTGTGTCTGACACTACAAATATTTCTCCGGAGTCAAGAGACGTCAAAGCTTTCTCCTCTTCCAATGATGTGATTCTAAGCTGAGTGTTTTCGTTAAGAAATATGGTGCTGCCTTTCAGCAGTAATTCCGCCTCCGCTTTATCCTTGGTTCTGACAATATCTCCTTCCTCAAGAACCATATCTTTTTCCAGGTTAAAGGATACGCCTCTCCTTTCCAGTGTGGAAACTCCTGTTTTTTCAATACATACAGCCTCTGCTTCTTCCGGTGCGGCAGAGCCTCCTCTGATGCTGATTACAGCAGCGGAACCTGCGCATATTATGGCAAGTATAACAATCACCATTACGGCGTTTAATATTTTTTTCTTTTTCTTTGTTTCCATCTTATCTCCGCAAAAACAAAAAGCACACTCTGAGGTTGTGTGCTTAAATGGTGTAAATTATATCTACGCTATTATACGTTTATAATCCTCGCCTCACCCCAGAAGACTTGATAAACACAGCAAAGCAGGTCTACCGACTTAATCTTAACCTACCGGGATGCCTTCCCGAAACCTTCGGCTTCAGTGGCTTGCATTTCTAATGCCAATCCTTTCGCAGATATCACGGTTGCTGAGACACAGTGCCGGAATTTAACCGGCTTCCGAGATGCTTTGTCATATATTATATATTTTACAACATTATATCGCATATGTCAAATATCCCTGCTTTATATCGTACAAAAAGAACTACCGCTGAAACTGATTTTACAGTCATATTCAGCGGCAGTTTTATATCTTAGTTTATTTTTCTTCTTTCTTTGATACTGCAAAGGCTGCAGCTGCTCCTGCTATGGCAAGGGCTGTTATCCACATTACAAGGCTCTGATTATCTGCTGTATTTGGAACATCAGTTTTGCTGCCTTCGTCAGCTGTGCCGTTTCCGGTATTCTCTCCGCCTTGTCCTTCTTCATCGGTACTTTCATACAGATCTGTCATGTCGAAAAGAGCAGTTTTTCCGCTGACATATCTGTCATAAGCCGCCAGAGCATAATATGCCTGCGCAGTCGCATAATTGTCAACATCTGTAGCTCCTACACTTCCTGTAAATGCTCCTCCATCTAATGCATATTGAAGAAGTCCGTCCATAATGTTCTTTCCATCTTTTATGAATCTTGCGTCCTTATCAACATCCACTCCTGCGGCTGTGAGTGCCACTACAGCCTGCGCTGTTGTGTATACGCTAGGGAATTCATCTGTTCCCCAGATGTAAGGGAACTCGCCGGTCTCCATCTGCTTTCCGCTTAGGAAGTTTACAGCCCTATCCAATGCAGCTTTTACTTTTGCATCGTCTTTATATTTTGCCAATGCCTGAACTGCAATCATAGTCATATCTGTATCTGAAGACGTTGAAGTAGGGTCCCAATGCCATCCTCCATCCGCAATCTGTTTTTCCAGAATAAGATTTACCAGCTTTTCTCTTGTCACACTGTCAGAAGTGTCACTTCCTGCAGGTATTTCATAATCATTTGAATCAAATGCCAGCAGCGCATACATTGCTGCGTTTATTCCCTGATTCTGTATAAGCTCCATACTGTTGAGCCCTTTAAGCAGGTTATGTCCGCCAACATCGGTCACATCCTTTCCTATGGAAGTCAGACCGAGAATCATTCGTGCATTGGTGGTAGGTGAATCCATTCTTTCATTTTCGTCTATGGCAGCGTCAATGTCGTTAAGCACATTGGTATAATACTGCTGAAATACTTCCTCTGTGCCTTCATACCCGCTGCGTGCAAGTCCCAGAACTATCCACTCATATCCAATTGTAGGCGAATTGTTTTCCAAGTAGCTGAGCAGATATGCACCCGTCTCATCGTATGCCTTCTTGAACGCTGCCGCATCTGTGCCTGCAAAGGCTGCTGCGGTCATGCTGAAGATCAGAACAAATACAAGAAGTACGGATACGATTTTTCTCTTTAAATTTTTCATTTCTTTTTTCATCCTTTCCTCTAAAATAAAAAGATACTCAAGCCAACTGAGTATCTTGTATACAGCAATATCCGGTCATTGAGCAATGACCAAATCACAATCTAACTTCAGAAGACTTGATTTATTGTCAGACAGGTCTACCGACTTAATCTTAACCTACCGGGATGCCTTCCCAAAACCTGTGGCTTCAGTGGCTTGCATTTCTAATGCCAATCCTTTCGCAGATATCACGGTTGCTGAGGTACAGTGCCGGAATTTAACCGGCTTCCGATTTGTCTGACAAATATTTAGTTATATATTATACTATCATCGGTTGTGTCAAAAGTCAACTGCAGCATTTTTCTGTTATTAAAATAAAAGAGGCGGCTGCAGCTAAACTGAGCCGTCTCTCAAAGGATGAAAATAATTTACTTAATATACGCTTCCGCCCACATCTGCGCCATACCCGTTGCAGGTATAACACCATACTATGGTATCGCCTTCCTCCAGCGTGTAAGATGAGCATCCGTAGTTCGGGAACCATCCATTTACTTTATACATCCAGCCTGACTGCTCCCCGCAGTCGAATTCATAAAGATGGTTGATGCCCTCAATGTAGTAGCTGCCGTACATAGGTGTCCATGAGTATTCAATCTGAATTCCTTTATTGCTGCAAACTCTGGTAAGTACATCAAATACAGTCTCTCCCTGTGAAAATTTCACTGTAGTAGTCTTTAATATTACTCCGTTTGAAGGCACATACCCTTCTTTACCCGGCGTAAGATTGCCCATATTGTTCAATATGGTGTCGCATCTTATTTCTATCGTACAGCTCAGGTTTCTGTTATCCGATGCAGATGAGCCTCCACCTGAGCCTGATGATGAACCTCCTGAGCCTGATGATGAATTTCCGGAGCCTGAAGGACTTCCGGTGCTTCCGGATGCAGATGAGGTCTTATCCTTGCCGGAGCCCGAAGCTGATGAAGCGGAGGAGTTATCTCCATCTTCCATTTCCTCAGCATTTTCAGCTGCTTTTTCAGCCTCTGCTTCTCTTTCATCCAGTATCTTTTGGAGTTCGTCTTCTGAGAAGCAGAGTTTATGATCCTTACCTGTCTCCATGGCTTTCTCAATATTGAATCCATTCAGGCTCTGTATTTTCAGATCCACTACAGCAATCTCTGTTCCCACAATACTTATCGCCTGTCCGGAAATGGCTTCGCAGCTTTGGCCGTTTCCTACGGCCTTTACTTTGCCTGCAAACACATTCACTCCGGCGGAGCCTGTCTGAACATTTACTGAAAATACGCTTTCTTCATCTGAAGATATTTCGATTCCCTGAATATTGATTGTTCCCAGTTTATCAGGTTTATCATCGGTAACGAAAATTTCTCCCCCGTTAAGAGTGAGGTTCATTTTTTCCTCAGAAAAGCTGCCTATCATTAACTCGCTGTTTTCATTGAGAAACACCGAATTATCCTTGTAGTTTACCCTGACACCTGCTTTGTCCTTGGTTCTCAGTATATCATTTTCTTTCAGTTCGACATTTTTGCCCAGATCGAAGGATACTCCGTTTCTTTCAATGGTAACCACTCCAACCTTATCAGTGCACACAGCTGATTGGCCATCTGAAGCCGAAAACCATCCTTTGGTGTTTCCTACCGCAAAAATGCCTGCAGCAAAGATGACTGCTATTACAGCTAACATTATGAAGTTGAATATTTTTCTGTTCTTTTTAGTTTCCAATTTTCTCTCCGTCAGATTATTCTTCTCTTCTCCTGATTGCTGCGAAGGCTGCCGTCGAGCCGAACAGCGCCAGTATGGACAGCAGCATCAATATATCAGTTGAATCTCCCGTATTTACAGTTTGTCCGTTATTATTGTCCTGGCTGTCTGCAATCTGATTCTGTTTATCACTATTCTTTGATACGCTTATTTCGCATACCGGCATAATGTAGTATTCATACGGTGTTTCCGTGACTTTTACATTGTATTCACCTTCATTATTTATGATAAAGGAAACCTGTCCCTTATCATCCGTCACTCCTTCAAGGACAACAGTGTCTTCTTTATCAAGAATCTGCACCTTACAGTTTGGCTGCACACTGTGAGTTCCTCCCATTGCATAGGCGCCGTTGAGAGTGAGTGTTATTTTTTCGCCTGTTTCTGCACTCACTTTTTCAGTGTCAAAATACATATACATATCACTGTATGTATCTTCATCGTTATACATAAATACGGTAAGAACGTCACCATTATTGAGGACCGTTCTGTCTGCTGTGGTTCCGTATCCTGTAACCTCATCTAACGGCATCTTGTTATTCACAAAGAATCCCATGTTTGAAGTTTCAATTCCGAAAATTTTCTTCACCCATCCGCTGGATGAAACAACAAGATAATCTTCAGGCGAGTTTTCATAATCTTCACCGAACATTTCTCTGTGAAGTGCCACAAGACCGTCCAGCACCGTAACTTTTGTTTTTACTTCAGATGGCTTTGTGTATCCGTATTTAACCGCTTCATTCGCTTTTATTAATGCATTTAAAACCGTTCCTGAAGGTTCGTTGGCGATTATGTTTTCTCTTATGGTAACTGATACCGAGGTTTCTTCCGCTTCTGCCAGTTCTTTTAAAGTATAGAGACTGTCCAGCTTTTCTTCTGCTTCCTTTAATGCGGCCTTTGCATCCGACATGGATACCGCGCTGCTTATTGCTGCTTCAGCATCTGAAATTATATCAGCAGCTTGCTCCTGCTGTTCTTTGCCGTAATCGTCAGGATTGATGTAATTTTCCAGCTCAGAAATATACTCTGCTGAATATTTCTGCAGTGTAACGGTATAGACACCGGACTGCTGCTCATTTTCAGAAATCACTTCAATCTTTATCTTTACTGACTTATCCGCGTCTGCCGGATAGATCGCATACCTGTTGTGACCACTGTTTACTGCGGTTATGCTTACGGTTCCGTCGGCATTCTGTCTGCTTTCGTCAACATTTTCCACCGCGTAAACTTTCACCGTTGAGTTTGCATCAGCCGCATCAGGCCATACATTGTAGAAACTCTTTGAAAGTTTGTCAATATCAACTGTATACTCGGTTTTGTCGCTGCTGAACTCAGGAGTCAAAGTAAGAGCGGCACCAGAAAATGCATTACTGTTATTTACCTTCAGTCCTGACAATGTGCATTCACTGCTCTGTCCTCTGAAGTTGACCGTGTATGTTCTTTCATCGGCACCACATATAGCTTTTATCTCCGCTTTACCTCTGCCCTCGCTGTCAAATTTCACAGTGTTTCCTTTGACTTCATCATATGCTTCACCATTTACTTCAGCCTTCATGCCTTCCGGAAGGGAAAGCTTCACCACAGCTTTTTCTGTTCCTGTAGCCATGACAACTTCATATTCTGCCTTTCCCGCACTGAATTCATCGCTCCAGGATTTTGCACCTTCGACTTCAATGTTGCTGATATAAGCATTGTTTGTCTCCACTGCCATCAGGTATCCGCTGTCGTTTTTGTAATACAGCGTTCCCTCTTTGTCTGAACATATGGTGCTTATGCAGTAGTTCCGCATTGCTGTATCCGGAATAAAAAGGTCGTAGCTTTTGGCTGCGGAATTCTCTTTATCTTCCGCATCATAGGTGTAACATATTCCTCCGGGGTTATTGTTGTATGTAAAGTAAATATACACCCTGCCGTCTGCCTTTCCGTCTCCGTCAAAATCTTCATTTTCATATGCGGTGGACAGCAATGCAGCCGCCTGAGGATATCCCTTTATAGGCAGATCATACAGCAGTTCCATTTTTTCTGTAGATATAACGGCAAATTTATGTCCTTCCGCTGCAAACTGACCTTGAGGTGAACATACTCCTATGTAAATCTTTCCGTTATATACAAGGGGTGATGCCGTTACCATATTTCCTAAATCTATATTTTTTACCTCACTCAGTTTTCCGTCTGAATCAACGGCGACTTTATAAACGAGCCCGCCTTTTGTGCCGAAATACAGATTTCCTTCATTGTATACGACAGTTGTTCTTATATCGCCCTTTATTCCGGAAATTTTGTCGATTACCTCACCTGTAACAGGGTCAAGAGTATAGAAGCATGCATTTGCTTTGTAATCGCCTTCTCGTGTACCGTCATCTGTTCCTACTGCAATATACTTTTCACAGGCGTATGCTCCTGCCCAGTAAAAGCCTCTCCTTGAAACCGAACTTTCATCAGAAATGGCCGCTTTTAAGTCTTCATCACATGTCAGTTTCGTATCTTCATACACAATATTTGCGCTTAAAAGCTGATCCGTCTGTCCGGATGGTATAAATCTCCATTCGGCTTTTTTTATTTTGTTTTCATTAACATTGCTGTCGTCCGTAGAAAAGCACATATATGCTCCGTCTTTGACTTCACTCTGCCATGTTCCTGTATAAATATATCCTTTCCCGTCAATTTTCACGTAAGATATAGGACAAAGTGTCTGACCGCCTATCTTTTCCGTAGACCATACGCATTTGAGTGTTTCATAGTCTACTGCCTGGATAATTCCGCTTCCAACCTGGACAAACAGTTTGCCGTCGGCATATGTTATCGGATTCATGGCATAGCCTACATTTCCGACCATAGCATCGCTCTCTGCCACTTTTTCTCCGGTGTCTTTGTCGATTTTTACAATCTTGTTGGACATGCCTATATACAGGTATCCGTCCAGAATAAGCGGAGGTGTAGGAGCTGCGGCCCAGCCTGTTCCATATTTTTCCGCCCATTTGAGGTTGGCTGTTGCACCTGAAATCGGTGTCTGCGAAGAAACAATTCCGTTGTTTTCCGGATTGTTTCTGAAATTGTACCACTCTATATCGGATGCTTCTCCTGCAAAAGCAATAAAAGTGTTAAGCGAGAAAAGCATCGCGATAATAAGAGCAAAAGATATCAGTTTCTTGATATTGTTTTTTTTCATAGTATCTCTCCTTATGAATAATTCTTTTCTGAGCATGTCTCCGAATTACATCTTGCTGAAATCAACTATGTCTCTGCTGCCTCCGTAAATTCCCAGATATACATCACCACCGGTAAGCTGGTATGCATAATGATATGCGAATGCTTTTGCCTCAGCCACACTCAGTCTTCCGTCTGACAGAGCGTTATTCACATAATTTGTCCAGAATTCAGGATAATCTTTTGCAACATTTATTCCATAAGCATAGTATTTAACCACCGACGCGTCGGTCAGTTCAGTTACCTCCGGAAATTTTGACTTATCAAACCAGTCATATTTTGCGCACAGCTGATAAAATGGTTCCAGATACATTGATGAGTTCCAGAAGGATGCATCAACGTTCTCATAAGCGGCTTTTATCAGAGTATCAAATCTGTCTGTATCATTCTGGTTCATAAGCGAACCCATGGCAACAACCGTTACGGACATTGACGGGAATGTGAGCCCGCCGCCTCCTGTGTGCGTGTTATAGCCATCTGCTTTATAATCCACAGTATTAAAGAATTTTATTGCCAGTTCTTTCTGTGATGCGATATCTTCAGGCATGGACAAATTGTTTCTTGTGATATATTCGCTGTATGATGAGAATGCAGAAGCAAAGTTAAGAACTGTTACGGCATCTGTATAAGATATCCGTCTTAAAGCCGAGCTTGAGGATACGGTTACCTTTCCGTTTTCTTCTGTAAATACACCTTTCAGGTAATTTGCAATTCCTGCAGCACCATCGTAATAACTGTGGTCATCCGTAAGAACTCTGAAGTATGAGGAGTTAAAACATGCGGTTGTTCCAAAGCAGCTGGCTTTTCCCAGGCTTGCTTTTTCCATCAGAGACGCCACCTGCTTAAAGGTATCATCATAGCTCCATTTGGAGTATACGGTTGTATCCTTTGTTATTGCCTGGTTAAAATCAAAGAGCTTTGTGCATGCTTCATCGCTGTACCAGTTCACAAAGGTTGCTACGCTGCATTCAGGCAGATACCAGCCTACTCTTGAGCCTGCATATGTAGTAACCTTCTTTTCAACTGCAGCTTCCTTAAAGGTAACAGTAACCTTCTGTGTGGTTCCTGCATATATATTTGTGCATACATCACCTACATACCAGTATCCGTCACTGCCGATGTGCGGTGTAATTCCGTCGGCTCCTGCCTGACCGTTGCTACCGTTTACACCATCTTTGCCGTCTTTTCCATCTGTTCCGTCCTTGCCGTTGACGCCGTTAGTGCCATTGATACCGTTAATTCCGTCCTTTCCATCTGCCTGCGCCGTCCTTGCCATCTTCTCCTGTAGCCTTGACACCCATAGAAATCCAGCTGTCACCATTATCATAGGACACTTCCCAGTAATTTGTCTGCTCGTTGATTCTAAGCTGCGGCATAATCACTTCTTTGTCATCTGAACAGCCGGTAAACCCAAAGAGCATTGTGAAAACCATTACAATAATAAGTAATGCACTTATAATGGATTTCTTGTTCATTTCTTCCCTCCGTTCATAAAAATTTTGAGAAAGGAGGCGGTAAGCTACGCCGCCTCCAAAAGGATGAAAAGTTCACTTTGAGCAACAAAAAAAGGCGCTCAAGTCAGTTAAGCGCCGAAATTTTTTTGCAAAAATACCTGTTTTTTCAAACAAAAAAATCATCGTCTCACCTCAGAAGACTTGATAAAAAAGGAGCTTTGACAGGTCTACCGACTTAATCCTTAAAGCCTACTTGGATGCCTTCCCAGAGTTTTCGCTCCAGTGACTTGCGATTTAACGCATAATCCGTTCGTAGATATCACGGTTGCTGAGACACAGTGCCGGAATTACACCGGCTTCCGATTTTGCCTTGCTCAAATATTCACTTTACTTTTACATGTTATCACTCTTTTTCCACGTTGTCAACACTTCTTTATTTGACACATTCGCGGTGTTAAAGTATTATATCGGTAACATCAAATTCAACAGGAGGTCAACGCTTTGAAAAACATACTGAGTTATATGGAATGGCGCGGCGATCTTTCCCTTAAATCTTTTCCTTTAAACGAAGTAGACATAGCTGTTCTTTCTCGTCTGGCGTACATAGATTTCAACGGCATAGTGTCTTCTTCTTTTGAAGAAAAAATTTCTGCCGGAGATGCTGCTGACAGATTTCTTTCTTTGCCGGATGCGGTAGACAGAATATATCGCGGTTCTGACCTCGCAATGCTGAAAAAAATATCTTCTTCTCCTCGTTTCAGCAATCTGCTGCTTTGCGGATATATAAGCCAATGGGACGAAAATGCCGAAAAACAGTTTGCGGCAATATCCATAACAGTCGACAGCCACACTGTCTGTATCTCGTACCGAGGCACCGACAATACACTCCTGGGCTGGAAGGAAGACTTCAATATGGGCTTTTCTTGTCCTGTTCCATCCCAGACAGCAGCAGTTGACTACCTTAGCAGAGCGTCTTCTGTTTTGCGCGGTCGTATAATAGTAACAGGCCACTCAAAAGGAGGAAATCTTGCAATGTATGCCTCTGCCTTCTGCCGTCCCGGTATCCAGAGAAGAATAGTGAAAGTGTATAACTTTGACGGACCCGGTTTTGAAGAAAGCATAATAAATTCAGAAGGATACCGCAACGTTAAAAATAAAATAATGGCCTTTATCCCTCAGTCTTCCGTCGTAGGAATGCTGCTCTTTCATGGTGAAGAGCTTAAAGTAATAAGGAGCCTTGAAAAACCCGGCCTTCCCCAGCACAATCTATATTCCTGGGAAGTCATTCGAGACAGTTTCAACGAACTGGAAGAAGTAACCATGCACAGCAAATTTGTTGATGAGACTCTCAAGTCATGGGTGGGCAGTATGGAACCTTCTCAGCGTGAAGCTTTTGTAAATATAATGTACGAACTGATATGTGATACAGGCGCCCGCACCCTGGATGATCTGGGAAACAGGAGATCCGAAAAACTTATCAGCTTTCTGTCATCCTTAAAGGAACTGGATGAGGAAAGTAAAAATATTATATCTGATTCAATTACACTTCTAATGGAAAGCGCCCGTAAAGCCAGGCATGACAAAAAAATCCCGCTGTATTAGTTTTAATTCAGCGGGTTTTTATTTTGGTGTTATCTAAAATTTTATAATTTCCGGATCCTTTGTAAAGGAGCAGAAAACAGCCGTTGCATCTTTGAAGTACAGAACCTGTGTGTTACCGTCATCTTCATCATAAAGTTTCCTTAGATGCGGGTATGCGTCCAGCATGGCTTTCCGTGCTTCCCTCCTGTCATCTTCCGCAAGTTCTCCCGTCACACGCAGCCAGTCATCACCATTCATGGCGCATAGCTCCACCCTTGGGTTCTCATGAATCTGCTTTGATACGGATTTTGACTTTCCGGTCTGTATGTAAAGCTTTCCTTCAAACATGTTTACAGTGCCAAAAGGTCTGACCCTTGGCTGACCGCCTTCTGTGGTGGCAAGATAATAGGTTTGTGCTGCCTTTAGAAATTCATATACTTTTTCCATTTTGTCGCCTCCGAAAATGTTTTATGTTTATATTTTACCATATAATTCGGATTTTGTCATCTGCACTATCTTGCAAGAGCGTTTTCCACAGCTTTCCTCAGAACCTTGCTTGAACACGTTGCTCCGCTTACTGCGTCAACGTCCACACTCTGTTTTTCAACCATTTTATCAAGAATTTTTTCTGCTGACTGGCCTTTTCCGTTACGATGTTTTAAAAGATCTATCTCTTCAATTGCATGCTCTTTCACCATGACCTGTACTTTTGCGCTTACCTGCCCTGCATCATATTCCCCCTGATAAACTCCATCGGGCACATCTGCAAGATCAATTTCAGTAAATGAAATTGCTGAAATTTCTTTTTTGTTTTGGCTTACTGATTTCATGTATCGTCCACCTATAAAAGCTGTGCTTACAACAATAACCAATAACACTATCATGGCAATTTTCACTGCTCGGTTTTCTTCAATCATACTCCGCTGCCTCCAAATTTTTTAATACCCTTTCTCTATCTATGTAATGATCCCCTCACTGACGTAGTGCACACCATTGTTTTCATAAAATATTATATGAAAGGTATGCGCCATGTGATAGACACTTTTTTCAGGTGAATGTGTCGTTTTTATATGATTTGTATCAGCATCGCTCGTTGCGTTTGGTTGTATAAGGATTATCTGTCGGAATTTTCGGCATGGCTGTTCTTTGTACCCCAAATCGAGATCATCAGCAGTATCAGGGAACCGGCTGCGGAATACTCCCGTAGGAGTTGATGAAAACAGCGTTTTTCAAAAAATGAAGAGGCTCTGTAATCCTTTAAGTATCCGCAATCCAACATTTGACATAGAGCAAAAAAATACCTGACTTGAGATTCTATCAAGTCAGGTAACATTTTTGGTTGCGGGGGCCGGATTTGAACCAACGACCTCCGGGTTATGAGCCCGACGAGCTACCAGCTGCTCTACCCCGCGTCATCTTGTTATATTGTATTCGATTTGACCATTTTTATTCCGGTTCTCCGCTTGCCGCAAATAAAAAAAGCTGGTGCCGGAGACCGGGGTCGAACCGGTACGATCGGTAAGGATCGCAGGATTTTAAGTCCTGTGCGTCTGCCAATTCCGCCACTCCGGCAAAAAAATGGCTCCAAGGGTGGGGCTCGAACCCACAGCCTATCGGTTAACAGCCGAGTGCTCCACCATTGAGCTACCTTGGAACAACGGTTGTCATTGCTGACAACACTGATAATTATACACGAGCATTGATGCTATGTCAATACTAATTATAAGAATTTTTTTTAATTTCTTCGGCAGTTAACTTATCCTTCCGTATGTTATCCTTTACTATATTTATTTTATTTCTGTACTTCTCTGCCGAAGATTCATCTCCCCATGCATTATAAATCTTCACCAGTTCCTCCATGGTTTCTATGTTGCTTGGTGAAAGCCGGAGAACTTTTTTAAATTCTTCTTCCGCAACATCCTCCATACCAATTGCTTCATGGGCTGTTCCAAGATAATACCACAAAGGCCACCAGTCTTTAAATCTGCTGTCCGTATATTTTGAAAGAATCTCAATACCATCGGCATACTTACCTGAAAGGATCATATTGTATCCCTTTTCAATCTCCACCGGTTCATCAAGAACTGCCAGGCGCTCACCGATCTCTTTCTTTTTCCCCTGATCATCACTGAGTTTCATAAATTCTTCCCATGTGAGTTTGGCCTTTATATAAAGCCCCAGGTTTATATATCCGTACCCCAGGAAATAATAGCCTTCTGCAAAGTCAGGTTTACGCATGGTAACTTCTTCAAATGCTTCAATGGACTCCAGCTTAAACCTTGCGATATATTCCTCATCCTCACCCAGTTCATAAGCATCCTTACATGCTCGTCCGTAACAATACACAGCATCCACGCTGTCAGGATCTATTATTATAGCCGCTCTGAACTGAATGCATGCATGGTCAAAATCTTTTTTCTGAGCTGCCTCCACACCGTCGGCAATAAGTCCCTGAGCAAAATTTTTGCCGAAGCACTTGATTATGTATGCCACATAATTGTCCCTGAATTTAAATCCGGGGTCGATACCGATTATAAAAGCCATACTTATAGCAATGTTAAGAGTGGAAATATTGCCCAGATCCTTCTTTCTGACAGGAACCGAAACTCCTGAAAGTATCTGGCCGAGACCCGTTCTTTCCAGATATCCCTCAGATAATTCGTCAAACACAAAATCGTCTACATGAGGTCTTAAATACATCCCGATTCTATCTTCTCTGTTTATCATGTCCATAAATTTTTCTCCTGTTCAATCCGCTTATATTTCCCAGCCCTTTTTTAAAAAACGCTTTACTTCTTCGGCATTAAATGCGCTTTGTAAATCCTTTTCAATTGCATTTTCAAAATCAGCGTCTCCAAGATCTGCCCTATGGGCAAATTTTTTAAGGATTCTGTATTGCTCTTCTTTTTTTCTGTTTTTGTGCTGATAACCTTCTTTAAAATAAAAGTCCGCTATCTTTTCGAAAAGTCTGAAAGGAGTAAATCCGCTTTTACTTTTCAGGACTGCAAGGCTTTCCCTGAACCCTCCTCTGTTGTAATATATGTTAAGCATCTTTTCTATTTCTTTTAGACGCACCATCTCTTCAGCATTTATCCACATGTTGGAAATAATTTCATATGGCGCCTTGTCTCTTGATTTTATGCCGTATCTTCCGACATCAGCAGCCATCGGAGTTCCGGGCAGCACTTTAAGGAAACCCATTTGAAAGGCATCGGCGCCCAGTTGGTACACCTTGTCAAAGGAACGCCCGAAAAGTTCATAAGTCTCATAAGGCAGCCCGGCTATTAAATCCACATGTATGTGAATATTTCCCGCTTGTAAAAGTTTTTCTGTGTTGTACAGCACAGGATAAATGTTTTCCTTACGATTTACAGCTCTAAGTGTCTCGGGATTTGCCGACTGTATCCCTATTTCAAACTGAAACAGGCCTTTTCTTGCTCCTGCAAGAAGATCTATGGTTTTCTGAGAAAGAAGGTCTGCGCATATTTCGAAATGGAAATTTGTATGTCCGTTATCTTCCTCTATCAGATATTTGAAAATTTCGTATGCCCTATCCTCATCATAGTTAAAGGTTCTGTCTATGAATTTAACCTGCATGGCGTTTTTATAGATAAAATAGCCCAGATCCTTTTTAACTCGATCCATTGAAAGCGCTCTTACTGACTTTTCTATGGAAGAAAGACAGTAACTGCACCTGAAAGGACATCCTCTGGAGGATTCATAGTAAATCACTTTATCCGTCTCACATTCCACCATGGAATACAGAAAGGGGATGGAATTGAAATTCATCGGTTCCATCTGAGGATTTACATAAATTTTCCCTCCGTCTCTGTAAACAAGCCCCGGCACCGTAGCCAGCCGGTTTCCTTCTCCTGACTCTCTCAGAACTTCCAGCAGCCTGTAAAATGAATATTCTCCCTCTCCGCACAGTATATAGTCAGCCCATGGATTTTCCATTGCAAATATGTGTGCATTGAAGCTCACCTCAGGTCCTCCCAGGCATATTTTTACCTCGGGCATGGCTTTTTTAAGACTTGCGGCTATATCCTTGGTTCTTTCAATGTTCCAGATGTAGCAAGAAAAGCAAACCATGTCACAGTTTGCTCTTACAAGTTCGCCGAATATGTATGATTCCTCATTGTTGATGGTAAATTCCCTTATGCTCACTTCATCGGGGGTATCTACCGTGACGGTATAAAGATATTTTAGTGCCGGGTTGGAGTGAACATATTGGGAATTAAGTGTAGTCAGTAAAACTTTCATATTGCCTCTTCAATTAAAGCATTCTGAATCTTTCGTCTTTGAGCAGTCCTCTGTCCTCCATGCATCTTTTGAGGGAGGCGATCATGTTCTCATTGTCGGCAGGCAGGTTGCCTCTCAGAGAGACATAGTTGGAGGCATGATTGCTTCTGAACACGCAAGGTTTGGATGGTTTTGCATATTTGAGCATCAGACACGTTTCTGCCAGAACCTCTTCAGGAGAAAGCAGTTTGAATTTTCCAGACCGGTAATCCTCAAGCATCGGTGCCGGCGGCTGAAGCATTAGCGTCAGCAGACTCACGTATGAAGCATTCATTTCGGCAATCATCTTTCCGGTCTCAATGGCGTGCTCCTCCCACATATCAGGGCCGGCCAGTCCGCTTATAAAGGTCACCGACGTCTTGATGCCTGCATTTTCCAGCCTCTTTACCCCTTGTATGAGCTGTTCCCTGGTTTCACCCTTATTGACCATCTCCAGGACTCTGGCACTGCCTGATTCTGCTCCCAGATATACCATGGTCATTCCGTGTTCTCTCAATTCCCTCAGCTCTTCATCGGTCTTTCTCAAGGCATCGGTTGCCCTTCCGTAAGTGGTCACTCTCCCGCATTCTGGGAAGTTTTCTCTGATGTAGTCAAGTATTCTTATCAGCTTATGGTTTGCAAGGCAGAGGGCATCTCCGTCACAAAGAAAAATCCTTTCAACCCTTGAATAGTGGCTCCTTGCCCATGCAAGATCCTCCAGTACTTCCTCCGGATTTCTCACCTTAAACTGTTTTTCCTTAAACATGTTGCAGAATGTGCACTTGTTATGTGAACAGCCTATGGTTACCTGAACCAGAAGACTGTAGGCTTCACTTGGCGGTCTGTAAATATCTCCGACGTAACGCATGATTATCTCCCTTTAATAATATTACATTCTTTCCGGTGCTTCCATTCCCAGCAGCGAAAGTCCGTTTTTGATTGCAGTCTTGGCAGCTTTTACAAGTGCCAGCTTTGCAGCCTTTTCTTCTTCATCATCAACCAGGATATGTTCATCATGGTAGAAGCGGTTAAAGCTTTGAGCCATATCCACAATATGCCTTGTGAGTACAGAAGGTTCATATCTTTCCCCGGCATCACAGATAACCTGAGGCAGTGCATATATAAGCTTCGCCAGCTCATATGCGCTTTCTCCTGTAATGTATTCAGGACTGATTTCTCCTTCTGCAGCCTTGCATACATCTTCGCCTGCATTTCTGAGAATGCTGGCTGCTCTTGCGTAGGTATACTGAACGTATGGTCCTGTTTCTCCGTTGAAATCCAATACCTTATCCCATGAGAAAACATAATCTTTTATCCTGTTGTTTGAGAGTTCCTGGAAGATTACGGCACCTATACCAACCTGCTTTGCAGTCTCGTCCACATTGTCGGTGTTTACGCCTTTCTCCTTTATTATCTCTCTTGTCTGATCTACAGCCCTGTTAAGAACATCTTCAAGGAATACAACCCTTCCATGTCTTGTGGACATGGTTCCGTCTTCAAGGCTTACCAGCCCGAAAGGAACATGGATATTGTCCTTCGCCCAGTCAAATCCAAGCAGTTCTATTATCTTTATCCACTGCTGGAAGTGAAGGTTCTGCTGTGATGCAACCACATATATATTTTTATAGAAATCGTAGTGTTCTTTCCTGTAAACAGCAGCTGCAATGTCTCTTGTAATGTATAGCGAAGATCCGTCTGACTTCTTGATAAGTGCCGGTGTAAGACCGTAAGGTTCAAGATCGACTATCTGTGCTCCGTTGGATTCCTCAAGAAGTCCTTTTTCCTCCAGCATTTCCACTATGCGCGGCATCTTATCAGAATAGAAACTTTCTCCTGCATATGAGTCAAATTCGATGCCCAGCATCTTGTAAACTCTGTTGAATTCTTTAAGACTTTCGTCTCTGAACCACTGCCACAGCTCCACTTCTTCTTTTTCACCGCGCTCCAGTTTGGCGAATATTTCTCTGGCTTCATCATCCAGCTCCGGATGCTCCTCAACTTCCACATGGAACCTGGTGTAATAGCTGAGCAGAGTCTTTATTGGCTCGTTTATTACATCTTCCTTATTGCCCCAATGCCTGTAGGCGCATATCATCTTTCCGAACTGTGTTCCGTAGTCTCCCAGATGATTTATCCTTACTACGTTATATCCCATAGCGGAATAAATTTTGTTTATTGAGTTTCCTATTACCGTGCTTCTTATATGGCCGATATGAAATGGTTTTGCAATATTTGGTGAAGAAAATTCCACAATCACGGTTTTGCCTCCGCCCACATCGGTTTTTCCGTATTCTTCACCCTTGGCAAGCACTTCGTCAACCACATCTTTAACAAATTCTTTTTTTGAAATAAACATGTTTACATATGCGTTTACCTGCTCCACCTTTTCAAACATCGGATTGCCGGAAATTTTTTCTGCAATTTCTGCGGCAATCATCGGAGGAGCTTTTCTAAGCACCTTTGCCAGCCTGAAGCAAGGGAAAGCATAGTCTCCCATTTTAGTATCCTGTGGAACCTCCACTATATTCTCAACTTCAGCAAGGGTAAGTCCCTCCACATGTTCAGATATAATCTTCGCAATTTCTTCCTTGAAATTTACCATTTTATTTTCTCCTTTTCAGTGATGACCTCTATTCCCAGCTGCGCAAGTTTCGAGGCAAAGACGCCATAACCGTCTGTAAGAGTTCCGGAAAAAGTTCCGTCATATATTTTACCGGCTCCACATGAGGGGCTGTTGGCTTTCAATATGGCTCCCTCTATTTTTTTTCCTTCCGCCTCTGCTGCCGAAAGACATTCTGACAGGGAAATCTCTGCACCTCTGACGAAGGCTTCGGTCACATCTTTGCCTTCTTTATCGATGATTCTGTCTCCTGTCTTTTCTGCCGGCGGTCTGGGGCTAGGCAGGCCTCCTGCCGTTTCCGGGCATACGGACACATAGCTGTGATTACGGCAGAAAGAAATAACTTCCGGGGCCTCATTATTTCCACCGTTGTATTTGCAGTTGCAACCCAGAAGGCACCGGCTGATTACATACATGTTCTACTCCTTAAGCGTTACTATGGTGACTCCGTCACCGCCTTCATTATATCTTCCTTTTCTGAATTCCTTAACATGCTTATGATTTCTGAAAGTCTTCCTCAGTCCTTCCTTAAGCACGCCTTCTCCTCTACCGTGTATTATGGTAACTTCCTTCAGCCCTGCTATATATGCATCATCCAGATATTTGTCCACATCCATCAGTGCATCTTCAAGATTTTCACCCTGCACATTCACCGATGATGAAATTGTCTGGGCTTTGGCCTTGTACAGATTACCGTATTTACTCTTTCCGGTTTTCGAATCGTCTTTCTCCTGCTCGGTAACCATCAGATCTCTTATATTTATGTTTGCTTTCATGATACCCACCTTTACGGTCAGGTCTCCTTTACTGTCAGGCATCGACAGTACTTCGCCTATCTGATCAAGAGTAAGAACTCTTACACGGTCTCCTATTTTTAAATCCGCCGCATCAACGGGGCTCTGGTTGACGCGTCTTATGAGATTTTCAGACACCCTGTCTTCGGCTTCCTTAAGTTTTCTCCTGTTTTTGTCAAAGCGCTTATTTCTTTCTCCGAGGCTGTCTATTTTGTTTAGCTTTCGCAGCTCCCTGCTGACTTCACCGGCAGTATCTCTGGCTTCTTTGAGAATATCTCTGGCCTCTTCCTTGGCTCTGCTTATTATCTTCTGCTCATCAATATCCAGCTGCTGACGGCGCTTCTCCATATCAGACTGCTGCTTCCTCATATCATTCAGCAGCCTTGCGGCTTCCATGCGTTCTTCTTCAGCCTGCTTTTTATCTCTTTCTATTGCATCCAGTACTTCCTCAAAACGGATGTCTCCCCTTTCAAGAAACTGAGACGCTCTGTCTATTATTTCTTCGGACAATCCCAGTTTACGCGATATTTCAAAGGCATTTGACTTCCCCGGTATTCCTGTCAGCAGCCGATAAGTTGGGCTTAATGTCTTCACATCGAATTCCATTGAGCCGTTTTCCACGCCTTCAGTAGAAAGAGCATATTTTTTCAGTTCATTATAATGTGTTGTAGCAATAGTGCAGGCTCCGCATGCTTTTAGCTTCTCCAGCACTGAAATTGCCAGAGCTGCCCCTTCAGTAGGATCAGTTCCTGCACCCAGTTCGTCCAGAAGTACCAGAGACTGATGATCCACCTCTTTGAGTATATCCACAATATTGCTCATGTGTGACGAGAAGGTGCTGAGGCTCTGCTCTATGCTCTGCTCATCACCGATGTCGGCAAAAACATTTTTGAAGACAGGTATTATGCTGGTTCCTGCCGCAGGAATATGAAGGCCGCTCTGAGCCATCATCACCAGAAGACCTGCTGTTTTTAATGTTACCGTCTTTCCTCCGGTGTTAGGTCCTGTCACCACAAGAGTGCTGTAGCTGCCTCCTATGGAAACATCGATAGGAACGGCTTTTCCGGCGTCTATAAGGGGATGCCTTGCTTCTTTCAGAACCATCAGCCTTTCATCGGATATCTCCGGCATTTCCGCCTGCATCTTGACAGCCAGTTTTCCTTTGGCAAACATCATATCAAGCTGGATAAGAAGCTTCTGGTTATTCATTATCTCGCTGAAATGCTCTGCCACAGCTGACGAAAGTTCTGCAAGTATTCTGTCAATCTCCACCTGCTCCGCCAGCTCCAATTCCCGCAGTTCATTGTTCATATTTACTATCACCTGCGGCTCTATGAACAGAGTGGCTCCGGTAGCTGACTGGTCATGTATTATTCCCGCAAACCTGCTGCGATGTTCTGCCTTGACAGGTATTACATATCTTCCGTCACGTATTGTTACTATTGAATCCTGAAGATATGTTCTGTTATCTGCAGAATTAAGAATATTATTCAGACGATTTCTGATGGCATCATTTTGTCTGGCAATACTTCTTCGTATATTTTTCAGTTCCGGAGAAGCGCTGTCCGCCATCTCGTCTTCAGATAAAATGCATCTGTCAATATTTTCGGCCAGTCTGGGAAATGTAGCAATAACTTCCCGTATTCCGTCTATTACAGGCAACGGCGGTAAATCACTTTTTAAAAAAGTAATTATATTTGATGCAACCTTAAGATTATATAAAATCTGAAGGAGCTGCCTCATGGTCAGGCTTCCGCCCTTTCTGGCAAAAGTAAGAGACTCTTCTATGTCATAAGGCTGCCCCAGAGGGATATTCCCCTTGCGGACTATGACATCCACCGCCTCTCCGGTTTCGGCAAGAGCCTCCCGGATGGTGCTGATGTCAGTCATAGGTCTCAGCCGTTTCAGATTCTTTCCGGCTTTTGACGATGCGGCCTGTGCTGACAGCATTTCTGTTATTTTATTGTATTCCAGTATATTTAACGCTTTAGAATTCATCTGTCTTCTTTACTTTTTCAAGCTGACTTTTCAGTTGCAGATTTTCCATCTGCAGATCGAAGAAAGAATTCTCGAACTCGCTGCAACGCGCCTCCAGTTCTTTATATCTTTCTTCGCTTACTTTCTTTTCCTCCTGAGCTTTAGCCGCGCTTTCCTTGTATTGCGAAAAGTTTTTCTTGGCATCTTCCCACATTCTGAGGTAATGCTCCGTATCCCGGCGCAGCCTCTCATTTGCTTCTTTCAGTCGTTCTGTTTCTGCTTTGGCCTCATAATATTCATCTGCAATATTTATAGCCGTTAAAACAGCAAGGTTGCCCTGTCCGTTGGTCGAAAAGCTGCGTGAAAGTTCACGCATCTTTTCGTTGACATGGTCCGCAATCTCCCTTATGGCATCAGCGTCTCTTTCGCCTGCTATGGTGTATTCCTGACCGTAAATTCTTACTTTTACCTTGTTGCTTTCCATAAGTCCTGCTCCTTAAATATCTCTCAGAACTACATCTAATTTTTCTTTCAGATTCGTCAGTATCTTGTTGTGAACAGCATTTACATCTTCGTCTGTAAGAGTCTTATCGTCATGTCTGTAAGTAAGTGCAAAGGCAACGCTCTTCTTGTTTTCGCCCACCTGCGGTCCTCTGTAAACGTCGAAAAGCTCAATTTTCTTTAGAAGTTTTCCGCCGGCTTTTCTTATAACCTTCTGTATTTCACCTACTGTCATCTCTTCATCTACAACCAGGGCTATGTCTCTTGATGTTGCCGGATACTTAGGCAGAGGATAGTAAACCTTTTCCATATCTGCCATTTCGGTTATGACATTAAGCATCAGTTCAGCTCCGCAGCAGCGGGTACCTATGCCGTATTTTTCAGTCACATCAGGATGAAATTCTCCCATTATTCCTAGTTCTACCCATTCTGCTTCTTCAGGGTTTCTGCCTGTAACCTTTTCTCTTGTCAGGATTCTGGCGCATCTGCCGGGATGATAGGTGCCGTATTCTCTTTCGGCTGTAAATTCAACGTCTCTGATTCCCAGTTTGCTGAGGAGTTCAGTAATCATTCCTTTTAATGTGAAGAAGTCATTATCTTTTCCGTAAATTCCCACTGACATGGCATCACTTTCGATAGGAAGTCCCTCAGGATCCATAAGATTCTGCATGAAAGTGTTTCCGATTTCAAAGGCTCTTACAGATTCTATGTTTCTGGAGTAGTTACGTCCCAGAACTTCCAGCATTCCCGGTGTAAGAACTGTTCTCATGACGGAAGTATCTTCTCCAAGCGGGTTTAATATTCTTACGAAAGCTCTTTCCCATGAGTCTTCATCTATTCTGATGTTGTCCACACCCTTAGGGCTTACAAAAGAATAGGTCTGAATTTCATCTGCCCCCATAGCGCACATGGTTTCCCTTGCCAGATCCTTTACATCTCTCTCATAAGACTGGGATGCCTCGTTGTTTCCTTTTGGTATTGTTACAGGGAGTTTATCATAGCCGTAAAGTCTTGCTACTTCCTCAATAAGATCTTCTTCGATTTCAATGTCCTGTCTTACTGTAGGAGGAGTTACCAGCAGCCTGTCGCCTTCGCCTTCCACCTTCATTTCCAGGCTTTCGAAATATCTTACCATCTGTTCCCTGCTTATTTCTATTCCGAGAACTTTGTTTATGCGGCTCACTCTGCCTTCAACGGTTCTGGCCTTTTCAGGAGCAGGATAAACATCAACGCTGCCCCCAACCACTGTTCCGGCTCCTATCAGTTCAATAAGGCGGCATACTCTGTCTGCAGCATCATGGCACAGATTCGGGTCTATACCTTTTTCATATCTGGCAGAAGCTTCTGTACGAAGTCCCAATCTTTTTGCAGTGGTTCTTACGCTGTTTCCCAGGAAGTTGGCTGACTCTACAATGACAGTCTTTGTAGTTTCTTCTATCTCTGAATTCAGTCCGCCCATTACACCTGCCACGGCAATGGATTTTTCCGCATCATGAATCATGAGCATCCTGTCGTCAAGAGTTCTTTCCGTTCCGTCAAGCGTTACGAATTTTTCCCCTTCTTCTGCTGTATCAACAACTATTTTGCGTCCTTCAACGCTGTTTATATCAAAAGCATGCAGCGGCTGACCATATTCCAGCATTACGAAGTTGGTGATATCAACTATGTTGTTTATAGGTCTCATTCCTGCATGAATCAGTCTTCTCTGGAGCCACCAAGGTGAATCTTCAACCTTTACATCCTTTACAACTCTGGCAACATAACGTTTGCAGAGATCGGATTTTATTTCTACGCTTATATAATCCTCAGCCTTATCTGTTTCATTCAGACATGTGGTGTCGGGATAGGAAACCTTTTCATCAAAGGTGGCGGCTGTCTCTCTGGCCATTCCCAGCATTGACAGGCAGTCCGGTCTGTTTGGAGTTATTTCAAAATCTATAATGTAGTCATCCAGTTCCAGTGCCTGTGCAAAATCTGCTCCCGGTTCATACTCGCCGTTGAGAATCCATATTCCGTCCCTCTGATTTACAGGAACAACCTTGTCCTGGAAGCCCAGTTCTCCAAAGGAGCAAAGCATGCCGCAAGATTCGACTCCTCTCAGTTTTCCTGCCTTGATCTTTACTCCGCCTTCTTTTTTAGGCTGTCCGTGAAGGGGACCCGGTATTCTGCTGCCGTCAAGAGCTACGGGAACCAGCGCACCCTCGAAAACGTTAGGCGCACCTGTTACTATCTGAATGGGTTCCGCCTCTCCCACATCGACTTTGCAGACTACCAGCTTATCTGCATCAGGGTGTTTTTCTATTTTTGTTATCTTTCCAACTACAACCTTTTCCATGTCTGCACCCACATGCTCCATGGTCTCCAGGTTTGAGCCCGACATTATCATCTTCTCGCAGAATTCTTCAGGGCTGACATTTAAATCTGTATAATCTTTTAACCATTCCAGTGAAACTATCATCTTCGGTACCTCCTATTTGAATTGCTCAATGAAACGCATATCGTTTTCGTAAAGCAGTCTTATGTCATCTATTCCGTATTTGAGCATTGCAATTCTTTCTACGCCCATACCGAAAGCAAAACCTGTGTATTTTTCTGTATCAACTCCACCTACTTTGAGCACATTAGGGTGAACCATTCCGCATCCCAGAATTTCAATCCATCCGCTTCCTTTGCATACTCTGCAGCCTTTTCCGCCGCATTTGAAGCATGAAACATCCATTTCGGCTGACGGTTCAGTAAATGGGAAGTGATGCGGTCTGAATTTTGTTCTCGTATCCGAGCCGAACATCTGCTTGGCAAAACTGTCAAGAACGCCCTTCAAGTCTGCCATGGTTATTCCCTCGTCAACCACCAGGCCCTCTACCTGATGGAACATAGGAGAGTGTGTGGCATCGGGTGTGTCGCAGCGGAAACATCTTCCCGGAGCAAAGACTCTTATAGGAGGTTTCTGACTCAGAAGCGTTCTCACCTGAACAGGGGAAGTCTGTGTTCTCAGCAGTATTTCGTCATTTATATAAAAGGTATCGGTCCAGTCTCTTGCAGGATGATACGGGTCAGCGTTAAGGGCATCGAAGTTATTGAATACCGTTTCAACCTCCGGTCCTTCTGCCAGAGAGAATCCCATGGATTTAAAGACTTTTGCTATTTCTTCGATGGTTATGGTGATAGGATGTTTTGTGCCAAGCTTAAAGTCCTTTCCCGGCTCGGTAACATCTATAGTCTCAGCTTTGAACTTGGCTTCTCTTGCTTTTTCTTTCAGTTCGTTTACGGTATCGGCAAGCATCTTTTCAACTTCCGCTCTCACCTGATTGGCCGCCTGTCCGAGTTCCTTTCTTTCTTCCGGAGAAAGCTTGCCCATTGACCTGAGTATTTCCGTAAGTTCACCTTTCTTACCTAGCACTTTGATTCTTGTTTCTTCTGCTTCCTGCAAAGAGGATGCCTTCTTTAATTGCTCTTTTGATTCTTCCAGAATCTTTTTCAGTCTCTCTTGCATGTTCTACCTCTCAATGTTGAATTTATTTAATGGTCTTTTTTACTTTTCATCCCTGACTGCCTCATACATTATGATGGCTGCCGCTACCGCGGCGTTCAGAGATTCGATATTTCCCTTCATGGGAATTTTTATTTTCAGCGGCGATATCTCAACAAGCTCCCGGCATATGCCGTTCCCCTCGTTGCCTATTACAAGTGCGATATCCCGCGAAAGGTCCTCTTCATAATAATACCTGCTTCCATCCAGGCATGTGGCCGCCAGCTTTTTTCCGGCGACGGATGTAAATCGCTCCAGTTCCTTTGCATCGTTCATCAGAATAACCGGCATTCTGAAAAGGGAACCTGCAGCAGATCTTACCACTTTCGGAGAAAAAATATCCGCTGTACCTTTAAGCGCCACCACAAGGCTGTAGCCGGCTGCATCTGCCGTTCTGATGATTGTTCCGATGTTTCCCGGATCCTGAAGCCTGTCAAGCACAACTATGTTGCCGTGATTTGCTTCATCTAAGTAGTCATCAGCACCGAACACGGGTTTTCTTACAGCTGCAATTATGCCCTGGCTGGTTTCTGTTTCCGATACCTCGTCCAGCATCCTGCCGTCAATAAGAAAGAACCTGTCTGCAATGTCAGATTTTTTAAGGGCAGATTTAATCTTTTCTCCTGCGGAGACGCTTACCCCCTCGTTTCTGACAAGAACGGCTTCAGGTGCCACGCCGTTTTTAACAGCTTCTTCCAGAAGATTTTCCCCTTCAATCAGGTACATCCCCATGCGGTCCCTGTATTTTTTCATTTTCAGTTTGCAGAAAAGCTTGAATATCTGATTATTTTTGGAAGTAATTTCTTTCATTTGGCTGATTATTTGCGTTTATTTTTTTATCACAAGAGCCGGTTTGAAGAAACCGGCTCTGAAATTTTCTATCTAAGGAACTCCGGAATTTCGAATTTTGAGGTTCCACCCTCTTCGCTGCTGAGAATATCCTGCAGAGTACGCTCTGTTCCATCAAGTCCTTCCACCTGTCCGAAAAGTTCCTCCGCAGGCTGCTTCATTTCGGAAGATGCTGCCGGTTTAGCTTCCAGTCCTACGGAAGGTGTCGGCGGCTCATCTTCTTTTTCCAGTCCCTCATCAAAGCCCGTAGCAATAACTGTGATTGCAATTTCATCTTCCATATCTTCGTTGACAGCCGCACCGAAGATAAGAATACATTCTCTGTCTGCCTGCTCTTCAACCATTCCTGCAATCTCGCTTACTTCCAGCATTCCAAGATCGTATCCTCCGGAAACATAGAGCAGTATAGCCTTGGCTCCTGCAATAGTTGTTTCAAGCAGCGGGCTTTCTATGGCAGCCTTTACGGCTTCCTGAGCTCTTCTCTCGCCGGTGCCGCGTCCCGTTCCCATATGAGCTATTCCTCTGTCTGTCATTACTGACTTGACATCGGCAAAGTCTACGTTGATAAGTGCAAAATCGGAAATCAGATCCGAAATGCCCTGTACACCCTGTCTCAGAACATCGTCGGCCATCCGAAAAGCTTCCAGCATTGATGTGTTTTTTTCACAGTTCTGGAGCAATTTGTCATTTGGAACCACCACCAGCGAATCAACATACCTCTTTAAAAAGCTGATTCCCAGCTCCGCCTGCTTTCTTCTTTTGGCACCTTCGAAAGAAAAAGGTTTAGTAACCACTCCTACCGTAAGGATCCCCATATCTCTGGCAGCTTTGGCAATTATAGGCGCTGCACCTGTTCCTGTGCCGCCTCCCATGCCTGCCGTTACAAAAATCATATCAGCTCCGTCCATAACGGCGGTAATATCATCAAGCGTTTCTTCTGCAGCTCTCTGACCCACTTCCGGGTTTGCTCCTGCCCCAAGTCCTCTTGTCAGCTTTTCTCCGATCTGTATTTTTGTTTCTGCCAGGCATCTGCTCAAGGCTTGTCTATCTGTATTAACAGCAATAAATTCAACGCCTTTAAGCCCTGCTTCAACCATGCGGTTTACCGCATTGCATCCGCCGCCGCCGACGCCGATGACTTTTATGACTGCCGCTTTTTCCATTTCAGTCTCTATCTGTAGCATCTTAAATACGTCCTCCTTGGTATTCCTGATTATCTTATTTATTGTATCATATCTGTGCTTTCAATGCACGGATTTTTAGGCTTTTTTTCATGTTTTTTCACTCAATTACGGGGCTGAAGGATATGTAATCATCACCGCTGACATTTATTGTTCCCCGCTCTATATTTATATCGAAAAGTCCCTTGACGACTTTCTGAAGATTGCCGGTCTTCATGGATTCCATGATATCCTGCGGTGTTCCGGTACACAGAAGGTAATCCAGCACATAGGCTTTGACGCCTGCTTCCGAGATTTCAATCCTTTTGAAATACATATCCGAAGAATCCATGGTTGCCAGCATTTCGGTTATCTGTCTCAGCAGAACTTTCTGTTCCACTTCTATGGGAAGCCCTATTTCCAGTTTGCTTATGGTCAGCCCCTGTATCAGGGTGATCTGCGGCTCAACCTGAGTTTTTCTCAGAACGATTCCGTTGATATCCACCACCACGTAATTGTCGCCGAAAACAACTGCAGCTATCTGCTTCCTCTCCTCTACCTCGATTCTGATTTTGTCCGGGAGGATTCTTTTTACCTTGACATTCTCCATATAAGCGTCTTTTTCCAGACGTTTTTTTATTTCTCCACAGCCTGAACCCCAGAAAATGTTGCCTCCGGTCTTGCAGTTGCCCATAGTTAATATCTCGTCATCAGCATAGTAAGAATTACCTTCCACCTGAAAAGCAGTGACATCAAAAAAAGACGAGGATGCAAAGGCATAAACACCTGCCATCAACGCGGCTGCAACCAGGATTTTAATCAGCAGACTGACCTTGGACTTTTTCTTTTTTTCTTTCTTCTTTCGTTGTTTCAATGAACCCACCTAAAGACCTGAGTCCTTTTTCAAGGTCCTCGTATCCCCTCTGTATATGATAAATGTTCTCCACAGTAGTTTGACCTTCTGCTGCCAGACCTGCAATTACAAGGGCTGCACCGCCTCTCAGATCCTGCGCTTGTGTTCTGCAGCCTTTAAGCGATTTTACCCCTTTTATTATAGCATTTTTACCGCAGGATTCAATATCTGCCCCCATTTTAATGAGGTGATTTTTATGGGAAAATCTGCTTTCAAAGATTTCCTCTCTTATGGTTGTCAGTCCTTTGGCAAAACAGCATAAGGACATCATCTGCGGCTGACAGTCTGTCGGAAATCCCGGATAAGGCTGAGTTACTATGATGCCGGGGCTTTTAAGTCCTGCTGCGGTATATATTTCAATGGTGTTTTCAAAATTTCTTATAGTAGCTCCCATTCTTTCAAAGCAGCGCAGCACCTCTTTCATTATTTCCGGCCGAATGTTTCTGAAAACCGCCCTGCCCCCCGTTGCAAGCACAGCCATCATATATGTTGCGGCTTCTATTCTGTCTTCAAGAAGAAAATACATCGACTCTATGCTGTTTCTGTCGCGTTTTTTTCCGGCTCCCTTGATGAAAACAGTATCGCTGCCTGCACCGAATACCTGGAAGCCTGCAGAGCGCAGGAAACCTTGAAGATCGCAAATTTCAGGCTCGGTTGCACAATTTTCTATTATGGTGTCTCCGTCTCCGGCAAGAGCGGCCATCATCAGATTTTCCGTAGCCCCCACACTGGGATATGCCAAAGTTATCTTTCCTCCCCTGCATAATCCCTTGCACCATATTTTTTCTTCTTCTCTCTCTATTTCAAATCCCAGTTGAGTAAGGCCGTCTATATGTATATCGATGGGTCGCTTTCCTATATTGCAGCCTCCGGGTCTGTATATGGATGCTTCTCCGCACCGCGCCAGCAGGCTCCCCATAAGAAATACTGATGAACGCATCTCAGACATCAGACTCTCGGGCACCTGAGACTTGCTTACTCCGCGGCTGTCTACGATTATGCAGTCTTCCTCCCACCGTGTTTTGGCTCCAAGAGAAATCAGAATTTCTTCCATGGAAAACACATCACCTATACGCGGACAGTCATAAATTTCATATACACCACCGCGGCATACTGTAGCAGCCAGAACCGGCAGAGCTGAATTTTTTGCGCCTCTGACTCTGTACTCACCACGAAGAGGAACACCTCCCTCTATGCAGTAATTTTCCAACAAAAACACCTCCCGACTATATGCTTATACTATGTGGGAGGCATGTATATTGTGAAATAACAAACGGCACGGGCGCCATATAAATGTCTGTGCTCAAGGCCGTTTCCACCGTTTATCTATTTTTATAATCCCTGGTTATCTTCTGGCATATTATGTCCAGAGCCTTGTCCGGAGCACAGGCACGGCTGGCTGCAGACATCGCCCGGCAAAGCTGCGGATTGTTCCGCAGGCGCAGAACCTCCTCCACGACTTCCGGAATCCGAAGATCTTTTTCTTCTATAAGCAGCGCACCACCTCTGTCGGCAACTGCTTTGGCGTTATAATACTGATGATTTCCCGTAACATTTGGAGAAGGTATCAGTATAGCTGCTTTTCCGCACACTGTGGTTTCGGCAACGGATAATGCACCTGCGCGGCTTATGACCACATCACAGGCCAGAAGCTGCAGATCCATATTGTCTATGTAGCCTTTCACACTTATATTTTCGCAGAGTTCAACACCTTCTTCAGCTATGCGATCCATAACTTTCCGGTAGTACCATTTTCCGGTTCCCATAGTAAGCCTTACTCCACCATGCCCGTTAAACACTTTGGCAAGTTCCACAGCTATTTCATTTATTTTTTCCGAACCCAGACTGCCACCGAAAGTGAATACCACAAAGTCATCCTGCGGTATACCCAGTGTCTCTCTTGCCTGTTTTTTGTCTATCTTAAAGAAATTTTTCCTTACGGGATTTCCCGCATTAATATGTTTCTCCGGATATTTAAAATAACTTCCTGCGTCGGGAAAGCCCAGAAAAACATTTTCAACATACCGCTCAAGAGTTCTGTTTGCAAGACCCGGAAAGGCATTCTGCTCATGCAGATAGCACAGGCACTTTTTCAGGCGGCCTGCTATTATTACGGGAAAGCATACATATCCTCCCGTTCCTATAATCACATCAGCTTTAAAGCGTTTTATGATTTTCATGGCTTCAACAACACCTTTGGATACACTGACCCCTGTTTTTACAATTTCAGCAGGCGTAACTCTGTCAAACCATCTGGCATCCACCAGTTCCATGTCATATCCGCTTTTAGGAACCACTTCTTTTTCTATTCCCTCACTGCAACCCACATAAAGTATCTGTGCCTCAGGATCCGTTTCTTTCAATTTGTCTGCAATGGCAAGAGCCGGATAAATATGTCCTCCGGTTCCGCCTCCCGTTACAATTACTCTCATTTTCTCACCTATATGTCAGAAGATTTGGAAATGTTCAGCAGTACTCCCATGGCACCCATAAAAATCAGCAATGCATTTCCTCCATAGCTGACGAAAGGAAGTATTATTCCCGTAGGCGGAAAGGATGATGTCACTACGGCAATGTTCATAACCACCTGAATTCCTATCATAATGGTTATTCCTGAAGCCATCATCATTCCCAGATAATCAGAGGCATTTATAGCTATATGGCATCCTCTCCATATCAGCGCCATATATACAGCCATAAGTATCAGAATCCCCGCAAGACCCAGTTCTTCTCCTATTATAGCAAGTATAAAGTCATTTTGGGGTTCCGGGAGATACAGATTTTTCTGCACGCTGTTGCCCAGACCCAATCCGGTAAGACCTCCCGTTCCCATAGCAAGCAGCGACTGAACGACCTGCCACCCGTTTCCCAGCGCGTCTGCAAAAGGGTCCAGGAAACTGGTAAATCTGGCAAATCTGTATCCATCGGTATCCAGAAAAATAAAAGCTACGCCGGCTACTCCGGCACCTCCCGCCAGAAGCCCCAGATGTCTCCATTTTGCTCCGGATACCAGAAGCATGCCTCCTGCTATAAATACAACCGTAAATGCTGTGGACATGTTAGGCTGCAGCATTATCAATCCTGCATATGCCACCGCAACTATTACTACAGGCACGATTCCTTTCCAGAAATCATATGCCCTCTTTGGATACCTGTCAAAGTATCCTGCCACGAAAACAATAAGACCCAGCTTCGCGATTTCTCCCGGCATTACTGTTATCGGACCCACGCCGATCCATCTCACTGCTCCTCCTGCCTCAATACCCAGAGGGGTGAAGAGCAGACCCAGCAGAACAAGGCATATTACAGGGATTATCTTGTACAGCCGTCCCCATACATGATAATCAATCTTTGATGTTATCCACATTCCTGCAAATCCCAGCGCAACCCAGATGCTCTGCCTTTTGAGATATACATACGGATCTCCTGCTTCGCTTATGGATTTATAGTAACTGGCGCTGAATATCATCACTATTCCGAAAACGGTAAGTATGACAGTCAGAAGTACCAGCCACAGATCACCGCTCTTGCCGCTGCTAAGGCCTTTTATAATGGCAGGCTTTCTTTTTGATTCAGTTTTTGCGGCTTTATTTCTTTTCATGACGGTTTAACTGCCCAGTCTGGCAACTATCTCCTTAAAATGATTTCCTCTCTGCTCAAAGTTATCGTACATATCCCAGCTTGCACATGCAGGAGACAGTAAAACAGTGTCTCCCGGCTCCGCTATTTCCATGGCTTTTTTTACGCAGTCTTCCATATCGGAACCGTAGGAATAATCTTTAAATCCTGATTTATCAGCGGCTTCAGCCAACAGCGGTCCGTCTCTTCCTATAAGGACCATATGCTTCACTCCGCCATTGAATCCTTTTATAAGCGGCTCAAAGTCCTGACTCTTTCCGTCGCCGCCGGCTATAAGTATTATATTTTTCTTTATTGCCCTTACTGCTGTAAGTGCAGCATCCACATTGGTCCCTTTTGAGTCGTTATAATACTTTACTCCGTCTATATCACCGCAGTACTCAATTCTGTGCTCAACACCCCTGAAGTTCTTTACAGTCTCAGCTATTACTTCGGAATCTATCCCTGCAAAGTAGCATATCGCTATGGCTGCAAGGGCATTTTCAACATTGTGCTTTCCTATTATCTTAAGCTCATCTTCACGGCAGAATTCAGTAATTTTCCCTGATTCATCCTTTATAACAAGCTTTCCGTCTTTTACAAAAGCGCCTTCATCAAGGTTTCTGGTAGAAGAGAACGGAATGACCTTGGCTTTGCATTTTTCACTGAGTTTCATGCATAGTTCATCATCTCCATTAATAATGCAATAGCCCTTTTCGTCCTGATTTGCAAAGATTTCTGCCTTTGCAAGACCATAGTTTTCCATTGTATGATGTCTGTTCAGATGATCCGGCGTTATATTGAGAATAGCCGAAACTACCGGCTTAAAATATTTTACGGTCTGCAGCTGAAAACTGCTGGTTTCAGTTACCAGCCAGTCTTCTTCCGTAGTTTCCAGGGCCTTTGAAATCACTGCAACGCCGATGTTTCCCACTACATGGGTCTTCCTGCCTGACCTTTTAAATATCTCACCTGTCAGGGTTGTGGTGGTGGTTTTACCGTTTGTACCTGTTATGGCCACAAACCTTCCGCGTGCCACCCGATACGCTATCTCCAGTTCGCCGGTTATCTCGACTCCCTTTTCTTCGGCTTCTCTTATGAAGGGTAACTCAGGATCGACTCCCGGACTAAGGACGAGCATGTCAAAACTGCCCATATCTTCCGGTACTCCTCCCAGGCATAAATTTACTCCTTTTCCTCTGAAAAAGTTCAGCAGCTGTCCGTCAATTTTATCCGGAGTCTTGGAATCCTGTATGGTAACATCTGCTCCCAGTTTAATCATGGCCTGTGCAGCCGCTATGCCCGACTTGCCCATGCCTATTACAAGGACATTCCTGCCTTTTATGTTATTTATATTGATGTTGTCCATAGGTATACCTCAAATTTGTAATTCTTTATATATGCATCAGTGCTATTGCCAGCAGGCAGCACAACATTGCAAATCCCCAGAACATGAGCACTACCTTTTTTTCGCTCATGCCGCATAATTCAAAATGATGATGGATAGGTGCCATCTTGAAAATTCTCTTTTTTGTTTTTTTGTAATAAGAAACCTGAATTATAACTGACAGTGCCTCTATTACATATATAAGTCCGGCTATTGCCAGTAAAAATTCCAGTTTCATGATTACAGCACCTGCTGACAATACGCCTCCCAGTGCCATGGAGCCTGTGTCCCCCATAAATATTCTGGCAGGATTCCTGTTCAGCATTAGGAAGCCCAGGCATCCGCCTGCAACGGCTCCGAAAATTATTTTCTGATCTCCGTATCCGAAATAATCGGCAGCTATCACCATGAAAAATGCCACCAGCGCAGTTATTCCGGATGCAAGGCCATCAAGTCCGTCTGTAAGGTTCACGGCATTGCTGAAAGCTATCATAACAAACATTACAAATGGAATATAGAAAATTCCCAGATCAAAAGTTACATCGAATACGGGTATCCATATTGCTGTACTTTTTATCATTCCACCGCCGGCAAAGAAAGCCGCAAATACAGCAAAGGCCAGCGAGAAAGCAAACTGCATTACTATCTTCTGCTTTGGACTCAGTCCAAGATTGTTCTTTTTTACAGCTTTTTCATAGTCGTCAATAAATCCTATGCTTCCGAACAGAACCATTGCAACAAGGACTGCCGCTAGCTGTATAGTCATTTCGCCGGCTATGACAGCCGCTGTTACGGCACAAAGACATGAGACGGCTATTATGGCTATTCCTCCCATGCTTGGTGTGCCTGTTTTTTTCAGATGCGATTCGGGACCTTCATCTCTTACAAATTGTCTAAACTGTTTTTTCTCCAGAACAGGAATCAGCCCCTTTGTCAGCAGCGTTCCTAAAATCCATGCTGCAATCAGTGCTGTTATCGGGAATATTAGTGATTCCATTTTTTGTCTCCTTATTTCTTCTTATCCTTCTAAAATATTGTTGACGATTTCTTCCATTTCCATGCCTCTTGAGGCCTTTACCAGTATCACATCGCCTTTTTTTATTATTTCATCTTTTTTTTCAATGAATTCTTTTTTTTCGCCAAAGTACATTACTTTGACCTTGCCATGATTCATGGATTCCCGGGCACCCATGGCATAAAATCTTGCCTCATTACCTACTGCTATCAGTAAATCCACGCCGCAGTCTGCAGCATGTCTGCCTGCGTCCATATGGACAGCTTCCGATCTGTCTGCCAGGCCCAAAATATCGCCCAGAATAGCCACCTTCCGCTTTCCCTCTGCAGCTGCCAGAGTATCCAGCGCTGATTTCACCGAATCACCGCATGCGTTATAAGTATCATCGATTACCTTCACTCCGCTGCCTTGGGCAACTTTCAGTCTTTTACCCGTCAGAGAAGCCTCCATGAGTCCCTTCTTTCCTTCTTCCGGGCTGATTCCAATGAGTTCGCCGGCGGCAAGAGCCAGAGATGCATTAAATGCATTATGAGCACCTGCAGTAGGCAGAGCTATTTCCCACTTTTTATCATTACGGCTTAAATTATATTTTATACCTTTATCGCCAAAATCGCAAATATCACTTACAATATAATTCTCTTTGCCGGAATCTCCCACGGTAACCAGATTATATTGGCCTTTCACTCTTTCCGGAGAAAGCATAGGACATGATGAATTAACTATAAGAGTGGAGTTCTCGTCGAAGAAGGTGGTTATCTCCATCTTTGCCTTAAGTATATTGTCAAGGTTCTTCATGCTCTCAATATTCACCTCGGCAATTCTGGTGATTATGGCAATATCCGGGCGTACAACATCTGCCAGCTCCTCTATTTCGCCAAAAGTGTCCATTCCCATTTCCAGAACTGCTATTTCGGTATCTTCGTCAAATTCCAGAACAGACAGAGGAAGACCCACTGCACTGTTGAAATTTCTTTTATTTCTGCCCGTCTTATACCTGACAGACGAAACATAATAGACAAAGTCTCTCGTACTTGTCTTGCCGACACTGCCTGTCACACCTATTTTTTTCTTGAGAGGAAGCATTTTCAGGTAGTACTTTGCCAGTTTCAGCAGCGCCTGCGTGGTATCACTGACAAGTATAACATTGGTGCCGTCCGGCAGCCGGCAAGGGACTTTTGACTCATCTGAAACGGCAACAGCCTTTATCCCTTTCTGGAGCACCTGATCAATAAAATCATGGCCGTCACTGCGAGCCCCGGGTATGCAGAAGAACATCTGGTTCTCCTGTACTTCTCTGGAATCTATAGCGAAGCCTCTGACCCGGCTTTCTTTGCTCCCATGCAGCAATTTTCCTTCTACTGCCTCTGTTATTTCTCCTATGGTAAATTCTTTCACTTTGTTTCCTTTCTCAGGCTTATTATAACTTCCCTGTCATCAAAATGGAATTTTCTGTCGCCTATCAGCTGGGAGGTCTCATGACCTTTGCCTGCGATTACGATTATATCCCCTTTTCTGCCCTCCGACAAAGCTCTTGCTATGGCTTCTCTCCTGTCAGGTATGGCAAGAACAGGTTTGTCGCAAAATTTCATCACGCTTGTTATATCGTCAATTATTTTTGCCGGCTCTTCTCTTCTGGGATTATCTGAAGTAACTATTATAAAATCCGCTGTCTCCAACGCCGCTTTTCCCATTTCAAATCGACGGTTGCGATCCCTGTTGCCGCCGCATCCGAAAAGAAGTATTATTCTTGACGGCTGATATTCCCTAAGACTTTCCATGAGTTTCCTCAAGGATCTTCCGTTGTGGGCATAGTCCAGAAGAATAGTAAATTCGCTGTCTGTATCCACTACTTCCACGCGACCCGGCAGTTTGACCTTCTTCAGCGCTTCTTCTACGATGCTCTGGGGTATCCCTATAGCCCGTGTCACCGCAGCGGCTGCAAGAGAGTTATATACATTGAATCTTCCGGGCATTTTCAGATTGATTTCATGACACTGTCCGTCTCCGCAAGGAGGACTTGATGACATGGTATATTTTATTCCCGGTGTTCCTTCATCATCTGTAAGTTCCACCTGACTGAATCTGAAATCTGCTTTAGAGCTTTCACCAAAGTATATCACATGTTCTGCACTGTTGTCTTTTAATATTTTTTCGCAGAAAGCGTCATCCAGATTTGCCGCTGCGAATCTGCATTTTTGAAAAAGCATACTTTTCCAGAAGAGGTATTCCTCAAAGTTTTTATGCTCACCGTCGCCTATGTGGTCGGGAAAAATATTTGTAAATACACCCACATCGAAGTCTATGGCATCCACCCTGTGCTGCATAAGGCCCTGAGAAGATACCTCCATGACAACAGCTTTACACCCGCCGTCTATCATTTTTTTCATTAGCTCCTGTATGTCGGCAGATTGGGGTGTAGTTACCTCCGCTTTTGTCATATTGCCCTCATACCCGTTGTAAACGGTGCCTATTATACCGGTCTTGATCCCTGCGGCTTCCATGATAGCTCTTATCATAAAAGTGACCGATGTTTTTCCCTTTGTTCCTGTGACTCCGATGACAAGGAGCTTTTCCGAAGGTCTGCCGTAAAATTCAGCGCTCATCTGCGCAAGTGCCTTTCTGACATCAGCTACTCTTATGATGGTGATATTGTCACCTTCTATTCCCTTTACCTGTTCAGCCTTTTGGCTCACCACCAACGTTCGGGCCCCTTTTTTCAGAGCCTCTTCTGCAAAATCACTGCCGTCGCATCTGTTTCCTTCTATAGCGAAAAAAATCGAATTTTTTTCGGCCTTTTCCGAATGGTATACAGGCTTTCCTGCCGTCTTGTATACCGGTCCTTCTACAGAAAGCAGTTCTGCAGAGCTGAGCAAATCCGTAAGCTGCATTTTGCCTCCGGTCGGGTGTTCCGACATGCATCACATTATTTTTTATCTGTCGTATACATACACGCTGGTTCCCTGTTTTACTTTTGTCCCTGCAGCAGGATACTGTGCAACAACTACAAAGTCCTCTCCTGCTCCTTCAGGTTTCGCATATTCCAGGCTGCATCCTCCGATTATGCCCGCTGCTTCACTATATTCTTTTCCTATGACATCAGGCACGACAGTATAATTTCCTTCTATAGCGGCTTTCTCTTCCTCCGTGTACTGCGGCTCGATGTTTAAATATCTTAAAGTGTCTTCCAGAATACTTCTGGCTATAGGCGCAGCCGTCAGGGAACCGTAATACGAACCTTTAGGGCTGTCTACTATTACCAGTATTGCCACCTGTGGATCATCCATAGGCGCCATGCCTATAAATGAACTGTAGTAATAATCTCCATATTTTCCATTTTCAACCTTATTGGCGGTACCTGTCTTTCCGCCCACTCTCATACCTGTTATCTTGGCCTTTCCTCCACTGCCTTCAGATACAACATACTCCATGTTTTCACACATTTCTGCAGCAGTATCCTCGGAGAGCACTTTTCTGACAACTTTTGTTTCGAATTCCCTGACCACTTTACCGTCAGAATCCGTAAGAGCTTTGACATACCTAGGTTGCAGCAGAATTCCTTCGTTTCCTATGGCACATACAGCTGTAAGAAGCTGTATCGGTGTGACCGATATACTATGACCGTAGCCTATTGTGGCAAGTTCCACCGGTCCCACATCTTCAAGATTATACATGACCGATCCTGTCTCTCCCGGATAATCAATCCCTGTTTTCTCTGTTATGCCGAAGGCATCCAGGTACTTATAAAAGGTCTCAGCTCCCATCTTGGTCGCAATAGCTGCAAGGACAGGGTTGCACGAATTACCAAGAGCCTGTCGTATAGTCTGTATGCCATGGTCTCTGTTGCTCCAGCAATGCAAAGTAATTCCTGCAATAGTTATTTTGGTACCGCAGTTAAAAGTCTCGGTATTGCTGATGACCTTTTCCTCCAGAGCTGCTAAAGCTGTTATGAGTTTGAAGGTGGAACCCGGTTCATAGGTGTCACTTACTATTGGATTTCTCCACATTTTGAAAAGATAATTGCTCTGTTCGTCATCTGACATCTCATAGAACTTTTCCTTATCCCCCTCATTTACAGGTTCTGTAGCCTCATTAGGATCAAATCCCGGTGTAACTGCACTTGCCAGGATTTCTCCGGTTTTGGGGTTCATAACAAGGCACATTATCCTATCAGCCCGGGTTTTTTTCATTCCCTCTTCGATTGCTTTTTCGGCATAATACTGAATGGCTTCATCTATGGTAAGAACTACATTGAGACCGTCCTTTGCCTCATAATATGTTTCTGAACCGTCTACCAGTTCATTGCCCGCTACATCTGTGTTTTTAACCCATCTTCCGGCTACTCCTCCAAGATACTGATCATATTCAAGCTCTATCCCGGTTCTTCCGGTATTATCAATGGTCACACTTCCTAGAAGCTGTGATGCAAAATTCCCAAGAGGATAATATCTCTTGTTATTTTCTGAAAGTTCAATGCCGTTTATTCCAAGCTCGCGGATCTGATCTGCCTGATCTTTCTCAAGGTACTGCGCTATTTTAACTAGAGCCTGCTCTTTAACCAGCTTTTTTCTTACTTCTTCCTCATCCTGCTCTACAATAGGTGCTATAGACCGGGCAATTTCTTCTATTTCTTCATCACTTTTGTTTTCTGCCAGTTCTGCCGGTCTCACCCATAAAGAATAACATGTTATACTGGTGGCAAGTTCCTTTCCGTTTCTGTCGTATATCGAACCCCTCTTTGCCTCGATGGGGATGTCACTGGTCTGCTGATCAATAGCTTTCTGCGTGAGTTCATCGGCATCCACAATCTGAATCCATGCAACACGAAATGCCAGCAGTATCATCAGAGCTGCAAGTATTATGAAACCTATCCCTATTCTTTTTTTATTTATCACTCTGACTTCGGTCTTTTTCATCGAGCCTTTATTCCTCCGCAAATATATAGAAAGCCGGAACACTAATCTGGCTATTAAGTTATCCGGCTCTTTTAACATATTAAGTTATTCCGCTAAATTATGTATATTGCCTGCTCCGCTTTATTATTCGTAGGCCTTTTCTCTTATTAAGGCAGCCAGGCTTTCTTCCGGTGCCTTCACGGAAGAAAGATGTATGCATTCATTGCCCTGCGGATAATGCATTCCCAGTTCATTAACAGCATATTTCTCCAGTTGGCTTATCCCCGTGCTGCTTTCTATCTTCACATTCATCATATTTATTTCCGTTTCCATAATGCTGTTCTCATTTTTCAGCTGATTTATGGAATACTGTAACTTGGCTGCCTGGGCATTTACCAGAACAATACCTATAAGAATAGCGCCGATAATTACAACTGCTGATATCATGGCACGCAAAGAAGCAGGCGATAAGGTCTGTGTCGTCTGTCTCTTTCCGCCGGTCTGTGGAGCTTGAGGTCTCTCTCTTGTTCTTCTGACTCTCTCGGGCTGTGCTTCAGGCGCATAGCGATAAGAGTATTCAGCTGTATAGGCTCTTCTTGCAGTTGCCATTTTTTCCTCCGATAACTAATCCTTTTCTATCTTTTCTTTATTTAAATTTTTTCCGCAACTCTCAGCTTTGCGCTTCTTGCTCTTGGATTACATTCAAGTTCCTGTCGGGAAGCTGTAACAGGCTTTCCGTTTATCTTTTTAATGTCTGCTTTTTTTCCGCATATACATACAGGAAATTCTTTAGGACATGTGCACGGATTTGCGCGTCTGTTGAAGACTTCTTTGACTATCCTGTCCTCCAGTGAATGAAAAGTTATGATGCACAATCTTCCTCCCGGAGCCAGTACATCCAAAAAAGCGTCTACAGCCCCTTCAAGCCTGCTGAGTTCTTCATTTACCTCTATCCTCACTGCCTGAAAAGTCCTCTTTGCGGGATGCGGCCCTGTTCTTCTGGCTGATGCGGGAATTGCCGCCTTGATTACATCCACAAGTTCAAAGGTTGTCTCTATAGGCTTGTCCTTGCGGGCTTTAACAATGAATTCGGCTATTCGTGAAGCCCATCGCTCCTCCCCGTATCCGGATATCACGCGAGTAAGTTCCTGTTTGTCGTATTTGTTTATCACATCTGATGCCGTAAAGCTGTCATCACGATTCATTCTCATATCCAGCGGTGCGTCCTGCATGTATGAAAATCCCCTCGCAGGGTTGTCAAGCTGAAAGGAAGATACACCAAGATCCAGAAGTGCGCCGTCTATTTTATCTATATTCAGTTCCTTCAGAACTGTTTTTATTTCGGAATAATTGCTCTGAACGAGTTTCTTTTCACATGAAAAGTCCTTCAGCTTCTCAGAAGCTGCTGCCAGAGCATCTCTGTCTCTGTCTATCCCTATGAAAACACCTTTATCGCTGAGCCTGCTGCATGTACCGGATGCATGTCCTCCGCCTCCGAGGGTTCCATCTGCATAAACCCCGTCAGGTTTTATATCAAGTCCCTCCATGCACTGGTCAAAGAGAACCGGTTTATGTATGAATTCCATAAAGAGCCTCCTTATCAGAAGTTGTATTCCGCAAGAGCTTTGGCGAAATCTTCGGTTTCCATCTTGTTTTCGTTGTCAGGTGAATCCCACACATCTCTGCTCCATATCTCTATTTTGGACATGGCTCCCATGGTCACAAGATCCTTTTCGATTCCTGCATATTTTTTCAGTTCAGGCGGGATTATTATTCTGCCCTGCTTATCAAATTCGCATTCTGCTGCATTGGCACAGAAATGTCTGATAAAAGCTCTGATTTTAGGATCGGATTCAGGCAGCGCGGATATTTTGTCCATCTGTTTCTGCCAGTCCTCCATAGTATATATATACAGACAGCGATCCAGACCCTTAGTGAGAATGCAGCGGTTGCCAAGACCTGCCCTGAGTTTGGAAGGAACTATCATTCTGTTCTTCTCGTCTATGGAATTGTACACTGTTCCCATGAACATCGGCATGTCCTCCGATCCAAAAATATACTGCTGGTTATACATACTACTTTATCACCACTATACACCACTTTTTAACACATATCAATACTTTTTGCCCACTTTTTGAGAATATTTCACCACCAATTTCAGCAGAGCATATAATATATAATCCCACGTTTTTAAGAAAGGATATAAAAATGAATAACTTAAATTCCAATTGTTCATGCAGCGGGCAGCCGCGCAGAGATTCAGGGAGAAGTATGGTATATCTGACTAAAATCTTCTTTGATGAATCAGAAAACGCATCACCTATAATGACTGCCTTCTGCACATCTGATCAGACGCATACTCAGCAGTTCAGGGCTGGTTCAGATATATTTTGTCGTGACTCCCAGAGAATCGAGGATTCGGATCGCGATGGCGAAGACTGCAACTGTCAGGGAAATTGCGGCTGCGCGTCAAGAAGCGGGTTCGACAGATGTCGTTGCGGATGCAATAATGACTGCTGCTGCAACTTCAATCTTTCTCCAAACACAAAATTTGATATAACCAATGCCTTTGTCATCGTTCACTCCTTTACATTGGCAGACAAGGAAAGCCTCGCCGAGGATGATGTTACCGTAGACGGTCTTCCTATAACGGATCTTGACGCATCCGGAGGACAGTTTATGGGAGATTTAAGCGGTATAATGCCGGAAATAACCAGATGCCCTTGCCATGCGCCTTGCGAGAGACGATGTCCCGGCAACTTCGTAATGATAAAGGCTCCCGGACCATGGAAGCTTTTTGCAACAATAGTTCTCGAAGGAACCGTCTTTGATGAAGGAAAAACGTGTCAGTTCAGATTATGTTTTGAAAACATGGAATGTTCGCCTACTATCATAAACGGGAACGCAACTTTTGCATTTTGCGATGCAGACATTCCGTGCCGTGTTTCAGGCATCTCACCGTCTCTCATCTTTGACTTTGATGCCTGTGCTTCAATTCTTAATCCGTGTCTTCATGTTTCATGCTGCGGCGATTCATGCGAAATAACACTTCATGGATCTCTGGTTGTTACACCTGTTGTGAACCTTAAGATTGCCCGCCCTTCCCTCTTCAATATATCTGCCGGTGAAGCAAATCTGCCTTGTGATGATGTGGGTCAGTGCGACATATGTAATCCTTCTCAGGATGACTGCTTTGACATTGATGACAGCTGCTGCTGCCTTAAAGGACGCAGCAGACATACCGTGGATTCCCTCAGGAATCAAACGTCACGTTCCTCGGAAATGGCCTGCCAATGCTGCAATACCAACGGATTCAGGTTCCTGTAGCAAAGCTCATGCACGAAGGAACACAATAAAAAAACCCCGCAAAATGCGGGGCTACATAGCTCATGTGCTTTATATGTAATTCTTTGAGATTTTTAAAATTTATTTTTCTTTCCTATACGGCTTTTATATCTGTTTTTCCGGTGGCTGAAAATCGTCTTTTTGCGTCCCGGCATCCTGTTTCTGATTTCACAAATAAGGTCTATTGCCAATACTATGACTAATATAATAAGAACCAAAACTATGGCTGCGGCAATAACTTCGTTGATATGTATGATCCCATCATTGGCTATATGCAGTTTTACGGCAAAAAATTCCTTCATTCCAGTCTCCTTTCTTTTAAATTAAACAATTATATCATGTATTAACAAAAAATGCAAAGTATATTGGTTAAACCTTTTAAAAATAATAATTTCAGATAATATTTTTTGCTGAGGTGCCTGCTTTGCCACGTTTATTTTGTGATTTCAAAACACTTTTATCTCTGTTTTTTATGCTTACTGTTTCAGCAGGCGCCATTTTCTTTGCCCGCTCTGCCGTATGCTTTGCTTTCATTGTGCTGTCTCTTGCTGCAGGGATTTCTTTCGGCCGATTATGCCTGCGCAGCCTGAGCTTTCGATTCTGGATATTTTTTCTTTCCTTCGGCACCGTGCACTCTGCATTTTTGATAACTTTCTGGGAAAGCTCCCCTATGATGTATCTGGGATGCATCATCCTCGGTTTATGCTCAGGCGGTATAATTTTCATTCTGGTCCCTGTCCTCCTGATCAGTTCCTCCTGCAACCCTGCAGGCAGTGCCATGAAACTGGGTTTTTTATTAAGTTCAGCTGCAGCGTCCGGATTTGCTTTTGCTTTTTTTCTTGCTGAATATCCGGCAGCTGTTCTTTTTCTCTTCGGCATTCCCACTATTGTTATTCCTCTTTTCTTTCTTCATCCTCCTCAAGCGTTTCACTCAGAGGGGGCATTATATTGCAGCCGGCGACACCGCAGCAACGGTATAAAAGTTTCTGCATTTTTTTTGCTGATTTCCCTTACCGCCGCAGTAGTAATCCAGATGAATTACTCGGATATATTCTTCAAAACAGCTTTAACTTCAGGAATTCAACAATCAGGTGCAGGTGTGACTGTTTTCAATCTCGGCATTACTGCAGGTCCCCTGCTTTCCTGTATTATTGCATACAGGAAAGGGGTCTACAGCAGTTCTGTTTCACTTATTTTCCTTGCAGAGCTTGCCGTCATGTGCGCCAGCATACAGGGAGGAGACAATCTGATTACCGGCATTGGTTTTTTTTCCGCAGGTGCATTGATAACATCTCCTGTTTCGCTGTGTCCTTATCTTGTGAGGTACATTTCCGGACCCTTATATTTTGATGACAACATATGCCGCACGGGCATCATGATTCCTTTGGGTCTGTCTGCATTGCTGCCTATGAATATGGCAGATCTGCAGCTGTTTGCATCTTACCCACCGGTAATTTTTTCTCTTCTTATGTTGGCTGCCGGCTTCTTCACCATTTTTTCAGCATGGAGTCATCGTTTGATGCTTTTAAAGGGTTTTTGAATGTGGTATAATTTGTATAATTATAATTGGTGTTTTGGAGGCAGAATATGGCGGCATTTGTAAAATTCGAACATGTAAAAAAAATATACAACATGGGTGAAGTTTCAATTGAAGCCCTGACAGATGCGGACTTTGAAATTGAAAAGGGTGAGATATGTGTAATTGTAGGTCCTTCCGGTGCGGGAAAGACCACACTTCTTAACATCCTCGGAGGAATGGATACCCTCACTTCAGGAAAGATATGGCTTGACGGCAAGGAAATATCCCGTTACAGCCAGAAACAGCTTACAACCTACAGGCGCTATGACATAGGATTTGTATTTCAGTTCTACAATCTCGTTCAAAACCTGACGGCTCTGGAAAATGTATCACTGGCTACCCAGATATGCAAAAACCCTATGGATTCCGCGGAAGCCCTGGAAAAAGTAGGTCTTTCTCACAGAATAAACAATTTTCCTTCCCAGCTTTCGGGAGGTGAGCAGCAGCGCGTGGCCATAGCCCGTGCCCTCGCAAAAAATCCAAAGCTGCTTTTATGTGATGAACCGACAGGTGCTCTTGACTATAATACAGGAAAAGCCATACTTAAGCTTCTTCAGGACACCGCACGGCAGAATCAGATGACTGTAATAATAATAACACATAATCAGGCCATAACTCCTATGGCTGACCGCGTTATACATATAAAGAACGGAGCAGTAGCCTCCATGCAAATCAATAACAATCCTATGCCTATAGAGCAGATCGAGTGGTAGAAACGGAAGGTGTTTTTTATGAAGAATTCTCTTTTTAAATCAACTTTCCGTGAAATACGCGGAAGCTTCGGTCGGTGGATAGCTATTCTTGCCATAGTAGCCCTTGGGGTGGGTTTTTTTTCCGGCCTGAAAACCTGTAAGGAGGCTTTCCTCAAAACCGGAGATACATATCTTGACGAACACGCTTTTTTCGACTATCGTCTTATTTCAACCCTTGGCCTTGAAGATGAGGATATTGAAGCTCTTCGAGACATCAAAGGAGTATCCGAGGCAGAAGGGTCCTATTCCGCAGATGTTCTCATCACTACCGACGATGCTGACTCCAGCCAGACAGCAGCCAAATTCATAACACTTTCTGAGAGCATAAATACACCGAAACTTGTTTCCGGTCAAATGCCTCGGAAAGGCAACGAATGCCTGGGTGATGCAAGCCTGTTCACTGAAGATGACATAGGAAAAAAAATAATAATTGAGAGTGAAAACAAATCAGATACATTGGATATGCTCAAATATAATTCATATACCATAACCGGAATAGCTGATTCCCCTCTGTATCTTAATTTTGAGAGAGGTTCAACATCCATCGGCGACGGCAGCATATCCTGTTTCATAATTCTTCCGACAGACGGTTTTTCTTCAGATGTCTTCACTGAAGCATACATAAAACTTGATGACTCAGCAGAGATATACAGCGATGAATATGACCGTATATCACAGGCTGCCGAAAAGCCGCTGGAAGATGCTTTGGCTGCATGTTCACAGCGCAGATATGATTCTATAATTGACGAGGCAAGATCAAAGGTGACCGACGCCGAAGATGTTCTGGCTGAAAAAAAGGAAGACCTGGCAGACGCACGCGCACAGATTGAAGATAAAAGATCCCAACTTGATGAGGGGCAGAGACTCATTGAAAGCGGTCTTGCCGACTACGAAAACGGTCTCAGCCAATATGAAAGCCAGAAAACATCGGCTTACCAGCAGCTGGATCAGGCTCTCAGCGCAGGGATGATAACACAGGAGGAATATGCTTACCGTAAGGCCGCCATGGATGCACAGTTTGAGGAGAGCCTTGCTTCTCTTGAAGCCGCAAAATCACAGCTTGATTCCAAACAGATTGAAATAGATGAAGGACGCGCTGCTTTAAATGACGCCGAGGCACAACTCTCTGACGGTGAAGCAAAGGTCTCCGATGCGGAGAAAGAACTTGCTGATGCCAGAAAAAAAATCAGTGACATTGAATATCCTTCCAACTACGTGCTTGACAGAAACACCAACATAGGCTATGTCTGCTTTGACAGCGATATATCCATCGTTGAAGGAATCGCTAAAATATTCCCTATATTTTTCTTTCTGGTGGCAGCTCTGGTGTGCATGACCACCATGAGCCGCATGATAGAAGAGCAGCGCACTCAGATAGGTGTCCTAAAGGCTCTTGGCTACAGCAGCGGCAGCATACTGGGCAAGTATCTGTTCTACTCCGGCAGTTCGGCTCTGCTGGGCGGAATCATGGGCTTCTTTGCCGGCACTGCTGTATTTACCTGGGTAATATGGGAAGCTTACGGCATAATGTATGGCTTTTCAGATGTGATTTTTGTCTTTGACTGGGCTCTGGGTGGTCTGTCACTTCTGGCTGCTCTGATATGCTCTGTCGGAACAACAGTGTATTCCTGCTACAGCGAACTTTCCCAGGTTCCTGCGCAGCTTATACGTCCAAAGGCTCCGGCAGCAGGCAAACGCATTTTTATGGAAAAAATCCCGCTCATTTGGAACCGGCTCAAATTCCTTCAGAAAGTTTCCATCAGAAACGTTTTCAGATACAAAAAACGTTTCTTTATGATGATTCTGGGCATCTGTGGATGTACTGCGCTTCTGGTTACAGGTCTCGGCCTTAACGACTCCATAAAAAATGTCGTTTCCATGCAGTACGATGAAATATATCACGTGGACTACGAAGTAACCTTCAGCCACGATATCAGCGAATCCGAAAAAGAAGCCTTTCTTTCTGCCAACGAAGATTATATCGGCAAAGCATTGTTCCTCTATTCCGGTTCCGTTGATGCGAAACATGATGACCATGTAAAATCCATAAATCTCATAGTATGCGATTCAGACACACCTATACATGATTTCATAGATCTCCATAATGGGGAAACGCATCTGGAATATCCCGGAAAAGGAGAGGGTATTATAAACAGCAATCTTGCAAAAACGCTGAACATATCCGCAGGTGATGAACTTACAGTCTATGACAGTGACATGTCACCTATGACAGTCAGAATCACAGGTCTTTGTGACAACTATGTTTATAACTACTTGTATGTAAATACCGAAACATATGCCTACTCTTTCGGAGAACCGGAGACCAACACCGCATTTATTCTGGGAACCGCTTCGGCAGAAGATTCTCATGGCGGAACGCCGGAAGAATCAGGTGAACTTTCTCCTCACGAGACAGGCGCTATACTGATGAATTCCGAAAATGTGGCCTCTGTTTCAGTCACTGAAGATTTCAGGAACCGCATCAGCAACATGATGAAGAGCCTGGACTACATAATAGCTCTGGTTGTTTTATCTGCCGGTGCACTGGCCTTTATAGTTCTCTATAACCTGACCAATATAAACATTACTGAGAGAATCCGGGAAATAGCCACCATAAAAGTTCTTGGCTTTTACCCTCGTGAAACATCCTCATATGTATTCAGAGAGAATGTGATACTCACCATCATATCAGCTCTGGTGGGACTGCCTCTGGGCAAATGGCTTCATCAGTTTGTAATGGAAAAGGTTCAGATAGACATGCTGAGTTTCGACATACATATTTCACCTCTAAGCTATCTGCTGGGCATTGTAGGCACTTTTGTCTTTGCCGCCATAGTAAATCTGGCTATGAGGCGCAAACTCAACAATATCAGCATGACAGAATCTCTTAAATCCATAGAATAAAAGAAAATCTTAATACCTTAAATTGCAAAAAACCCATTTGCCGAAATATGCTCCGCATTTTCGGTAAATGGGTTTTCGATATATGCCGTAATTTTATTACAGCTCTGTAAGTCTTATTTCTGCATCAATATTTATTTCTCCGTTTGTCTTGACAGATCTGAAGATGTATTTCCCCTGCTCAGGATTTGCACCGTTGATTGTAAGTATATCTCCCAGTGGAGCCTCTTTGTTGTAGTGTATCCGGAAAGACTCAACTCTGTGAGTTCCTGCTCCAAGCTCCGGCACACAGTCACAGAGAATATCCGCATAATACGTGTTGTTCATATGTCCATTGTAATCCAGATTGCTGTATCCCACTTCAACTTTTTTAATTTCATGCAATTCAAGATCTTTCGGGATTTTAAATTTATCCCTGAAGAGTTCATGGTATTCCCCCATGTAATAATTGGACATATCTATTTCTTCTGCCTTCAGCACCCGTCGGCTGGCTATGTCCACAAGTGCCCATTGTGTAGCTGCCTCTGCAACAATTATTCCGTCCTTTTCAACGGTATACATTCTCGGCAGAGTTGCCCTTGATCCCGGACAAGGCCATGACGAAAATATCAGTTCCTCGTTGAAATTAATTCTTTCATATATTTTCAAGTCTAACCTGCTGAGCATCAGAGCTTTTCCCTCAGCTAAAACATCGTCGTAAGACGGCTTCTGAATTTCCATCTGCAGACGTCCCGCTTCCTGAGTCTCCTGAAGGATTCCGGACACTTTGGCAATTTTGTTCTGATCACAGCTGTAAGTGCCCATCATGTTATTGTGTTTATATCGTTCTTTCATTGTTTCTCCTTATCTTACCCTGAATTTTACCCCCAGTCTCTCCTCTGCTATTTTTCTGCATTCCTCGATATCCCGGCGGCTGATGCTGCTGCCCACCACTGACATGGTCACATCCGGCACGTATTTTTTTATTTCCGATGTAAATCTGATGATCGCTTCAAAAGATTCCTTTCCAAACCGCGGCTGGCAGAGCGCATCATATTTTTCCGCTGTAGGCGCATTCAGACTTATTGATACGGCATCCAGTCTGCCGGCAAAGTCTCCGGCTGTCTTGCGGCCGTATATCAGATCAGACAATCCATTAGTATTGAGCCTTGTTCTGAGGTCTGTATTTTCTTTGATATAGTCGCATACCGCCAGCAGACACTCAAGCCTCTCTGTAGGCTCTCCGTAGCCGCAGAATACAGCCTCGTTGTAAGGTGTAAGGTCTGTTTCCCGGATCATTTCCAGGATTTCCTCCAAGTCCGGCTCACGCCTGAGCCAGAGGCTGTCAGCATTACCCAGGGAGTCGGTGAGATTTCTTATACAGAAGCTGCATCTGCATGGGCATCTGTTAGTCATGTTAATGTACAGTCCGTCAGCATAATCATATATAACATCACCGATATATTCCATGAAATCACCTTCTTCCTTTGATTTTTAATGTCTTAAGATATTCTTTTCTTTCATCGGTTATTCGGAAGCTTTCTACGGCCTTCTGTATGGATTTGTTCTGAATCCATGGCTTGAGAATTTTTGCTTCCATGAGTTCAACTGTATCATCGTACTGTTTTATAAGGGCAAAGCTGTAATACCATGCTATTGCCATATTTATATAATACTCTTCGGTGTCAAGTTCTGCAAGGCGATACAGATCCTCCTTAATGAACTCATCATCAATAAGGTACTTCAGCATTGCCACTATTGCAAACCTGACTCTGTAAACCTCATGACTGTCAAGCCATGGAATTATCCTCTCCCTCAGCAGTTTCCTGTCTGAAGACAGAATCGGAGCAGGAAGGCTGTCACAAGTCGCCCAGTTGTCAACAAAAGGAATAAAACTGTCTGTCATATCCAGTGCTTCCCTGGGCGTTGATGCAATGCATCCTATCAGGAATCCATGAAGGTTGTTCTCCTCATAATAATAGTGGGGAAGTTCTTCCATAAATTCCTGTACCATCCTTTCTTTTGCAATTTTCTTAGCCAGTTTTTTCAGTTGGGGTGTCCTGACACCTATAATTCTATTTCTTTCAAGCTGCGGAACAAGCCTGCTGTGAAAATCTCCATATTCTGCATCCTGAAGCTCAAAAAGCATTTTTTCTATTTCCCGCATAATTTTATTCCTTCCACATCAAAAAGCGCCCTTTTGGCTGCCAGGCCTGCACCAAATCCGCCTATGGATCCATCTGTTTTTATCACCCTATGGCATGGAACCACCACAAGAAAAGGGTTTGCACCAACAGCATTTCCTGCAGCCCTGCATCCTCCGGGACTACCTGCCAGCTTTGCTATGCCTGCATAAGTCTCGGTCTTCCCATACGGTATATTTACAAGGGCTTTCCATACTTTCTGCTGAAATTCCGTTCCTCTGCTGAAGTCTAAAGGCAGGTCAAAGGTTTTTCTGTCACCTCTGAAATATTCTTCAAGCTGTGACATCGCTTCAAGGACAAGAGAATCCGGCTCTGCAGCTTTGTCAAAAATTTCTCCTGGTTTCATGGCGTGAATTTCGGTAATTTCCTGTCCGTTTCCGGTTATTCGCAGCACTCCTGCAGGAGTTTTCATATAATATCTTCCCATATCTGTTATTTCAGAACCTCATCTATGGCTTTTATAAACGCATATCTTATTCCCGACTCTTCCAGGGATGCTACGCCTTTTATTGTTGTACCTGCCGGGGAGCACACATTGTCCTTAAGTTCTCCGGGATGGAGACCGGTTTCCATCTTGAGGCGAGCGCTTCCTACCATGGTAAAGCATGCAAGTTCGTAAGCATCTTTTCGCTGCAGACCGTTTTTTACACCTGCATCCCCCAGCGCCTCGATTATCATGTCCATAAATGCAGGTCCGCATCCTGAAATTGCCATTGCTGCATCCATGAGCCTTGACGAAAGTTCTTTCACCATTCCTACTGCCGTAAGAAGCTCAAACAAGAAGTTTCTTTCTTCTTCCATAAGGTCATTCTCCTCTTCTGCAAGGAAAACTCCTTCTCCCACCGCCGCCGGCGTATTAGGCATTATAAACTGAATCCTCGCATCTGCAGGAAGAGCGCTGCGATAACGCTGATAATTCCATCCTGCTGCAACAGACACTACAGCCTTTCCGCAAATCTCATCCCCCAGTTCTTTGAGAACATCTTCTATCTGATAAGGTTTACATGCCATAAATATCATATCGCTCTTTTGCGATACTTCCTTTAGTGAACTGCAGGATTCCATTCCCAGCCTCCTGCAATTATTCTCCAGCTTTTTCTGGTTGGGTGCATAGGCATAAATTCTGCCTTCGCCCATCTTTCCCGCTGCCTTAAAGCCCGAAACCAGTGCCTGAGCCATATTTCCCATTCCTATAAATCCTATGTCAGTCATTGCTGCCCTCCTATTTTAAATCCAGTTCAACAGGGCAGTGGTCTGACCCTGTAATTTCCGTAAGTATTTTTGCATCTTCAAGACGGTCTTCAAGTTTTTCAGATGCCATGAAGTAATCTATTCTCCAGCCTGCATTTCTCTCCCTTGCTCTGAATCTATATGACCACCACGAGTAAATGTCCTCAACATCGGGATAGAAATACCTGAAGGTATCTATGTATCCTTTCTTAATTGCTTCCTCTATCTTTCCCCTCTCCTCATCGGTGAATCCAGCGTTGCGTCTGTTGGTTTTGGGATTTCTGATATCTATTTCAAGCCTTGCAACGTTAAGATCCCCCGCATATATTACCGGCTTTTTCTCTTCCAGTTTTAATATATATGATATGAAGGCATCTTCCCATTCCATCCTGTAATCCAGCCGCTTCAGTTCATCCTGGGAATTGGGGGTATACACGGTTACAAAGAAAAAATTCTCAAATTCCAGTGTTATTACACGTCCTTCATGGTCATGGCAATCAATTCCTATGCCTCTGCTGAAAGACAAGGGCTCTTTTTTGGTGAAGACTGCCGTTCCTGAATATCCTTTCTTTTCAGCATAATTCCAATACTGATAGTATCCCGGAAGTTCCAGTTCTATCTGGCCTTCCTGCAATTTTGTTTCCTGAAGGCAGAATATATCCGCATCCGCATCATTGAAAAAGTCCATAAATCCTTTTCCCATTGCGGCCCTGAGTCCGTTTACATTCCATGAAATCAGTTTCATACAATCACCTCTCTCTCCTTTGCCATCATTGTCTCTCCCCAGTCGCTGAGTTTCTCAAGAGCCGGCATCAGCATGTCACACAGGGATGTGGGCGAATATTCCACACGAACAGGTACCTCCAGATATTCTCTGCGCTCAACCAGCCCTTTTTCTTCAAGCTCTTTAAGAGCATTGGCTAGTACAGTGTTGGATATTCCATCCAGATTTTTTCTGAGTTCATTGTATCTCATTCTCCCCTTATTATTCAAAGTGCATATTATCTGCATCTTCCACTTGCCGCCTATTATGGACATGGCGTAATTCAGAGGGCAGTTTTCGAGACACGGGCAGTCATATTGGACGTCTGTCACAGTAAGTTCCTCCTTACTTTATCATTTTTTTATTCCTTATTGTTATCGGCACAATTCGATACTATAATTATAGCAGGTAATATTTTTAGAGTAAATATTTTTTAAAAATCAAACTTAGTCAGGAGGACAATAAATGGAAATATACCTTCAAGGACTTACTATGGGACTTGCCTATGTGGCGCCCATCGGTCTCCAAAATTTATTTGTTATAAATACAGCGTTGACACAACCCAGAAAAAGAGTTTATGCCACTGCACTCATAGTTATCTTCTTCGATGTAACTCTGGGACTCGCATGCTTTTTCGGTATAGGTGCACTTATGCAGGCTTCGGTCTGGCTCGAAATGGCAGTTCTGCTTGTAGGCAGCCTCATAGTCATATGGATAGGCATAGGTCTCCTCAAATCAAAGGAAGAGTCTCTGGACACAGGTAAAGATGTAAATATTCCAATAGCCAAAGTGGTGACTACCGCCTGCGTTGTAACATGGTTTAACCCGCAGGCTCTCATCGACGGAAGCATGATGCTGGGCGCTTTTAAAGCCACACTTCCTGCAGGTACCGACCTGTTTTTTGTAGGAGGCTTTGCTTCCGCATCCATCATCTGGTTTCTGTCAATCTCCACTATAATTTCTCTCTTCAGTGCAAGATTTACTCCTAAGACGCTTCACATAATCAATGTGGTATGCGGAGCTGTAATAATATTTTATGGATTAAAACTCTTATGGAATTTCATACAGCTGGTTATAGCATAAACATCAAACGCCGTTTTCTAAGAAGAAAACGGCGTTTTTTCTCGGCATCTATTTTTTCTTGTTTTTAAGATTTTTCATCTTTCTCTTTCTTTCCTGATTGTATGGATCAGGATTATTACCCATGGTAACACCTGCTTTAAAATATATGAAAATTCCGGCGAGCATACCGCAGAGGATTCCACCCCTTGTCACACCCAGTCCAAGATACAGATATCCGGCAATGGCAAATATGATAATTGCTGCCCACATTATAATTCGTCTTACAATAAAAGGAATTTTCTGGCACACTTTTCTTACGAATTGTCTGAATCCTTTAGACGCATTCTCTATAATAGTAAAAACCATTACACCGAAAAACATACCTGAAAGGTAAGCGCATATGTAGATAATAATATTAAGCATTACTTTTTACCTCTCTTTCCTTTTTTCAATTCTTCCTCCTCCGCTTTCATCTTTTTGCGGATTTCTTTCATCTCAGCTGCAATCTCAGCCCGTTCCTTCTCGAGTTTTGCTTCCTTCTCAGCACGCCTTTTCTCAACAGGGTTTTCCTCAACTTCGGACTCAGGATCTTCCAGACCTTGTTTAACCTTAAGTTTACGAGCTTCCTTACGCGCCTGAGCCGCTCTCTTTTCCTCCAGGGCTGCTTTTCTCTTTTTGTACATCAAAAGGTCAGCCATTATCAGCAGCAGGAATGAAATAAGCACTGTAGCCGCAGCACCGACAACGCTGTGATATACTTTAAGGAATCCATATAGAGCTTTGCTGCTGAAAAAAACTCTTCCGCTTACATTCTTTGCATCTATTTTAACTGCCTTATCTGCAGCTTCATTATCACCCTGTACAGTATATGTCTTCCCGTCATCAGAGATTTCAGTGATTCTCCTTACCGGGTTATATTCACCATCAAAGTACTGAACAATATCGCCTACATTATATTCAGATTGGGTTTTAGTAAAAACCGCACTTCGTTCATGTATCTCAGGCTCCATTATATCAGTTTCTATTTTGCTGTCTGCAAATCCCAGGACTGTAACAATCTTGGTGTCATCGTAACCGCCGCCGCCCATAAGCACATGAACATTAGCCAGAAGGAGCAAAGCAAGTATCACCGCCAGAGTCTTGCATATCCTGTCCACTCTTTTTACTGCAGGAGTTCTGTCGTCGGCATACTTTTTTCTCTTCGGTTTTGACGGTTTTGTGGTTCTGCTTTTGTTGTTTCTACCTTTGTCGTTACTCATAATCGTTCCTTTACACTGCTTATCAAATATAGACTCCGGTACCGCCGCGCGGCGGGGAGTCTGCATGCAAAGCCAATTGAATTTTGCATAGTAATATTGTATTCTATATGTGTTTAAAATGTGTTTTATTTATATGGTGTTGAGTAATTTTGAAAAAAGCTCCATATCCCGTACGGAATATGGAGCTTCACTACACATATCAAATTAGAATTAAAACTAGCTTTAATATTTATTGATATAAGTTTTGTGTTCAGGAATGCCTAAAGGGACGGCTTATTTAGCTGCCTTTTTAGCCTTC
>DCJK01000008.1 GCA_002320005.1 Firmicutes bacterium UBA1702
ATACGCATGGAACCGGGGCCGGGCTTTCCGGCCTTCCTTGGCTTTCACGCTATTCCGGGACGGGACGATGGCCACAGCCACGTTTGGCAGCATGGCAAGGAGCTTTTCTCCCGTCACCCACTCCTTCGGATTTTCCGTATGGTCGTTGTCGCAGTCCATCACCGCCACATCGGAAGCCAGGAAGTTATCCCGGCTCCGGTAGTTGTCCTTATAGGCCGCACAAACGTGGTCGAAAGCAGCAGCCGTCCCCAGTTCCCTGCTGCTTGTGATGACTGCTTTATTAGGATATATGGCATTTCGTTCGTTGCCGGTACAGTCAGCCGTGTAAATCGTAAATCTCATTTTTCTGCCTCCTCGAGGGTTTCGTTAAAGAATCTCAGCCGATAGTTCTTCCATCTGGCCCGCCGAATCTCCGCATCCATGCCAGGAGATATGGTATCCCCGAATACCCACACTTCCCGGCAAAGACTCATGAGGATGTTGCCGAAATGGAGCCCTGCCTCCCGTTCCTTTGGATCCCGGTCATCCAGGAACTGAGGAAAGAGGAGATGCGGAGCCAAGGGCAAGTACCCTTCTTCGAAGGCAAAGCGGCAGTACCGCCTTGCTGCCAGGATATTTTTATCCGTTGCCCCGGAATACGGGGAACAGATATATACGAGAGGCCGGTAAGCCCGGAGTGCCTTCCGCTGGGCTTCGACAGCACTGAGGGCTCTCTGCGGAGTAGGATCCTGATAATGCTCCTGGTTAAATTTCTCCACTGTCGCCACGCCCCTTTTCGATCAAGGGATAGTTCCCTTCTGATGTCATCAGCTGATAAATAAACAGTCGTCCCTTCTGGGTCCAGTACATATAAGTGCGGTTATGGGGAATGCCATAGCTATCGGGAACACTGTATGTCTTGGTGCTGGTGTACCCCATGGGAGCGTATTTCTGGTAGAGCAGCCATATTTTTCCCTGCTTGTACTGGATTCCGTGTTCATGGAGCCAGTTATTCATATGCCGGGCAGACCATCCATAATCCTTTGCAATGACCGAAGTCGGAACCAGATCTTTGCATTGAAGGACCAGATCGTAGTAGCATGCCTTCGGCTGGAGCTCTGCGATCTGCTGCTTCTGAGCAGCTGCCAAAAGTTCCATGGATTCACGCCGTTCCCGTTCTTCCTTGAGCTTAGTAAAGGCTGTAATGGCAAGGTCCGGATTATCAAGGATAGCTTCCGTTGCATACAGACCGGATTGGCGGATAGAAGGAATGACTTTGTGTGTTACCCATCTTTTAAATGCCCTGGCTTCAGGTTTCCGGCTGCTGAGAATCAGGGTGTAGAGTCCCGGCTCATTCACAACACGTTTTTCCGGATTGCCAGGAATACCCTCGGTTAAAACTAGGGTATTCTTTTCATCGTCATCCAGCCTCGAAAGAGCATCGCTGGGGTTGGCAATACCAAGGATGCGGCACACATCGGCGGCCACGAACCATGGCTCTCCGTTCACAACAGCTGTCCGCACATCCATCCCGTTATAAATGAAGTCTTTTGTTGTAGTCATTTTGATGACCTCCTTGAAAGTAAGTTTGGAATTGTTTTCCTATTCATTAGCCAGGAGAACCCGTCAAATCTGACGGTTTCCAAAAAATTCCTGTAATTTTTTCTTTGCCCGCTTCAGCTTCTGGGTGATATTGTTTTCATTGGCACCGGTTCTGGCAGCATATGCCCGGATGGATTCCCCATCGATATAGACAGCAATGACAGCCTCTGCCCATTCCGGTTTCTTGGCCAATGCGATCCTGATGGTTTGCTGGGTTTCTTCATCGCTGGCTTCGCGATCCCGTTCCACTTCATCCCGGCTCACAAGACTCATATCCGGCATTGCCTTTCCATTCCGTTTGCATCCGCTCCCAGCAACTGCACAACCGCAGGTATCAGGAGCATCTTCGATGGGATTCATCAGGTTGTTTTCTTCTTCATCCCGTCCCTGATAATCCGGGAATTCACTTCTTCTGCGGCGCTCCCTGTGCCAATCATTGTAGAGGGGTTTGTTGAAGTCTTCGTTCATGATTTCCTGGGCACTGCGCCGGGTTACGTGTTCGCCTTCCGGTGCAGCCTGTTTTCTCAGTTCGTAATCCCGCTCGATCATGATCTGGCAGTCACCTTCAGGGACTTCCACTACCGTGACCACTGGTGCTTTCGATTCATCCCAACTGTAGTGTTTGACTCTGATTTTCATTTTTGGCATCCTTTCCGTCCGTGCCAGGGGACGAAGGGATGCCAAAAAGACCTGCGGGGAAAGTCCCCCACAGGTCCTGGTAAGCCCAAAATGGCACACGGGAACAAACGGTGGGGGCATTTCCAGTCCTGCCCACCGCATCACTGCGGTGATTCAGAACTGTCTATGCATCCCATCGTCCTCATGCGCATCTCGGACAACAGAGATTTTTTTGTTATGGGTGCCTGAGCACTCATATGGAAGCAGGACTGCCTGCTGCCGTATCAATGTTCAGACTATCCGTCCAGCTTTTGGAATACCCGCTTGCTGGTCGGTCATAATGAAATCGAACTTACTGATTGCAGATTATATTTCTGCATTTGCGGTATTCAGATTCACAGCCACACAGAAAATTCCACACATGCATGGTATAATGTTAGAAAACCAGTAGTCACACTTCCTTCCACCTCCCGTCTTCAATTTCTGATTTCATCCTATTCTTGATAAGGTTACTGTCAATCCGTAGTCCGGGTGGTTAAGGTTACTAACGATACTTAAGCTTACTTTTTTTCAGGAGGTACTGTTATGCCCTCACAAAACAACTTCCACGTTCCCCATTTATGCGGTGGTATCCTGTTCAATCTTTTACTGGAAACAAGAAAAACACGCGGAAAAATCCGTGACAGGGCACAATGGCGGAACAGACGGTCTTTCTGATTTGGATGTATATATAGGACTTGTAAATGTTGTAGCTGGCAATGACTGGAAAGATGTTGACGGGACAACAAAAAATAAATGTGTATCTAACTATAAAAGGTGCGTGGACAGCACAGGTTCATATGTTCCTTTTACTGATGAGGTTTTTAGGAAAGCCTTCGATTCGGAATACAATAAAAAAAGCCCTGCCCTCCTTGAAAGGATGGCAAGGTTCATAGAACAGTATTTGAGTCTTGAAAAGTGCAAGTGGCTTGGCAAAGCATTGATTGAAATCATGCAAAAAGACCCTTCAATCAATGATGATGCCGAAATTGCTGTAGACTTTGGACAAAATATTTCTATAAAAAAACTGCATGAGGCAAAGAACATTCACTTTTTGCCTTTTTTCCTAAGCGTACTGCATTACGTAATCGATAATTGCCCTGACTGCGAATCCGGGCGGTCCACCTTTGAAACCTGGTATTGCCAAGTTGGTCCGAAAGCGCCATGGAAACCCAAACATGATGTACTCAGTAAACTCGGTGGCACCATCGGCGATATGGAAGTGTCAGTGAATCTGGAAGTTCAGAAAGCCATTACGATAAAAGATGCAGAACATAGAAATTCCGAGAGTACATCTTCTGCAGATGAATGCTCATCGGAAAAGCCAGATAAAAATAATGATATTCTTTCACCCGAATCCCCGCTTTCCAACCGTGATACCACTCTTTTACCCCGGCTGGCGAAGGGATTCAACAAAATATTGAAGTTTGCCAAAGACACGGACCTCAGTATAGAACGTATGCCTTCCGAAATTCCGAATACCTTTGATACCCTGTATAATGAATGGAAGGATCAAGACACGGACTTTAAAGATCCGGAACTGAATAAATTGAAATATGACATTCTAAATACATTGTATGGGTATTTCGACTTCTGGGGAACTCATCTTTGGTCCAACGATGATTCTGATTGCTTTGTCCACCTAAAAAATACGTACAAAGATTCCTGGAAAAAAGAAGGAGAACTTCGTCAGCAGGCCATGAAGGACAGAGAAGCTTTCACCCGTCTGCATGAAAGGCTTTGTCGGTATATCATAGACTTTGATATCTATCTAAACAAAACTGAACCAGTTGAAGCCAAGGTCGTAGAAGAAACGCCGCCTCTGGAAAATAATCAAGGCGGCAGCCGGACTACAATTATCGAGCACCAGACCAATATCGGCCACAGTGTGTCAAAGACATATAACATAAAGGACAGCACTGTCACATTTAATGATTAAGGAGAAACAATGTATGAAGAATTTAACAGCTCCTGGCCCACATCAAGTGCGGCCGATAGCCCAAACGAATATAGGGAATCAGGTCATAAAGACATACAACATTCAGGACAGCAACGTTAACATCTATAATACGTGTCCACCTAACCAAGGGAATCCATATAGTGCAGCCCAAATGATTGCACTCAATAATTTCAGCAAAGAATATTATCAGCTCCTCGTTACCTGTGAAACAGATGTCTTTGAAAATAATAACGCCACATTTCCCTTAGACCGTGCGTTAAGTCAAAGGTATGTTCCGGAAGAAATATTAACCCGTTGTTCGTCTTTGTCAGAAGAAGGGATTGCCGAACTGAAGACCTTTCCGGCCATTGTCTGTATGGAAAACACAGGGTTCAATGGAATTACAGATCCTAATCAAACCGCGATATTCGCATATATAACACGAGTAAAAATGGAAGGCTACCAAGTTAGAGTGGCGTTCCAGCCCATTGCACCATTCCATCAAAAAATACTTTGTGAACAGAAATATGCTGTTTATTTCGACTTGAACATGAGTTGTGCCATTACGGATTTGAATCGCACTGCCTGGTCTATCCATAAAGTGAATCTTTTTGAAGCTTTCAATGAGTCTGGACTGGGATATCTCCCGCACCCTTCTATTTAAAGGTGACTGTCTATGAACAGAAAATATCCAAGCGAAATAACAGAAATTAGAGTGGATGATGCAACCTTTAAAAATACAGGCACTGTCATCACCCCCACCTATATCAACTACTTTTTCGGAAACAACGGCACGGGAAAATCCACTATTGCCAAAGCAATCCAATCTGGAACTGGCATCAAGTATGCTCCAGGAAGATCTGCCACAGACTACCAGGTATTGGTTTTCAACCAAGAATATATCAATCGAAATATGCAGAACTTCCATAACCTTCCAGGTGTTTTTACGATGGCCGAGGAGAATGCAGAAATCCAGGACAAGATTGATGAGGCTGCAGAGCAGCTGGCTGATGCACAGGAAAAAGTATCAGATGCCACGGATGAAAAAGAAAAATTAATTAAAATAAAAAAAGAAATCTGTACAAAGTTCTACGATGAAATCTGGCGGCGGACTGGAAAACTGCGTAAAACATTTCCAGGCACACAGGCTGGATACCTCAAATCAAAGGCTAATTTAGCCGACAAAGTAAAACTGTGTTCACCCAGCGAATATGATTTGGATGATCTTAAACGGATGTATGATTCTGCCTACTCTTCTACAGCACAGAGCTATCCTCGCTTTAATACAATTAGCGATACTACTGTGCTTGACAGCATTGAAGGCAGCGAAATTCTATCTGTTGCAATTGTCAATTCCTCAGATACCCAACTTGCAAAATTTTGGAAGAAAATCAAGGCTTCCGAATGGGTGCGTCAAGGCCATTCTGCATATCATGGCAAAACCGATGGGAAATGTCCTTTTTGTTCACAGCCTTTGCCTTCAGAATTTGAAAAATTCTTGACAGACAGTTTTGATGACCAATACGAGAAGAACCTTACAAAGCTATCAGCATTCCTTGAAGATTACAGAAACACAGCCAACGCTTTATTTATGCCTTTGTCAAAACTTCCAGAACCGCTATATCCTGTCCTTGATGAAAAACCCTACAAGGATAAACTGGAAGCCCTAAGAGGTATTATTTCTACAAACATAAACCGGATAAAAGAAAAAATAGCCGAACCTTCTAAATCTATTAAATTGGATAATACCGCACCACTACTACAAGAACTCCAAAAAATGATTACAGATTATAATAAACTAATTTCTGATAACAACATGGTAGTTGCTGATGCCCCTAAGAAAAAAGAAGAATGCAAAGAAAAAGTCTTTTCTTTCATGTCCTTCATAACAAATGAAACAATCAAGGCTTTCAACAAAAGTATCTCTGACATTAATAAACAGCTAAACAAGCAACAGGAAATCATTGATACTCAGACAGAGCAAGGTGCGGATATCAGAGAAGAAATCCGTGTTCTAAACAGCCAGACAAAAGAAACTGAGTCCGCCATGAACAACATAAACCTTATGCTGAAAGATGCCGGATTCCAGGGATTTAAAGTCTGTCCCCACTGGGAAGAAAGAAGAAATCCGGATGGTTCTGTAAAACGAGTAATTCCTTCGCCGATTCGTAACTATGCTGTAGTCCGTACCGATACCGAAACAGGAGAAGAAGAAATTGCACATGACCTTAGTGAAGGAGAAAAGAATTTCATCGCCTTCCTGTATTTCCAGCAAACTGTATTCGGGAGCACTGACGCAGACAGCGATTCTCTGCAAAAAATAGTTGTTATTGATGACCCCGTTTCCAGCATGGACAGTGGTACGCTTTTTATTGTAAGTGCTCAAATCCGTAAGATGATCCATATTTGCCGAAACAATGTTGACAACCGGCAACCGGCAGCAGATGGAAATTTCATCAAGCAGATTTTCATTCTTACCCATAATGCTTATTTCCATCGAGAGGTAAGTTACCTTTATGCCCGACAGTGGAACTTTGTATCTTTTTACCTGGTCCGCAAAATCAACAATAAATCTTCCGTCCAGTTGTTTGAAAAGCAGAACCCCGACTGCCCTACCAAAATGATGAATGTCAATCCCGTCAAGAACTCCTACGCTGCCCTTTGGGAATCTTATAAGGAAGTCCGGAGCGGTATCCCGTTAAAGAGCACCATCCGCAGGATTTTAGAATACTATTTCCTGCAATTATGCGGCTATGAAGGAGACGATTTGAGAAAACGTATCCTGGAAGACCATAAGAACAACTTTCTATATGACGAAAATGGCCATGAAACTCCAGAACGATACGAGATGGCTAAGGTCCTTCTGTCTTACATCATCTCCGATAATTCCAGCGTGAATGATGGAATCAACTACACGGACGATTTCCTCGATGAACAGCTTTACAGGGATACATTTAAAATGATTTTCAAATACATGAATCAGGAACAGCACTTCAATATGATGATGGGTAACGAACAAGGAGAATAATGAAATGCGTATCAGCTACAATAAACTATGGAAGTTGTTGATTGACAAAAATATGACCAAGATGGAATTAAAGGAAGCAGCCGGAGTAAGTTCCGCTTCAATTGCAAAGCTCGGCAAAGGTGCCAATATTACAACCGATGTCCTGCTTAAAATCTGCGAGGCCCTTCATTGCCGTGTAGAAGATATTATCGAAACGATCAATGATTAAAAAAAGGACTCCATGTAAACTGATATAGTCTGCATGGAGTCCTTTTCTCACATAAACCATGAACGATTACCAAACTATTGAACGGTGGTCTTTTATCCAATCGTTCAGATGTTGTGCATTTATGACTTTAGAAAGAATATTCCTGAATACACAGATATTCTTTTTATGGGAAAATAAAAAATGAGCCTTCGAAGGAAAATCCTTCAGAAGCCCATATATCAAGCCGCTTTTACTGTTTGGGGTGCGGAAAATTTTTTTATCAATACGGAAAGGCTTATTTCATACAGTGTACCATCAAAAGGTTCAATCATCGTCGCAATTAACTGAACCACATCATGGGGCGTATAGAATTCCCCTTCCTCCTTTGTTGCATTGACAGCGAACTCTTTGAGGAAGTATTCATAGACGCGGCCAATCAGGTCTTTTTCTTCTCCGAATTTTTTGTGGCTGATCTTGTTTACTTCATCCACTAATTTTTTAATATCGTTTGGAGCAAGATTACGGGTTGTAAAAGTACCGGGAACAAAACAGCCTCTAAGCTGCGGATCTTCAGTCTGCAGTCTCTGCAGGGCGGTATCAAGTGCCACATTAAGGGAAGGAGCAGGAGTATTGATAATAGTTTGCCACCTGGCTTCCGGAGGCAAATCATAGGTACCATCTGTAAAAGTGGCATCTTCAAAAAATGCTTTACGAATATCCTCATCATCTGGATCAAGTCCCTGATCCAGTAAAGTTTTGCGAAGTTTCTCTATCCCGTCTTCGTATTTTTCACCAATGAAACGCAAAAACACAAGAGTCAGCATCATATCTCTCTTTTCGAAGAAAGATCCGGAATTTCTTGCTGCCCGTAAAATATCTCTGCAATTGAATAAAATATTATCTATATTTAAAGCTTTTTCGACTGCTTTATTCTTTTTTGCCACAAGTATCGTCTCCTAAATATTTTCAAATCTTCATGAAAAAAGGATGGGTTCTATTTTAATAGATCCTTAAGGATTTTATGTTCTTTAACCGATTTCCAGCATGCATTTCCACTCAAAGATATACCAGCCAGAAATTCAACCGCAGCCGTTGGAGAAGTAAAATCTACATCCTCTAGTAGAATACGGTCTTTAATTTTCCCTTTACCCGCTAATTCTATTCTTTTTTTCTGGATAGAGGAACCCGCAGAAAAATTAAGAGAAACATCTACAGATAGTGTTGACCCGGCTTTCACTGTGATTTTTCTTTTTTTGCCTGGTTCTACATGAACTTGGATTTCCGCAGTTCCGTTTACCTCTCGTTTTTTATTTTCGTACTGAAAAAGCATCACATCGGAAGGCTGTGGTGGCTGCTTAGGAAACAAGGAGCCTGGCATAAGAGTAAGATAAAATTGAATATCCTTAAGGTATGTTTTGCAAGTATCAATCTGAGCCGCCGATAGTTTGTAGTGTTTATCCCGGTAGAAAGCATTACATGTTGCTTTTGATGGATTAGTAGTCAAGCACTCGTATTCAGGATGATCATATACATATTCGCACATAGCGTTTTCAAGATAATACAACTCGTTGTTGCTAATTGTATTATCCAGAATCTTAAACCCTATTACGGTATGCCAAAGCTTATCAATGTCACCGGTGTGCTTGTTTAATACCCGGTTTTTGAGTATGTCCAGGCCGGTTTCCCCCACATATATTTTATTCGTGCCGGCCAAAAGAAAATAAATACCCGGCCCGTTCAATCCATCTTTGTCGGAAGCTACATTTTCTTTTTCTAAACGTGTAACCGTGACTTTTGACAAAGTACTGCTCATGGAAAGTGCTCCATCAATCGTTTCTTCTGCAAGATATAAATTTACCGATTTCACAAGCCATCACATCCTTGATATGTACGTGCATTTACGAATACTGAAATTTTTACTTTCATTGTAAATGGTTTTCTGTAAAAGAACAACAGTTAGTAGCCGTTCTAAAATACCAAGATCCATAATAAAAAGGATTTTGTGTGTAAAATTTTACCCTTAACAAAAAAACGGCCACAGAACACTTTATTTAATGTATTAGGCCATTTTTTCCGTTTTCCTGAGATCCGGCGTATTCGCCTTTTTAAAACAACAACAATAATTCCTTCTTAGCTTTTATTCTATCCCCATCATCCCCGCAAACCACCGGTACGTCTCTTCAAGCTTCCACTCCTTCGATTCCCTGGGAAAATACAAGAGCATCCCTTTGCGGCTTCGGGTTAGGAGCACCCGGTACACGTTTTCCAGGACCTTTCTCAGATCCTTCAACCCTGGATTGGTGGCCTTGGGATCCACCACCCATTTTCCATTTTGGATATAGAAGTCGCCGATAAAGGAAACGATGGGAAATTCCAATTCGATCCCCTGGATCAGGAATTCTGATGCGCCCCGGGTCAGCTTGTAACTTTCTTCATTATACCATTGATAGGCTTCCGTGGCTTTTACATAGCTTCCCCTATATTGAGGGCCAAACATTCCCGGTGTGTGCCGGAGATGGGAGGAAACCACGATTCCCGTATGGTCTCCAGGATAGTTCTGCTGGACGTAGGAAACGAAACCGGGGAGTTTTTGAGAATCCCAGGTTCTCCAGCATTGGAACCCTTTGGATAGCATGTCCTGGTACGACTTCCGGGCCTTGTCCATGTTGAGTTCCAGGATCGCCTCCACCCAGGGGCTTACATTGATAAAGTCGTGCCGGATGGATGTGGTGAGCATAAAATTGGGGTTTACATGAAGATTGGGAACCCCGCTAAAAAGCTGATGGTACGTGTCGGGAACGTAGGCATTCCAATCGCTTCTATTGAATAAGGCATCCACCCACAGGGGCATGCCGGTTTCTTCGTAACGATGAATGGCCTGGCCATCTCCAATTAGGCACAGGATGGTCACCTTGCCATATTTTTCCGCAATCCGGTCCCCCAGGCGTAACAGAAGGGTGGCTTCGGTTTCTCCTGGTTCTTTGGTATCCGTATCCCAGGCCCGCTGGGCTTCGTCAAATACAATAATATGGTGCAAAGGAACCGTGACCCCATGGGCCAGATATTTAAAGTCCTTCATGGACTGAATGTAGCTTCCGCCTTCCTTGTCCACCCCGTTGGTGGATAAGGTATGCTGCAGAATGTTGACCAGGGGATCATTCCCGGACAGATATATGGGGGTTAAGGTTTCCTGGTCATGGGCATGGTCGTAGACGGTCTTTAGGCCCACCAGGGTCTTTCCAGAGCCCGGGACGCCGGAAACAAAGATGATGCTTTTGGTAGAGGATGGCTCCTTTTTCTTTGAATTCTAAGATGATCACCTTATCCCGGGAAAGGAGCAGCACGTCTGCTCGCTTTTGGGAATCGGGCATCATATATTCAAAGGCCAGGGTGTAATCGTCCAGTTCTGCATCGGTGGGAAGATACTGTTGAAGGAAGTCATAGCAGTCGTACCAGGAGCGATCGTTGGCCTCCCCCACGGAACAGCCGCAGCCCTTTTCTACAAAATCATGGAAGGCGGTGATAAACCCATCCCGAGTGATGGTTTCCCGGAATTCCTTCACCGTGGTAACAAGAGCCGCCCGGTCTTTCACCAAGTACTTCCGGAAAGCCCTCACCACCAGCAAGTCCGCCGGCAACCAGTCCACCGTATCCAGTTCATCAAAGGAAAGCCTCTTTTTCGCTTCGTGCTCCAGTAAGGTCGGGTCGCCCTCTTCCACTTTGCAAATAAAGCACTCCATGGAGAGATGGAAGATGGGATAGTTGTTTTCAAAGCCATCTCCCCTTTTCCCCATATTTACATTATATTTTATTACATCATGGGAACTATGTAAATTTCAGAAAAACAAAAAAAGCCCGGGCAGGAACTCCCACCACGGACCATCTCCCTTTCCGTACCCTTTCCTGCGAGCAAGTTTTCCTGTATCTGAATGTAAATTCACTTCATATGTTTCTTTTATCCCCAGTTTATGCGCCTCTCCAGGCTCGCGCACCCCGCCTGGTCTGCACTAAGCTCCGAGATCGACGGCGTAGGGGCTGCCCCAGGGTTGCGGAGCAATCCCGTCCGGTCTGCCCACTCAGGAAATATCCCTTTTGCCACCGACAAAATGCCGCCAGAACCACTCGTTCCCCCTGGACCCCGTCCATCCGGCAGTCTTTATTCAATGGGCATCAGTTGTCGTTTTTTGCTACATAATATGCATAGTAGACCATTGCTGCAAACGCACAGACGTTTGAGATTTTGAGAAAAGTTACAATGGAATCAAAGGAAACAATATTGAGTGCGCCACTCATGAAGATAATGAAAGCATCAACCATGAGTAAGCCAAGAATAAGCCAAGGAGCGCCTACGATAATACAAAATACGGTTTGAAAAATAATCAGCAGCCAACTGGCTACCGTTCTATGCTTTTTCACGGTGATCACCTCTTTATCAATATCAGCATATTTATGAAATTTAGTTCCCACATGGTTTTCGGCAATTTTCAAAGCTTCTCCTATGCTTTCCACTTGGCTTTATCCTTATTACCCCATTCCTCCAAATACCAGCCGACTCGAGCGGTCTTTTTCTCTACTTTTGGGAGTCCTCCGCCATACCATCGCCCAGAAAATACGAATCCACGCTCGGTTTCATAATAGTTCGTAATCAGGGCACCAGGCCATTCTAATTGGGCAAGCATATAAGCTTTATCAGCAGTCAGGAGCCTGATAGACACGGCTTTTATAATTCTCGCTTACTCCGCATTTTTTTAATTTTTTTACGGAAAGATTATGTTCAGCAAAGTATTTTTTTATTACTTGATGAACCTGGGGGTTCAAGTCATCCCACATTGTATCAATGGATAACCCATGTTTATGACTACGGTTTGTGCTCATACTTGCCGCACCTCCATCCTGACTCTTTACCAACAGCCTTCTTGCTTTATGTTCATTATAGCAAATGACCTATCCAAGAATCACGACAGAAAAAGGCCCGCAATCTTCTCAAGACTGCAGACCGGGGATGGGCTTTCCTGCGGGGAGCCCCTATCACGTTGGGATCGGGGGCTCGTGCATCTGGCGGGCCTCCCGGCGTGAGGCCCCTACGGCATCGCAATGGACCATTCGCCCCTTCCGTCCTGCTCTGCACTCTTCGCTCTTCATTCTGCACTCAGCTTTGGAAACCGGATCACCTTGGCCTGGATTTCTCCCACCTGCTCCAGTTCTTTCCCGGACATCTTATATGTAGATTTCTTGCTTTTTGATAGCATTAATGCTATCATTAAACGAGAACACTGTAAGGAGTATATAATGTACAAGATTGAATTCTACGAGAATCAACATGGCGAATCAGACGTCTGGGATTTCTTGGAAGCGTTACGTAAAAGAGTACAACCAGCAAAGATGCTCGTATTCAATATAACCAGATTATTTTCTACATTGACCTGCTTGCTAAAAACGGGACAAATCTCCCGACCAATATCACCAAGCATTTAGAAGATAATATATGGGAACTTCGTCCTGGAAATAACCGAGTATTTTATTTCTATTATGACGAAAGCCAATATGTACTGCTCCATCATTTCCGCAAGAAATCCCAGAAAACGCCAAAACGCGAGATCATCCGAGCCAAGTCAGAGCGGGATGACTATATCCGTCAGAAGGAGGAAAAGTCATGAGAACGTGGGAAGATTATAAAAATCACGTAAAATCCATTAGTGAGGAAGAACGCCGCAACATGGAAGAAATCGAAGAACTAAGCAGTATTGTTTCTTCTATCATTCGGCGGAGACAGGAACTGGGAATCAGTCAACGTACTCTTGCAGAAAGGTGCGGTATTCCTCAATCTTCCATTGCCCGTATCGAAACCCTCAAGACAACTCCCAAACTGGATACGCTTGTAAAACTATTGCAGGCACTGGACTTAAAGCTTCAGGTGGCTGCTGCCGGATAATTACAGAGCAGGCCCGCAATCACTTCGACTGCGGGCCTGCTTTTTTGCCCGACCGGCGACCGGGATGGATTTGCCTTTGGCGAACCCCGTGCGTGGAAAGAGCCCCCTGGGCAGACCTGGCGACGGTCTCCCCTGACGGGTAGCCCCTACGGAATGATATCGTACAGTACGTGATATGCGTAGGGACGACCCGTCAGGGGCGTCCGTTCCCAGGTCTGTAAGCAGGCGGATCACCGATCGGACCCTACGGCATTGCAAAAGATCGTTGGACCCACACCGTCCTGCTTCTTACTCTGCACTCTTCCTTCATTCAGTCCCTCACGCCTTATTGGGAAACTGGATCACCTTGGGCTGGATCTCGCCCACCTGTTCCAGTTTTTTTAATTGCTTGCAATTGCAAGCATAATAACCTATAATTTAAAAAAAAGGAGGCGATATTATGGCCAATACTTCTGCTGTTTATGCCAGAATCGATAAAAATTTAAAAGATCATGCTGAAGGAATCCTTGCCCAGCTCGGCATTACCCCCTCCAGCGCCATCCAAATGTTCTACAGCCAAGTCGTCTTAAGAAAAGGAATTCCTTTTGAACTCAAACTTACTTCCCCCAGGCCAAAGGCTCTCGGAGCAATGACAAGGGATGAACTGACTGCTGAAATCCAAGCAAGTATGGATTCCATTCAATCTGGTCATGTCCACACTGCAAATGAAGTAGATGAAATCCTTAAAAAGGAATTTGGCATATGAGCATTCAATACAGCGTCACTTATTCTAATGAAGCTCTTGAAGATTTGAGGGAAATATATACTTATATTGCTGAAGAGCTGCTCGTCCCTGAAATTGCTAAAGACCAGATTCATAGAATCCTAAGAGGAGTCCGCGCTTTAAATACTATGCCATCTCGTTTCAAAAGAGTTGACTGGGAACCCCTGCAATCAATGGGAATTCATCAGATGCCTGTAAATAATTATGTTGTTTTCTATCTAATCAATGAGCAATCCCATTGTGTCATGATTTCCCGTATCTATTATGGCGGCCGCAACATTGAGGATCTCAGCAAAGATATTTTGAATGAAACTGAATAAAGCAGGCGGATCACCGATCGGGCCCTACGGCATTGCAAAAGATAGTTGGACCCACACCGTCCTGCTTCTTACTCTTCACTCTTCCTTTATTCAATCCCTCTCCTCACGCCTTATTGGGAAACCGACCACTTTGGCATGAGACAAGCACCTGAATGTCTGGATTCCGTACACATTTCCGCCCGTTTGTGGGAACTGCTCAAAGCCGAAAATCAGTGCTTTTACATGTGCTCTCCGTTTGCGGGAATTTGTCCACCTGTTTTTCTACCTATAACACGGCGGGCAGGAGGGAGGCCATCGTCTCGACCTCCTCTCCTCTGCTCAATCGGTTTACGACCAAGGTCTAGGCCCAGTATATCGTTAACTTGGTCGGTATCTTGGTCGGTCACCGATCAAATGGACACGAAACTCCCTTCTATGCAAATCGGGGGAAGATGTTTACAAAACGTTTGAATGGTTTTGTATACATGTATGATGTAATAACTGCAAACGAACGATGTATCGTTGGAACGATGAATTCAAATTCGATTCTGTTCTCCCCAGACACACATCTGGTCCAGAATCGGCATGAGAGATTTACCGCGTTCTGTCAGGCTGTACTCCACTTTAGGCGGAATTTGCGGATACTCTTCGCGATGGATCAATCCATCATTTTCAAGTTCCTTCAAGGTGGAGCTGAGAGTTTTGTAAGAAATTGTACTGATATACTTTTTGAGTTCATTGAAGCGAACAACGCCATATCCGGCAAGCGCATAAAGAATATACATCTTATATTTTCCCTGGATCAATGACATGGTATAGCTGAAGCCGGTTTCCTCAAGCTTTGCGTCCTGAATACATGGTGCACTCATATTTACACTCTCCTTTTGGTAAGTATTGCACTTCAATGTGCGTACTTGATTCTTGTTATATTCTTGCTAAAATTATAATTACATAGACGGGAACAGTCAATCCCGCAGATTTGGAGGAGGAGTTTCAATGAGTAAAAATATTGTAGTAATTACCGGCAGTCCTCGTAAAAACGGCAATAGCTTCGCTATGACCGAGTCGTTTATCAAGGCAGCTGAGGCCAAAGGACATACCGTTACCCGTTTTGACGCTGCTATGATGAATATTGGCGGCTGTCACGCCTGTGCGACCTGCTATTCTACAGGTAAGGCATGTACCTTTGATGATGATTTCAATACCATCGCTCCTGCAATTCTGGATGCTGATGCTGTTGTATTCACCATGCCTGTATATTGGTACTCCATCCCTGCACAGATCAAGGGTGTAATCGATAAGATTTTCTCGCTGGTTGTTGGAGGTAAGGATGTTGCAGGGAAGGAATGTGCACTGATTACCTGCTGCGAAGAACACGATATGTCCGTTATGGATGGTGTCCGCGTTCCCATTGAGCGCAGTGCGGCTCTTCTGAAGTGGAAGATGGTTGGTGAAGTTCTTGTTCCCGGTGTTCTGAACGCGGGTGCCATTGATGAAACTGATGGCTGTATACAGGCTGCTGCACTGGCAGATAAGTTCTAAGGGAGACGGTAACGACAACCGTGCGACACCGTTCGTAATTGAAAAGCTTGCGCACAAGGTCGAAGGAACAATGATTCCGTCCGATCGTAAAAAGCAGACCCGCAATCACCTTGACTGCGGGTCTGTTTTTTTGCTCTCTGGGCAGCAGGAGCGGATTTTCCTTCGGCGAACCCTGTGGAAACAGCCCCCCTGGGCGACCTGGCGACGGTCTCCGCTCCAAGATGGCCGCAAAGGGATTTCTCCACAAGATTTCATCGTCCGCGGCCACCTGGAATTCTCCCGGAAGATACAGCCCGTTCCAGCAAGATTCGTTTTTCTTCTTTGCTCAGATTGTGCTGAAGGATGTATTTCTTATTTACAATTTTTTGAAAGGTCCAATATAAAAGCATTTATTTCTCAGCAATAACTACAATCCACGGCCTGGTCTCATGATGAAAACTGTGCACAGAACCAAAACCTGTTGCATACAACGTATCCATGATTTGAGGGACTGTATAGCTTTTCATTCCTTCAATGATTTTTTCATACTTCTGGCCCTCTATGTCCGTGCCATCGCTTTCTGATACAATACAAAAATATCCTCCATTTTTTAGAATGCGACGAACCTCAATAAAGCACTTTGGCAAATCTGGCCAAAAATAAATTGTTTCAAAAGCTGTTGCCAAATCGAATGCACCATTCTCAAAAGGAAGAGAAACTACATTGGCCTCCTGTACAATGCATCGTTTCTGCTCCATAAGCCTGCGATTATAGGCTTTTGTTTTTGCAACCGATAAGGGGGAATAATCAATGGCTGTCAATGTAGCGTTCTGGTACTTTTTGAGCAGTTCACTTGCATTCCGCCCTCCCCCGCATCCAATATCAAGAATTGTCTTTGGATCCATCTGAGGAAAATGGTTCATCCCCCATTTCGCCATTCTGGCATGTCCTACATTCATCCCCCAAATCATGATTGATCCAAGGAGCCCATTAGGCTTTCTTGTATTGTTTACAAACTTTCGGAATAACCCCATTCAGTTCCTCCTGAAAAAGCAGTGCACCCAACAAGTTCTTCCTAAGCGATTGCGTATCCGGGGATTTTTCCCGGAAGCCGTACCACGACTCATTTTGTGCAATCATTTCATTCCTGTAACAGATTTTTTAATTTTACCCATGGTTCAATTTGATTTTACAATCAACCGTTATCTTTTTCTGCTTCGATTTCCTTCAAGGATTTTCCATCCACATTTTTCCATACTTGAGGGTCACTGACGCTGTATCCAAGCACAAAATCGGCAGCTGCAGAAGAGCTGGAAAAAAGCAGATCTTCCGTAGTTACCCAATCTTTTACCTTTTTATCAGCCATCCATTTTTCTCTCAGCTTGACAATCCCATTGCTGAGAGATTTCGTACTTAATTTTTCATTTAGTCTGGCTCCTTGTAAAACTACAAAGCCTTCCCGGTGTAATTTTTCCAACTGCATTGGCTGATCCTGAAGAGATATAAAGCAATCCTTCATCATTTTTCCCAATAATCTCTTTTTGAATCAGTGGTTCAAGGACCTTATACCCTAATGCATTGATGACCACACTTTAACGTCATCAATAAATTCTTCCATAACCGCATAATCGGATTCTTTCAGTACTGTATCACTTCAATACGGGGAATTTTGATAGCCTTGCCATTCCAGTTCGACAGTTCAGCTGTAATGATGCTGTCTGCAGTCCCATTCACTAAGAAAAGTTCGATAGTTTTTCCGTATCCCATTTACTTTCCCATCCTTCTCAGAAATGATAGTTGATTCCTGGTTCTGCCGCTTTATTCACATCATATGCCCCAACTCAGTATTCCATCTCTGGTAAATCCAACAGTACTTCCCGAGAATCGATTTCCCTTTCAGTCCGTGCGTTGATGATTTTCAGATAGTAACGTTGGTTGAGGGTGAGAAGGTGGTCAGCCTCATTTAAAAAATCACCAACTTTATATTGTTCCTCAAAAGTAGGCACTGATATGGGCATTTTGAAAAAAACACTGTCTTTAATGGCAAATCTATCAGAACGAACACCAGTATCCCCCACCACCTATGCTTATCGATACAGTTCAGGCCGGCGCAAGGCTAAAAACGGTCTCCGCTGCTTTTCTTTCCGGGCCTGGGCCAGATCCAGTTCACAGGTAATGAGCCCTTCCCGATCTCCTGCTTTTACCACTAGGTTCCCCGCGGGATCGATGACAAGGGATTCCCCGGCAAAGTCCATGTCCCCTTCCCTGCCCACACGGTTGCACATAGCAATAAACGTCATATTCTGGTACGCCTGGACCCTCATTTCCCATTCGAACATCTCCAAAGGTTCGGCCTTTGTATTAGCCGTGGGTACAATGACCAGGTCCGCACCCATGGCCGCGCATGTCCGGATGCTTTCCGGCAGATGGCGGTCAAAACAGATGACGATGCCTACCTTGCCAAAATCCGTCTCATACACAATGAAGCCTTCTTCCGACGGCGTATAATAATCGCATTCATAGAACTGTGGGGCCTGGAAGATATGGACCATTTTGGAAATGCCCAAAAGCTTCCCCTGCCGGTCATAGAAGAGGCTGGCATCATAGGGTTTTCCCTGCCCGGACAGATACACATTGGGAGAAATATACATGCCCAGCTCCCGGCATTTTTTCTCTATGGCCTGAAGCCGCGGGTCTTCCGGAGAGAGCAGATAGTTAGAAGCATCACGTGCCTCATATTGGGCAAAGAACGGGGAAAGCTGGACTTCCGGAAAGAACAGCAGGTTGCAGCCTTTCGCTTTGTCGCAAAAGTCCAGGGTTTTCTCCAGATTTTCATCGACTTCCTTTGCCATACGCATCTGGGCCATCGCTAATTTCATGAACATCCCTTCTTCCTTAGTTGGTTATATAATACTTTCCATTTTATGTACTTTTCCTTATCCTACTACATTTTTAGCCGCATTGGCCAGCTGTATTTTTTAGCCATAAATAGGAAGAAATTTGCCACCGGCAAATATCGACCATCGGCTTAGCGCAAACGGAGATAATAGGTGGCTTTTCCTTTACCCTCTCGTTTCAATTCACCGGTTTCAACAAGTTTCCGTAAGGCTCCTTCAATGGAGCTTACGCTTAAGGATGGACATTGTTCCCGAATATCCTGTTTTGTAATTCTGCCAATCTTATTTTCTACAGCTAACCGGACCATGTCGATAGCAGGCCGCTTTTCCTCCACAATGGCGAAACGGTCTGCAAAATCTTTATAGGCAGAGAGAATGATTCCCAAGAGATATTTGATAAAGGGAAGGATATCTTCTTTGCCCTCCTGCCAACCGTCCTGAGACTGAGCCAGGGCACGATAGTACAGCTCCTTATTTTGGGCGATTTTTGCTTCCAAAGAAATGTACTTCCCCACATAAAAACCGCTGCGATATAGGAGGAGTGTCGTGAGGAGGCGGCTCATACGGCCATTCCCGTCATTAAAGGGATGGATACAGAGAAAGTCGTGGATAAAAAGCGGTATCGCGAGGAGAGGCTCCAGTTCCATATTGCCGATTACACGATTGTATTCCTCACAAATCCGATCTAAAGCGGCTGGCGTTTCAAAGGGAGCAAGAGGTGTAAATAGTATCTCTGTATGGCCATCTCGATAGGTCACGCTCATGTAGTTTTGTACATTTTTTGTTCGGCCGGCCATGGGATTGTTCATGTGGCTGTACATGATTTTGTGCAATTGAAGGATATAGTTCTGCGTCAATGGGAGAACGTCAAAGTTTTCATGAATCAGGCTGAGCACATCCCGATAGCCGGCGATTTCCTGTTCATCCCGATTTTTAGGTGTCGTTTTTTCCTCCACCAGCTGCCGGATCCGCGTACTTGTAGTGACGATTCCTTCGATGGCGTTGGAGGATTCCGTACTTTGGATTTTTGCGATTTCTACAAGCTTATCCAGCTCTTCCGGACGCTGCTTCAGGTAGAGTTCCTGCTTGCCGGCTTCTTTATAGATAGCAGCAATATAGCTTAAAATTTCGCTATCCCATTTCATTTGGGCGATTTTCGAGTAATTAAAGTCACGCATTCCCTTAGTCGTGCCTCCTTTCCCTTAAATATTACTGTAAAATAAGGGAATGTTCAAGAGGATAAGGGACCTTGTGCCACATTTTTCTTTGTTCCTTGCATACGTTCCACGCGCAGCGTGGTTCCTCTGTCGTCCGTCGGTCGTCGTATGTCGGTCGTCGTATGTCGGCTGTCCGTGTTTCCGTGCATACGTGCATACGTAGAATGACTTGGGGCGAACTAGTACAGAAGATTATAATTAACTTTCACTTATACCTCTTCCGGGCGGGCCGCCGCTGCGCTCTGGCACGCCCCTACGGGTTAGTGCAAACAGAAAGTTATTTGTGAATTCCTATACTAGCTTGGGTCGAACTGGCTGGGGCCGAAATCCCCTGGGCCGATGTGCTCCGCACGGGCGTAAACGAAGAGTATAACATACGGTTCCCCTTAATGCTGATCAAAGACCGTATACTGCACCGGTACCCAGCGATAACCTTCTCCTTCCTGCAGAAGGCGGCCCAGGCCGGGGAAGGGGATGTGGGCGCCGGCTACAATCGTCTTATTGGCGGCCAGCTTCTTCATCAGGGCCAGGCGGGTTGTCCGAGCAGCAGCATCGTCACTGTCGAAATCAATGGCCACTTCCGGATGCTGCATCTGGACGGCCACATTATGCATTACGTCACCCCAAAACAGGATCTTTTCTCCCTGGGAGCTGAAGAGGAAGCCTGTATGGCCCGGGGTATGCCCCGGCAGAGGCACGGACTGCACTTCTCCAAAGAGTGTATCCCCAGATGTGTACACCTTGATTTTCCCAGCATCCACATAGGGCTGCATCGTATAATGAGCATCTTTGGCAAAGGGCCGGGCCGGTTCCGGCAGTGTTTCAATGGGCGCATCCACCCAGAATGCCTTATCCTTCTTTTGTAAATAGAGGGTGGCATTCTTGAAGACCCGCTTGCCTTCATGGGTGATTCCCATAATGTGGTCAGAATGCAGATGGGTGAATACCACGGCATCCACTTGTTCCGGCTTATAGCCGGAGGCCTTCAGGCTGTCCACCAGACGGCCCAGCTTATCGGTATAGATGGGTGCTACTCCTTCTCCTTTGCCCGCGTCAATGAGGATCAGATGATCTCCAGTATTCACCAGGTACGCGTTGATAGCGCCGATCATCACCCCATCTTTGTCCCGAGGTGCCAATTCCCCGTCGATCATAGCATCCAACTGGGCTTTGGTAAAGTCAGTGTGGTTTTCCAGCAGAGACGTGGGCAGCCTGCCGATGCCGTCAAGCAAAGCCGTTACTTCATACTTTCCCACCATCAGCCGGTAATACCCGGGAACCTGAGTCTGCTGCATCTTCACCGCGTTGGCCGGCGCAGAAATCTGTGCCGCTCCGGCTACTGCTGCTCCCATAAAGGGATTCATGGAAAATGCGATCACTGCCGCTGCCATAGAAGCCATAATTTTCTTTTTCATACCGTTCTCCTCTTTTCTCATTTCTTTAGGTTTATACTTATTCTGCGAAGGCTTCGTTTGCCCAGTTGGGATTTTGAATCAAGGCACGGGCCACGCCGACCATGTCGGCAGCACCTGCAGCCAGCAGGCTTTCTGCATCAGTGCGGGTCTTCACGCCCCCAGTGAGCAGTACAGGTACCTGGACCACTTGTTTAATGGCCTCAGCTGCCTCCTTAAAGAACCCCACGCCCGTATTTTGGGGATGTTGGGCACCGCATTGTCCGCCGGAAACGCTAATGTATTGGGCCCCGGCCTGCGCTAAAAGCGCCGCGGCCTTTGCCCCGTCTGCCAACGTATTTCCCCCGGGCAGGTAATCGCAGGCCCCCAGACGGACCCCCAGCACCATTTCGTCCCCTACGTTTTCCCGTAACAGACGCAGCAGCTCTGTCACCACCCGCACCCGGTTTTCTACAGGACCACCATATTGGTCCGTCCGTTGGTTGGTAAGCGGCGAATAAAACTGATCCAGCAGGTACCCATGAGCCATATGCAGCTCAATCCCATCGGCCCCTGCTGCTTTGGCCCGCAAAGCTGCCTGAACAAATTCTTCTTTAAGCTCAGCGATCTCCTCAAGGCTCATAGCATGGGTTTTGATGGGCTCCCCTTTGCCGGCTCCGGGCATGGGCGTAGGCAAGCCGCTGGGGCTGATGCCTTCCACGGAAACATTGGAACACATAATCCGCGCGCCCCCATGGGACAGCTGCAGAAAGATGGGAGTTTTGTTCCCATGGACCAAATCCACTAACTGAGTGAGCCCTGGTACATCGGCGTCTTTGGCTATGGACAACTGGTTCGTCACCGCCCGGCCATTAGGGTGCACATAGGCGTGTTCTGCCACCACCAGCCCTATATCTCCGGACGCAGTACGGGCATCGTAATAGGCAAGCTCCCGGGCAGAAACTGTCCCCAGATCGGAAAGTTCGAAATCCACGGGTGCCATCACCAGGCGGTTCCGAAGAATTAAATGACCAATTTGAATTTCTTTTTCTAACATCTGTTTCTCTCCTTTTTATTGTATATACATCAAATAATGTAAAAAACTTCAGCCAGCTGTGACGGTCTTCAAAAACTCTGAATACTTATCTACCCCTTCTTCGCCTAAGCGGGCAGCCACAATATCCTGTGCCTCATTCCAAAGAGCCTGAGCGTTACGGAATACCTCTTCCCCTTCATAGGTAAGAACAAGGACACCATTACGGGCACCCACAGGCTTATTGTCCTTGACAAGGCCATTTTTTTCAAGGGGCCTGATCGTCCGGGCTAAGGTAGAACGATCCACACCCATGGCATCTGCAATTTCCCGTAAGGATCCACTCTGGAGCTCATGGATGCGTAGTAAAATCAAATACTGCACAGGAGTCACTCCGGCCGGGGCTATCGTCTGCGTGTAAAGCTTCAACAGCTTTTCAGAAGCACGCTTCAAACGCATGCAAAAACATTCCTCAGGGTTCCACATGTAATCACCTCTTTTGTTGTATATGCACCATAAATGTACTTTAACAGAAATTGCAAGAAATGTCAAGGATAATCATCACTGCCTCACAGCCTGACGCATCAACACGCAGCCCGGTATCTGTATGAGGTGCCGGAGGAAGGGCTGACATAAGCTTCTGCCACTTTATAATCCTTTAGTACGTCTCTGTTGATATCCAAGCCCACACCGGGAGCCTGGCTGGGGCTTACTGTACCATCCTCATTGAGCTGTACCGGATGCTGAAAAGCAGCATAAATTTTTTCATCAGCTTTTATTTCCAATAAATCACGGAAACCGAAGCGGATGTTTTCATTTTCGCCACCTGCAATAGGGATCACGGTCTTGGCAGATACTTTCTGATACCCTTCATAATTCAAAGGATTTTCACCGACTTCTTTTCCATAGTTCCTTTGTACTGCAATTATAAAATACGCAGGACGTTGGTCAGCTTCACCGTAGGAAATTTTTCCCGGAATACCGGAATCACCTTGTTCAAAATCAGCAGCGTATTATACCAAGATGCGCTGATGTTCAGCTTCTGGTTCTCTTCCAGCTTCAGCTGTGCCAATTTATCCAGGAACGCCTGCCGGCTGCCCAGCACATCCCTGGCCATGGCATAGTACAGCTGCCCTGCCGGCGTCAACGTCATGCCTTTCTTGTCCCGCACAAAAAGCGCCGCCCCCAGCCGTTCTTCAATCCGGTGCAGCAGCTGAGTCAGAGAAGGCTGAGCAATATGCAGCACCTCCGCCGCACGGGTCAAATTTTTCTCGTCTGCAATCGTCTTAATATAGATGAGTTCTTTATCCGTCATAGTGGCTTCCTTTGCAATGTCCTATGGATTGCTATAATTCGATCTTTCTAAGGGTAGCTCCCAAAAACTCCAAAAAGTCTCCCGGCAGATGCTTTTCTGTTTCTTTCAGGCACACAATATAGCGTTTGTTCTTGGGAATCTTATAATTTTCCGGTATGAAATAAATATTCTCTTCTGAGTGGGTCTTTTCCACCAAACTATGCATATATGGAATGATTGAGCAAGCAATACCCCGCACGGCCAGTTCATGCAGTGTGGCAATCAGGTGCGTTTCCTGCACGATAACAGGTGTCAAACCGAGAAATTCGAAAAGCAGATCCATGCGGTTTCTGGAATCCTGACCTTTGCGCGTCACAGCCCAGGCTTCATCACTCAAAACATACGGATCTATATAATGGATACCATTCTGAACGAAAGTATCCTTGTTATGAGGACTGCCTGTCCTTAAGCAGATTGCATCCATAAAATAGCCGAAATCATGATATTGGAATTCCTTATCCTGCTCCTTACTTCCATTCGAGATGAACAGCTGGAGTTTGTTTTGCCGCAAGCCTTGCACCAGTTCCTCATGAAAGGACTCCCTGACAGAAAAGCAGATAGTGGGGTATTTCTTTTGCAATACCTGGATCAATGGGGCAGAAATAATGGAACTTTGATAAGGGGGCAGCCCGATTACGACACTGGAAAGGGTTTCCTTGTCCAACAAAGCTGTCTTTGTCATGAAATTCTCATAGGCAGACAAAATCTGTTCACAGGTTTCCTGGAAAAGCATCCCCTGCTTTGTAGGCTCCAGCCCCCTGTACGTCCTGATGAACAGGGGAAAGCCTAATTCTTTCTCAAGGCGGTGCAGGCACTGGCTTAAAGCGGGCTGGGAAACATAAAGTGTTTCCGCGGCCTTTTTCATATTTTTAGTTTGAAATAACTGCAGCATCCATTGCATTTCCCGTATCGTCATGATAACTCCTCTTTATATCATTGATATAAGCATTGCTTATATTATTATACTATATCCTATTAGATTCTCATACAGAATTTTTTTATAATTTAAGCACATGAAAATTTCAACTGAACGCCATCACTACACAAAGCAAAACTATTTAAGGAGGAATCTTAATGAGTACACAAATGATGTTTTGCCTGGGAATCTTTATTTACATGCTGGTCATATTCCTGCTGGGAAAGTGGCCTCTCGGCGTCACCTCCGGCACGGTCATGACCCTGCTGGTGATTACAGGATGCCTGAAGCCTGCCGCTGTACTGGCAAATTTCGGTAATGACAATACCATCGTCATTGGCGCCATGATTGTCGTTGCTGCCGGCCTGGGCAGGACTTCCCTGCCCAAGACCATGACGACCCATATCCGGACCCTGACCAGGGGCAATTACAAGCTGGCCTATATGGGCGTGTTGTTCATCGGCTTTCTGCTGACCAGTATGCTCACCAGTCCCATGGCAGCTTACGCCATTTCTTTCCCCATCATGGATTCTGTCTGTGATGAATACGGTGTCAGCCGTTCGAAAGGACAATTTCCGTTAGTCCTCATCTGCGTCGCCTGCTGTGCCATCCTGCCTTTTGGCTTTGCCCTCAGCGAAGCAGCTGTATTTAATGGTTTCATGCAGACCTACGGCTTTACGACAGGCTTTACGGCTATGGACTTCTTCAAAGGCAGATGGCCTATGATCTTTGTTGTCTTTGCCTGGGCATATTTCATTGCCCCCAAAGTGACCCTGGACAAACCCATTGTGCCTATCGCGGCTCTGGAATCCGAAAAGAAAGCGAAAGCTGCCTTAACCCCCTTCGCCGATAAAGCGGGCATCATCATCTTCTGCCTCGTCATCCTGGGTTTTGTGTTCAGCAAACAGATTGGCTTACCTACCTGGCTGGTTTCCTTTACCGGTGTCTTATTCATGATGATTTTCAAAGTCTTGACAAAACAGGAGGCTATTGCGGCAATCCCTGTAGATATCTGCCTGTTGTTCATCGGTGCCAATTCCATGGCAACCGCTCTGGTGAAAACCGGAACCGCTGACTATATCGGCAAAATCATTTCTGCCAACGTAGGCAGCAGTGCCAGCACTTTGCTGCTGCATACCGTGTTTTTTGCAGTTCCCTTTGCCATCACACAATTCATGCAGAACCAGAGTGTTATGAACGTCTTCGCCCCTATCGCCCTGCTAACCTGCAGTGCTCTGGGTGCTGACCCCAGAGGCTGCCTGATCCTCATTGCTGCCGGCAGCCTGACGGCCTTCATGACCCCTTCTGCTACCGCAGCCATCGCAATCTCTATGAGTGCCGGCGGTTACGATGTAAAGGCATTGTTTAAAATGGGCTGGCTCGTTGCCCTCTTGCTGACGATTGCATATATTGCCTACGTCAGCATGGTTTACCCTGCATTTTAATAAGGAAGATTACCCATGAAGATTGAAAGTATTGAATTACGCTACGCCAAACATTATCTCTTTGTACAGATTTATACGGATACAGGCATTGTCGGACTGGGCGAGGCCGGCAACTGGGGATTCCTGGATGCTACAGCTGCCGCCATCCGGAAATTCATCCCCTATTTATTAGGCAAGGATCCGTTCCGCATTGAGGATATCGGACAGAATCTGTACCGTGCCGTCTACTTCCGTGGTTCCGTCATCATGAGTGCCATTTCTGCCATCGATATCGCTTTGTGGGATATCAAGGGAAAGGCCTTAGGTGTTCCTGTTTATGAATTGCTGGGCGGCAAGACCCGCAACAAAGTAAGGGTCTATGCTTCCGTCATGAAACATTCCACCGATGTTGATGTACTTGTTCCCCAATATAAGGAATTGCAGACCCAGGGCTTTAATGCAGCAAAGATCTTTATCAACGGTACGAAAGAATCGGCAGATGGCTTTGATGAATTTCCTTCCGGCAGAATCGAACACGAACTCCGCAAGGTGCAGGCCATCCGGGAAGCCGTAGGACCGTACTTCGATCTGGTCCTGGAAGCCCATAGAGGTATGACAGCCCCTGAGGCCATCGCCTTCGGCACTGAAGTTGCTAAATTCAGACCCATGATCTTCGAAGACCCTGTAGCGCCGGATAATGTGGATACCATGGCCTACGTCGCTTCTAAGATTCCTGTACCCATAGCAACTGGCGAACGGTATATCAATATCCGTGAGTTCGAGGTGCTCATGCAGAAGCATGGAGCCAGCTATGTCCGTCCTGATGCCTGTGCCGTAGGTGGTATCACCGCCACAAAGAAGATTGCCGCCATGGCCGAAGCCAACGATGTGCTGGTCGTACCCCACAATCCCCTGGGACCTGTTTCCACCGCCGCCTGCCTGCAGCTCTGTGCCTGCATTCCCAACCTGGGCATCCAGGAATTGCCTGGTTTCTGCCTGAATGGTGCAGAAGACGCCATGGTCAAAGAGCCATTCCATTTTAAAGACGGGTTCCTGGCTATTCCGGAAGCCCCCGGTATCGGCATAGAATTGAGCGACCAGGCAGAAGAGCTGTATCCGGCTAATGAACGCGGCTCCAACATCGCCAAGCGAGCTTTTGATGGTTCTGTAAAAGACTGGTAATATAAAAAGGAGAATTTTTCATGTTTAAGTCTAAAAGTTTTCGTTTCCGCTGGATCAATGCCCAATGTTTTGAATTTCAACTAAACAACAGCAAAACGCTGCTGACAGATCCCTGCTATAGCTGTAAGGAATCCTTTGGCAAGAAATGTCCTCCGGGATTTACCACACAGGATTTGGAAGGCTGTGACTATCTGTTCGTGAACCATAGCCATGGGGATCACGTAGCCAACCTGCAGGAAGTTTATGACCGCTTCCATCCCACAGTCATTGCTCCCTCTCCCATCTGTTTTGAGCTGGCTAAGGAACATGAATTTGTCCTGACGGATATTTATCCGGTGGATTATAACCAGACCTACTATTTTGATGGCTTCATTCTGGAAACTTTCCATGGCCAGCATCACAGATATGATGCCACCTATCAGAATATCGCCGAAAAATTCAAAGGAAAGTATCCCGGCAGCCGGGATCTGAACGCCCTTGGCAGTATTTTCAATATGAACTTCATCCTGACTACGGATCAGGGCTTCCGGGTAGCCTTTATCGGCGGCAATGACGATGGCATGCTGCAGCGTATGGCCGGTACGAAGAAGCCGAACATCGTGCTGCGCAATAAGATGGCTTCCTCCGCCGTCAAAGAAGGTGTTGCTGAAGCTTTTGCAGATTGGGTCAATAAAGCAGATATCCAGCTTTTAGTTCCCATGCACTATGAAACCTGGCTGACAGAAGATCCTGTCTTTGCCAAAAAGGTTTTTTCGGATATGAACAACATGCTGGAAAGCTCCCATGCAGTTGCCAGAGCGGCCTGCATTGAACGGACGAAATGGTACACGGTAAATATCACAATTGAAGAAGATTGAGTTCGCAAAAACGACTCACGCAGACTGATTGCTGTGTGAGTCGTTTTTAGTGGCTGACAGGCTGGTTGTCAAGGTCTGATAATCGCCAGCCATTCATTTGGACATAAAAAAGCCCACTATCAGCATTCTTTATCCTTGACAAATTCTTTTATATGCTCTATAGTGTATTTGCACACTGTTATTACACTATTTAGGAGGTACGTATGATTCCCTGTGATTGTTATTGTGCTCTTTTGCGCCGCAGTGCCCAGAGCCTGACGACTTTATATGACGAAGGCCTGGCTCCGGCGGGCCTGTCCATCACCCAATTCAACCTTCTGACGAGGCTCGACCTGCTGCAGAAGGCCAACGGTACCCAATGGGCGGAGGCTGCAGGCCTGGAACGGACTACCCTGGTCCGGAATATCAAGGGCCTGGAAAAGCAGGGCTGGCTGCAGCGGGCTGAAGGCTCCGGCAAAACCTACGAGCTGTCCCCAGCCGGCAAGGCGATCCTGTCAGAAGCCCGGCCCCGCTGGCAGGCTATCCAGGACAAGGTGGCAGCCATCCTGGGCCCTGCCGACGCAGCGGCTCTGGAGCGGATTCAGGAAAAACTGGAAAGGAGTTTAGGCTGATGATGAACGACGAACTTGCGAAAGAAATAGAACAACAAGCCCTGGCCCATGGGTTTTCTGCCTGCGGCATTATCTCTTTGGACGACATGGATGGCTATGCAAAAATGTATGAGGAGCGCATGGAAAACGTCCCGGAAAGCAGGCCTTTTTACAGCCGGCCGGAAATGCAGCAGATTACGCAGGTCAAAAAAAGATTCCCCTGGGCGAAATCCCTCATCATCTGCACCACGGACTACACCCGCTACCGCTTTCCGAAGGAGCTGCGGAACAAATTTGCCAAGGCATTCTTATTGAGCCGTGACGGCGATACCACCACGGAGCTTTACCGGAAGAAACATGATTTCACCCGCTGGCTGACAGATAAGGGCCTGCGCTGGGAAGGGGGCGACGATACCAGCCACCTGCAGATCGGGGGCCTGCGCTATGCGGCCATGAAGGCGGGGCTGGGCATCATCCGTCGGAACAATTTCTTTTACAACGAAAACGGCTGTTATGTAGAACTGGACGGCTACGCCATCGATGCCGAGTGCCGCCTGTACCATCATGCGGTCATCCGCCCCTGCAGCGACCGGTGCAATCTGTGCCAGAAGGCCTGCCCTTCCCACGCGCTACAAGGACCGAATAAGTTCAGCCCTTTGCGCTGCGTCAGCTTCTGCAATACCTTCGGCCTGGGCTGGAATCCTATGAAGGTCACGGACGAAGAAATGGGCACCTGGACCATCGGCTGCGATGCCTGCCAGGATGCCTGCCCTTATAATAGAAGGAAGAATTGGGATGAGGGCGAACCCTTCCCCAATCTGGAAGAGCTGGTGCCCTATTTCGACCTGGAACGCCTGCAGACGGCTCCTGCCGAAGAGATTATTGAAAAGGTCCTGCCCAAGACCCAAGAGCATATTTTCCCGAACCAGGTAAATCGGCTCCGGGAAAGTGCCAAAAGAGCGATGAAGAATAGCTTGGGTGAAACGTTAGATGTTAGACGTTAGAGACTAGTATAGAAAACCGTAATTAACTTTCACATTCAACTCCGTAGGGGTTTGCCAGAGGGACCTGTGGGTCCCGGCGGTAAACCCGCTATCCAGGCTGTTCAACGTGAATTTCGGGCTTACCGACGCTACGCTCTGGCAAGCCCCTACGGTGTAGTGCAAATAGAAACTTATTTGCAGTTTGTCGTACTAGTGTGCTCCGCACGGACACCCCCACTACCGGCTACGCCGGTCCCCCGCCCCCGCAACACGAGGGCGGACTGGGAAAAAAGAACCTGCTGTCGGAGGTTAGAATCTATCCCCCGAAAGCAGGTTCTTCTTTTTTCTTTTTTCTTTTTTCTTTTTTCTTTTTTCTTTTTTCTTTTCCTCGCCCGCCGCAGGTATACTGTACCCATAAGTGTGGACACTTTTTAAGAGTAGCACCTGCCCACAAAATTGGACAGGCTACAATTTGAATCCTTT
>DCJK01000034.1 GCA_002320005.1 Firmicutes bacterium UBA1702
CCAATTTTTGTTGACAAGTGCACCCCTTCCACCACTCCGTGGTCCCCCCACCCCCGACTGCGGGGGTGGGCAAGTTTTTTTGGAGGGGGGTAGAGATGCGGTCCCCTCTCCTCCACAAATCGGTCAGCCGGAAGCCGGAAGCTGAAAGCCGACAGCCGGAAGCTGAAAGCCGACAGCCGGGAGCCGAAAGCCGCCAGCCGGAAGCTGAAAGCCGAAAGTCTGCACTACGCCCTTGCGCCCCACTGCTTGTCAGGGGGGAGAGGGCCACGCAGTGGCGAGGGGGGGGGATTGCCGAAGGCACGCCGGAAGCCGGGAGCCGAAAGCCGCCAGCCGATAGCGGAGAGCCGAAAGCGGATTATTTATCCCCATACATCTTCTTATAGTAATTCTGATACTCTACGCTTACGATTCCCATCCACCATTCCTTATTCTCCAGGTACCAGCGGATGGTCTTCTTGATGCCATCTGCAAATTTCGTTTCCGGCAGCCATCCCAGTTCTTTATGGATCTTTGCCGGGTCAATGGCATATCTCCGGTCATGTCCTTTTCTATCCTTCACATAGGTGATAAGACTTTCCGGTTTTCCCAGTTCCTTGAGGATAAGCCTCACAATGTCGATATTTGCCATTTCGTTATGTCCGCCGATATTATATACCTCCCCTACGGTGCCTTTATGGATGATCAGGTCGATGGCCTTGCAGTGATCCTCCACATAGAGCCAGTCCCTTACGTTTTTCCCATCCCCATACACCGGAAGGGGCTTATCTTCCAAGGCGTTCATCATCATGAGGGGTATCAGCTTTTCCGGAAACTGGTACGGTCCGTAGTTATTGCTGCAGCGGGAAATGGTCGCTGGCAGGCTGTAGGTACGATGGTAGGCGCCCACCAGAAGATCCGCTCCTGCCTTGGAGCTGCTGTAGGGAGAGCTGGTATGAAGGGGTGTCTTTTCCGTGAAGAAAAGATCCGGTCTGTCCAAAGGCAGATCCCCATATACCTCGTCGGTGGATACCTGATGATACCGGCCGATGCCATACATCCTGCAGGCATCCATAAGGACAGAAGTACCGATAATATTCGTTTCCAGGAAAATTTCCGGATTCAGAATGGACCGGTCCACATGGGATTCTGCCGCAAAATTCACCACCACATCGGGATGCTCCTCTTCAAAGAGGCCATATACGGCATCCCTGTCGCAGATATCCATCTTCACAAAGCGGAAATTCGACTTATCCATGACCGGTGCCAGGGTAGACAGATTTCCCGCGTAGGTCAGCTTGTCCAGACAGACGATACGATAATCCGGATACTTCTTCATCATGTAAAATATAAAATTAGAACCAATAAATCCGGCGCCGCCGGTGATGATGATTGTCAATATATCTACCTGCAATCCAGTTAAAATTCAAACCTCTATTCTCCCCATTCCTAAAACTTCAAATCCCCCTCCTTCTCCCCACAATGCTGCCCCTCCAACCATGACAAGCCACCTGATGTTGCGCCTCTCAAATCTCTTTCCTCAAACCTCAGCCCCCTGTCATTTTGAGCAAAGCCCCAAAATCTCCCTGCGCCATGCTGCTCACCGCAAGTGGAGCACACTCCGCAAGGCGCACTGCCAGTCTGGCATCTGACCGTCTGACATCTGATATGTCTCCACTCCTCAAATCTCAAATTTCTCCTTCATCAAGAGGACCGCGCCCAATGTATACCCATCAGTGATTTTTCCTTCTCTCACAGCCTTTTCCAGTTCTTTCGGCATCATCTCTTTAACATCCAGAATTTCCTCATACCCCTTCTTATAAGAATACTCATCCACATCTACCAGGAAAATTTCTATTTTTCTAGACGTTAAACCGCTGTCCGGCTCTATGTACCCTAAGGAAATAGGAGGTCTGCTCACCACAGCATTCAGTTCTTCTTTCAGTTCTCTTTTTACATTTTCCAGCGGAGAGTCACCCGGTTCCGCATATCCCCTGGGAAAACTGTACTGGTCCGCCCTTAGGGCATGTCGGAATTGCTTAAGAAAAAGAAATTTTCCTCTATACCTGGCAGCCATCACCACTCCATTGCCAGCAGTAGGAATCACCCTTTCGTAGGGAAAAAGATTACCCTCTGTTCCTGCCACCGGATCTACTAAGAATGTATTAAAGCGGCTCTGGTAAATCAGACCATATTTATGATGATAAATTTCATCATCTCTGATGACCGCCCGCAGGGCTTCAGACGTAGACATATCCGCTAAAGGGCATACCGATGAATCTGTAAATAATCCCGAGTCTCTGTACAGGCTGCGATAGGCCATATACGACTTGATTTCCTTTGTGCGAACAAAATCAATATGTGCTTCCCCATTTTTCTTTTCCCGATAGTCCGTCTGAAGAGCCCTACTATCTTCTTCCGGATTAGAGCGGTGTGTATGAATCGCATCCATGGCTAAGGTACGTATACCGCCAAGTGCCTGAGATAAGGATAAAAAGCCCGGCCAGCAAAAGGAAAGAAAAGCTGAAAACGCTTCTGTCAAAACCAAAAAAAGAAGCGTCTCCACCACAGAATACACCGTATCATTAATATCTACATAATCATCAAGCATATTCTGGGCCCCCTGCATCAGCAGCTCCACCACACAGGCCACAAGAAAGCAAAGGACAGTAAACATCGTTTTATGCCCTATTCCCTTGCGGATTTCCCGCCTCTGCTCTCCTCTCTGTTCTACTTCCTGATATTCATAGCGGGGAATATCCTCATTTTCATAAGAAATATCATAATTCGTATAACCCGCCGCCCTCACAGCCAGTTTAAAATCGGGAATATCCTGAACTCTTGTAAACGGCATGAATGTATCCGTCTCTTCAGTCAGAAACCGTTTGTCAGCATCTCTTCCCTGCTTCCAGTGCTTCAAAAGCCGGCGTCGGAAATCTGCCTCAAAAGTCGGGCGCTGATGACAATCTTTAGAAAGTTCGCTGATATTATAATGTTTGGACGTATTGCAGATACTGATTTCACAGGCATAGTTATAACATAAGTCAACAACAGCCTCTGACAAATAGAAAGCTTCCTTCGGCAGCTTCTCTAAATTCTCTTTTTCCTTGAAATCTGCCAAAATCTGTCTGTAATACACCGAGCGGCCGTCAACTTGAGCCTGATAGCAGGGAAGTCCTCGAATTATGTTCACTGCTTCCATCCAATAGGGAATATCCGAAAAAGAAAGCTCCAATGCATATGATAAAATCTGGTGCATCCTGTATTCTTTATATTCGTCAGTCTTCCTCGGCGGGATGTAGATTTGGGGCAGCGCACTAAGTTGTAATACGATAGACAGAAAATAATATAAATTATGAAGGATTCCCCTCAATTCAGATACCGGCCTGCCCTCTCCTGCCGGTTTAACAAACAGAGTCCGTCCTGAATCATCGCACGCCACCTCAAGAAATAAATCCCTAAGTTCCGCTTCACTGCGCCGGCCACCTTCAAAATATTCACTTATCTCAGAAAGATCAGAAAAGGTTAGACTTCGACGTAATAATGCTGTTAGTCTTTTCTGCGTATACTTGATTGGAAGCGCCGAATAGATGAACTGCTTATCCTCATCCATCGCATCCAACAGATACTGAGTAATGGTTCTTACATCTCCAAATTGTGAAATGCGAATGCACCCCAGTTCAAACAGTTTCATCAACTGCTCATAATAGGAAGCATTAGACAGAAGGCTGAAAAATCCGCGGGAATCCACCAACTGATTGTACGTCATGACTACAATGTTCCCCTGCTGCACGATTTCATTATAAATTGCCTTCTGCCCCTCAATAATATCCTCATCTGTTTTCCGCACAGAATCCAGTTCAAATAAATACACATACTTCCTATGCATCATGACCTCCAAAATGAATTCAGAAATCAGATAGTCTGACTATTAGACCTCAGACTTCTCCCATAGAATTGCCTCAAACGCCTCAAAACTCAAACCGCTCTTAACCGTCTGACCATCTGATAGTCTCGCATCTGACTGTCTCAACCTTCAACCCCCTGTCATTTCGAGCGAAGCGGAGTCAAGAAATCTCTCACCGCCATGCTGCCTGCCGTAATTGAAGTATATGCTGCAACCTGCGCTGTCAGTCTGAAGTCTGATCGTCTGATGTCTCTCTCCCGATTGTCTCCATATCCTTCAAACCTCAAATCTCTTTCCTCAAATCTCTCTCCCCGTCATTTCGAGCGGAGTCGAGAAATCTTCCGGCACCATGCTACTCACCGTAAGTGAAGCATATGCCACAAGCCACACTGTCAATCTGAAGTCTGGTCGTCTGACCATCTGATGTCTCTCACCGAGTTGTCTCTAACTCCTCAAACCTCAATTCTCTTTCCTCAAATCTCTCTTCTCCCTGCCATCTTCCTCTTCAAAAAATCAGCAATCTTCTTCGGCCAGTCAATATTTTCCAAAAATACCACCGGCACCTCACATTTCTTCAAATTCTGCCTTTCCAGCCACACATTGAAAAGACGCTCCGACATGAAGCCGAAAAGCCGGGCTTCGTAGGTATCATATCCTGTCATATCCGTCCGCTTCTCCAGTTCAAACAGAATATCAAAAAGCCAGCTGCAGTACTCATCAAAAAGAGACTTTTTCATGACAAACATATTCAGTATATGCAACTTTCTCCGATTCATCACCCTGGTAAAGGCGTCGGAATACCCCGGATATTTTTCGGCAATAATTCTTTCGACCTCGTCCAGATCTTTTTTATAATGGGCATGCTCGTACTGACTGCGCACTGTCTCGATATAATAATTCCTCTTCACAGGAAGGATGACATCATATTTCTGAAGCAGCTTTTCATAGTCTTCTCTATGAAAAATGGCCCCTTTTTTCTTTTCTATATCCTTTGTATGCACCCTGCGGCCAAAGTACCGGCGGTAATGGCAGAGTCCAATATACTGGCAGTCGAGATTCTTCCAAGCCCAGTACAATCCTGTCAACTCACAGTAATTTGGATTCTTCGCGGAAATATTGTCTCCTGTATTATCCGGCGTATACCCCAGCGGCTCCTTCCCCTCCGCTCCTACATGAAGAGGCATGTACACATCATCCGCCGGCATCCAGTACCTCTTGTGAGCCGCTACCAGTATTTTTATATTCATGAGTCCTTTCCTTCCTTATTGGGATTTGAGATTTGAGAGTTGGGAGTTGGGAGCAGAGCGTTGAGTATTTCCTATTTTCCTCTCATTCCTCAATTTTCAATTTTCTTTCCTCAAACCTCTCCGCTCAAATCTCTTTCCTCAATTCTCTCATTTCCCTATTCTATTCCCTATCTTCACAATCATAGTTCCTAACATTCTGAGGATTTCGTCACAAAGTGATAAAGCCGTCTGAGCATCGTCAGGACTCACATAATGCAAATCTTCAGAAATAAGAATCTGTGTTTCCACTTCAGCAGCAGACCCTTTAGCAATCCGTAAAAAATGGATAAACTCACGATCAGAACCTCTGCCAAAGCCTTCGGCTATATTTGATGGAATGGAAACAACTGCCCTCCTTATTTGATTTGTCAGGCCAAATACTTCATCACGAGGAAAACGACTTGTCAGACGATAGATAATACGTGCCAATTCCATCGACTTCTGCCAGACAATCAAATCCTTGTAATCAGTCATTTTCTCCACCATCCTCAAATCTCAAATCTCAATTCTCAAATCTCTTTCCTGCCAGCCGCAACGCTGAATCAATCACCGCATCCATATCATAATACTTGTACTCACCCAGGCGGCCGCCGAAAATGACCTTCTTTTCCCTATCAGCCAGTGCCTTGTATTTCTTATAGAGAATGCCATTTTTCTCGTCATTCACCGGATAATAAGGCTCATCGCCTACCTTCCACTCTGAGGAATATTCCCGACTGATAACGGTCTTCGGCAGGTTATTGCCCTGCCCATCCTTACCAAACTCAAACCATTTGTGCTCAATGATTCTTGTCCAGGGCGTCTCCCTGTCGGTATAGTTCACCGCTGCATTCCCCTGAAAATTAGGTTTATCCAGCACTTCCGTCTCAAAACGGACACTCCGGTATTCCAATGGGCCCAGGTCGTAGTGGAAATAGGCGTCGATGGGTCCCGTATAGATCACGTGGTTCGCGAGACCATCCAGTTCTTCCTTGTTCTCCAGGTAATCCACGTCCAACCGCACTTCGATGCCGGAGAGCATGTTCGCCACCATCTTCGTGTAGCCCCCGACGGGGATGCCCTGGTAAAGGGCGTTGAAATAGTTGTTATCAAAGGTGAGCCGCACAGGCAGCCGCTTGATGATAAACGCCGGCAGCTCCGTGCAGGGACGGCCCCACTGCTTTTCCGTGTACCCCTTGATGAGCTTCTCGTAGATGTCGGTACCTACGAGAGAAATGGCCTGCTCCTCCAGGTTCTTCGGGTTCGTAATGCCCGCCGCTTTCCGCTGCTCCTCGATCTTCGCCGCCGCTTCCTGTGGCGTCACCACGCCCCACATCTTATTGAAGGTATACATATTAAATGGAAGGGAATAGAGCTCCCCATGGTAATTGGCCACCGGCGAATTGGTGAACCGGTTAAAAGTGGCGAAACGGTTCACATAGTCCCATACGTGCTTCAGGTTCGTATGGAAAATGTGGGCACCGTACTTGTGCACATGGATGCCTTCGATGTCTTCCGTGTACACATTTCCCCCGATCTGGGACCGCCGGTCAATGACCAGCACCGACTTCCCCGCCGCCTTAGCCTCATGGGCAAAAACAGCCCCAAAGAGCCCGGCACCAACGACCAGATAATCATATTTCATGAGTTCCCATTCCCTTCCTGTGTAAATTGCATGATCGCGTTAAAATGCTAAGTCCATTATAACAGAAAAAGAGTTGAGATTTGAGAGTTGAGAGTTGAGGCCCAGCGGCTCCGCCGCAGGTGTCGCATGGCCAGCCGCCGTCCGAACAGGCGGGGGCTTCTAGCTGCTAGCTGTTAGCTTTCAGGAAAGCTGGTCGGGTCCTTCGGGCCAGAACCGTCCCGCGGCTGACGCCGCAAAGGTGGCGGCGCTGGTGAGATCGAGGTCGAGATCGAGATCGAGGGGGATGGGGCCGGAGGCCCTGAATGTCTAGATCTAGATCTAGGTCTAGGCCTTTAGCGGCTTTGCCGCGGTTGTCTTGTGGCTGAGTATGCGTGTGAACGTATGTAGGCCTTGAGCCTTCAGCATTGAGCAGTTCAGCTGCTTTGGGTCAGAAAATCACCACAACGAGCAATATCTGCATGTGACACATTTCCCAGGCATGCAGGCCCTTAGAGAAGGGCCGCGGCAAAGCCGCAGGATGGATGAGGCGTTAGCCGCTGGACCTCAACTCTCTTCACTCAACTCTCAAATCTATTTCTAAGCTACAGCTACGATGAGTCGAGAGATCTCTCAGCTAAATGCCTGTGACGGTGTTTTCAAAGAGAATTGAGATTTGAGTGAAGAGAATTGAGGTCCCGCCTGTGGCACTTCCATCGGTCCCCATCCGCGGCTCTCGCCGCAAAGGTGCGGCGCACAATTCATACAGCGCCGCTTTATGATAAGGGACAGCGGCTTCGCCGCCGTTGGGGCCCTAATAACTCCACCCCCAAAACGTGCTACTGACACTGCAGCAGGCTCTCTTCCCAGAAGAGAGCTGCCCACCGGGCTGAGAGATGGTGATGAGAACTGATGGGTCCGGCCCGCAGGGCCTATTCACCAAGTCACTAGCTACTGATTCGACGCAGGCTGACTTTAACCTCCCCCATCTATGGGGGAGGTGCCCGAAGAGTGAACATCCTGCACAGGATGTTCAAGTCTGGTCCAAGTTGGCGCTTATCCTGCACATAAAAGCGCCTTCCTTATGTGACCAGACGGAGGGGGCTCTCGCTAAAGGTGCTCCAACCGTTCTCTGCTTATCCCTCCAGCCGCTTCGCGGCCACCCACCCACCGCTGACGCGGTCCCCCCCGATCGCCTGCGCGATGAAAGTGTCTCACTGGATTTTCGCTCGCTGCGCTCACTACAAATCCAGTTCGCTTACTTTTCCCTCTAAAGAGGGAGGGCTGGTGGGTGTTCCATAAGGCGGCGCTTCCCCAATTTGCACGCCGCCACCTTTGCGGCAGAGCCGCGGATGGATTCTGTTGAAAGCGCCGCAGGCGGGACTTCAACTCTCAACTCTTTTTTTGTCGCCGCCACCTTTGCGGCGAAGCCGCGGACCGTCAGCGCCGCAGGCTGTTCAGCCTTCCTAGCCGCTAGCAGCTAGAAGCCCCCATCCGTTCGCACGCCCCTCAGCCACACAAGCGCCGCAGGCTTATACCTCGCTTCCCCCTTTGGGGGAAGTCCCGCGAAGCGGGAATAGGGTGAGCAAGCGAACTGGAGCGCAAGGAGCTGCAGGCGACTGAGCATCCAGTGAGACGCCATCCAGCGCAGTCGGTGTGCATTTGCGGCGTAGCCGCTGACCAATCTTTCCTAGCCGCTAACAGCTAGCAGCTAGAAGCTAGAAGCCCCCACACAGACGCACGACACTCACCCATTCGTCACCCGGCCCGTAGGGCCTAATCACCTAGACACTAGCCACAAGCCACTAGCTACTGATCTGCTAAAAGCCCCCACCCGTTCGCACGTCCCTTAGCCACAAATCACCCGGCCCGCAGGGCCTGTTCACCTGGCCACCAACCACTGATTCCCCCGAGCCCGTTTTATTGCTCTCCTTTCACCCAATGACACACATAAATGGTATTGTATAATGTATAGTATAACGATTTCATAAAATCCACCACATGATCGGTCATTACTAATAGCCAGGAGATAAAATGGATACCACATGGTTCAAGTCAATTCACGGATTGGAACTCTGGGCAATTCTGCTGAAGACCCAGTTTTTGACTTTTCTGGAAGCCAATTATCCGCACATATATAAACCGGATGATGGTCCATTGGCAGACGCCTTTGTGGTTGATATGACAGCCTACACATTAGCCTTAATGGAAAGTCACTCAGAAAATAAGCCGGAAGTTCACCCACTGGCTTATTACGTTAAGAAATACTATGCAGACATCATCAGAAGTGCCGTAGGATCAGAAAAGCCTACGCACGACGATTACGACTTTATTCTTAGAAAATATACCTCTTTGCTAAAAAGTCTTCGCAAACAATATACAATTGACTACATGGCCCATAAGGGAGCAGGATATAACCGCGCCGGGTTTCTACACATGGATACTATAGGAGTCAAAAAAGAAAAGTTTGATAGTTATCCTATCACTGAATCCCAGTTTATCGACCTTTACATGATGAAGGAATCACCTGTACTGAAAAAAATCCCCACTAAGAAGATTACCAGTAAGAAAGCCAATAAAGATGAATATCTCATTTCGCTGTCCGCCCTGGGCAATTATCTGGACGATTTAAGGCGGGTAATAGGAAGGGTTATAGATAAATCAAATGATAACAGCCGGATTGCTGCATTTACCTCCATTCATGGCTTAGAAAGGCACTATCATCTCCGTGCCGCCCTCCATTTTGCAAAAGAAACAGCCTCCCAAAAAATCAATTCCCGCTCCCCTGCTTTTCAGAAGCAAATACGCCAGGTATTAGCGAATCGATATATTCCTGATCCGGAAAGAGGCCGCATTCTTCCTGAAAACTGCCTTTTTTACGTGCAGGACGCACTTTTGCCCCAAATTCTGGCCGCATCATCTTCGGATACTTACAATATGGATATAATGGCTCCCATTTTATCTGCCCAAAACGGGATTATGAATGAGTGTTCCCTGATGAATTTCCAGCAATTGGTCTCTCCTGCTGTGCAGAATGATTTCACCCAAAACTATTTGCAGGAATACAGGAGCCATCTGGACGTACAAATATCCACGAATGCCGAATCCCGCGCTTTCCGATCTATTTTGGACTGCCTGGTGCGAAATCCATATCAAGCATAAAAAAGTAATCACCCCTGAGGCCAAATAGCCCCTTACACGTGCTATTCGTTTTCCCCCCTCATTTTCGTAACTGACGAGAACCCCCTCGTTTCTGCTAATCTTTATACAGTAAGTGCGGTTCGATTCCGCTGACAAAAGAAAGGAATGGTAGAAATGAAAATGAGAAAGAAAATTAAAATCAGAAAATGGATGGTCGCCGACGAAGGCGAACCGGTCAGCGTTTACGATTTCAAAGGCGATGCCATCGCCTCTGCCGAAGCGCTAAATGACGCTGCCATACGTGCATACGCTATTGATCATGATATCGACATCGACGATATTGATGATTGCGAAGAATATGCTGAACTCGCCATAGCCGCTGAACCAACAGCCGCCGTTTTCCCGTTCTTCCTTGATGAGTTAAAAGGAGCAGACGACACCATCACCCTCATCTCCATGGATGGTGATGAATGCGATTTCTCCGCTGATGAAATTTTAGACGTCATGTAGTCGCCACAAAGGGACACGCGGTCATGCCCGTGTCCCCCTTTTATTTTGCGCAGCTTCTGTACAAGTCTTGCATTGCCCTTCACTGGGGTGAGAAATTCTGATGGAAGCGCCGCAGGGCCCACCAGAATCCCTCTGTCTGCTACGCAGACATCCCCCTTTGGAAAAGGGGGACTATCCTTTAGCCTGCGGCGCAACCATCAGCTAACCTCCGTCTGCTTCGCAGCCACCTCCTTCCCAAGGAAGGAGGCTAACGACTCGCGGCTCCGCCGCCATTGGAATTCTAAAGACTTTGCACAAATAACGTGAAATTGACTCTGCAGGAGACCCCTTCCTCGGAAGGCGGAGGTCCTGCAGAGAACCTCCGAGTCGGGCTTAAGTTGGCGCCTTTACTGCACACTAAGGCGCCTTCCTTTTAATAGCCTGACGCTGCCCACGGGGCTGAGGATAGCTGTAAGAAATTGACCGAAGCGCCGCAGGCCAATATCTCGCTTCCCCCGTGGGGGAAGTCCCGCGCAGCGGGAATAGGGGTGCATTTGCGGTGTTAGCCGCTGGCCAGCTTTCCTGGCCGCTAGCAGCCAGAAGCCCCCGCCCGTTCGTACGCTAACTTACACACCAGTCCCCCGGCCCGAAGGGCCTGTCCACCTAGCCACCAGCTACCAGCCACTAGCTACTGATCTGCTAGAAGCCCTCATCCGGTCACATGCAAGCCCAGCCACATGACACCAGCGGGGCCCCACTACGACACCCTTTGCCATGTGCGGATTACCCTTGTGGAAGGCATCATTCCCTACCGCCTCAGGGCACAGCTTTTCCGTTCCATGGTCCAAACGATTTACCACTTCATAGACCTTCTGGGCACGGACTGTATCAAAGTCTGGATCGGAGGTCATTTCGTTTCCAACATCCCCGAACCCACAGATACAGACATCTGCATCCTGGTAGCTCCGGAAATTCTTGACCATCTCGATAAATACAGCCGGAAAGTAGTGGCCGCCTTCATCCATCCGGACCTGGACCGCCATCACCTGGCAAAGCGGATCTACAACCGCTGGCACTGCTCTGTCCACATTCTGCTGGACGAGGAAAATCCAGGGAACCCCTCCTACCCCCTGTACCAGCAGGCAAAGGACATGATGGAAAAACTGTACACCCGAGACGAAGCAGGCAAGCCCATGGGATACTACGTATGCAGCGCAGAAAGGAAGAAAGACCATGACCTATGATGAATAATACGCACCAAGTGAGCCACCCAATACGCTCCTCAGAGCCACCCAATACGCAGGTGAGAGCCACCTGCTTTTTTGTTTGAATACGCGCTAGAGAGCCACCAATTGTCCTTGTACAATGGACTTGTGGAGATATTCCCACTTGTTCTACGAAAGGATGTGGTTTCAATGGCTAATGAAAAAGAGATTTTAGTTCACTTTCTCCACGGTGAAAGCCAGCGCTCCATTTCCAGAACGCTCCAAGTATCCCGCAATACAGTTTCCAAAGTTGTTACGGCATACCAGGTACAGGGGTTGGATCCTGGCAAATTGCCGGAGCTGCCTGACGATGTGCTTCACCAGAAGTTATTCCCGGATGATGTAGCTGCATCTCTCCAAACACCTCCGGATTATGCCTTTGTGCATAAAGAACTTTTGAAAGACGGTGTTACGCTCAAACAGCTTTGGGAAGAGTATGTGATGGATTGTCGTGAAACGGGAAAGCTTTATTTCCGCTATACACAGTTCTGTAAGAAGTACCGGGATTACGTGAGTTCCAACCGCCTGACCATGCATATCCACCACAAACCTGGTGAGAGACTGATGGTGGATTGGGCCGGTACTACAATTCCTTTGTACAACCCTGTTACAGGAGCGATATCTAAGACATATATGTTTGTATGTACACTGCCTTTCAGTATGTACTGCTATGCCGAAGTATTTCCGGATATGAAAGAGGAATCATGGATTCAGGCACATATCCACGCATTGGCATTTTTCGGTGGCTCCACGCGGCTTCTTGTACCGGATAATCTTAAGACCGGAATCGTTTCTAACAGGAAATACGAAGCCCCTGTGGTCAACAAGGCATACCAGGAATTGGCAGATCACTATGGCATGACGATTCTGCCAGCCCGTGTGTTAACGCCAAAGGATAAAGCTGCCGTTGAAGGAAGTGTTGGTCAGCTCACCACTCACATCATCGGAAAGCTACGCAACCATCATTTTTTCAGCCTGTATGAGATTAATTCAGCTGTGGACGGGCTGCTTAAGAAATTCAACAAAGCGCCTTTCCAAAAGAAGGATGGAAGCCGGTATTCCGTATTTCTTACCGAAGAGCTTCCTTTTCTCCAGCCGCTGCCCCGTTTCCCTTATGAGTATGCAGAATGGCGGAAAGCCACGGTGCAGCTTAATTACCATATAACCGTAGATCACCAGAATTATTCCGTACCTTTCCGCTATGTTCACAAAAGAGTCGATGTCCGGCTCACCAGCAAAGTAGTAGAAATTTACTATGAAGGGACCCGGATTGCCAGCCACAGACGTCTTACCGGTCGCTGGGGACAGTATGATACGATTACAGAGCACATGCCTCCCAATCATCAGCTGTACAGCCAGTGGGATGGAAACCGTTTCCGCCGTTGGGCTAAGAAATGCGGTCCATCTGCAGAAATAGTGGTAAACAGACTCTTAAGCAGCTACCGTGTAGAAGAACAGGCTTACAAAGGATGCATTGGGCTTTTGAAGCTCAGTGAAAAATACGGAACCGACCGTTTGGATAAGGCTTGCCGCCTTGCATTGGAGAAAATGCCGGTTCCCCGCTACAAGCTGGTCAAAGGCATTTTAGATGAAAAACTGGATATTGGACTTAAACCGGAAGAATCCGAATGCCAGACGGCCCCGCAAAGTAATGCTGACGACAATTCCCATGCTTTCGTAAGAGGTGCCGCTTACTATGGAGGTGATCACCATGAAGAATGACACTATTCGTAAATTGCAGGAAATGAAATTGTCCGTCATGGCCAAAGCCTATATGGATCAGATTGAGAACCCCGAACAATATGCTGACATGACTTTTGATGAGCGCCTTACACTCATTGTCGGCAAAGAATCCGATGCACGCCTCAACAATAAGCTGAAGCGGCTCATCAAGAATGCCCATTTTTCCGACAGCCAGGCTGATCTTTCCGGGATTCAGTATCTTCCTGACCGTCACCTGGATCGGAATCTCATCAACTATCTGAAAACCAATGCCTATATCGACAAGCAGCGTAATGTAATCCTTTGCGGTGCCACCGGTTGCGGAAAGACGTTCATCGCCAATGCATTGGGCCTCAATGCCTGCCGTGCCGGATACAAAGTTCTGTATCTTCGGCTGCCGGATTTCTTCATGGATTATTCTTTGGCAGAATCCAAGAATAAGCAGAAAGACTATCTGAAGAAGCTTCAGAATGTTCGGCTCCTTATTCTTGATGATTTCTTGCTATTTCCCGTTAAAGCGAACGGAAGCGACAGCCTTCTGGAACTTCTGGAATACAGACTTGGAAAGGTATCTACGATTTTCTGCTCCCAGTTGTCCTATTCCGGATGGCATCAGCAGCTTGGTGGCGGAGCCGTGGCAGATGCCATTCTTGACCGGATTATCCCAGGCTCCTATAAACTCGAGATTCAAAGGCAAGTTTCCATGCGCCAACGGCTTGCTGAAGAAGAAATGAAGGGTTCAAAAGTAAAAGTTGCCGCTGACTAACAAATATAGATAATGCAGGAGAGCCGTCCACTGTCCACCGACTGCGGACGGCTCTCATCTGCGTATTTGCTTTTTTTACCAAGGCCACCAAGGTGGCTCTCAACCGCGTATTGGGTGGCTCTCAAACGGCGTAATATTCACCTCCCCGTCCTCATGGCCCAGGATGTGAATCCATTATATCCCAGAGAATACAGAATTCACGTACGCTGCGAGACGAAACCCATGAAAAAATGTACATGGCAATTTAAGGGATTTGAAGAAAGCTGAGCATAAATACCAAAAGTCCGAATGGCTGCGGAGTCATGACTCCATGGCCTTCGGACTTTTTTAGTGAACATGGGGACATTTCTGAGACAAATGCGATGACCCGTCAAAATAGACTGTACCTAGTTGCCGGGCTTGCATGAGCCATCATTCACAGGATGATGATTCCCATACCTGCCAAGAAACAATTCATAAAAAGGTGAAAATCGGCGGTTTCCAAACTCCGGCCCACGGTTTCCATATCACCGGACCGGCGATTTCTTTGGGCGGAATATTTATCAAAATTCACATACCCACCGAACAACTATAACAAGGACAAAAAAGTAGACCACCATCCAAAACCAGGGGACATATTTTTCTATTTTTGTGAATGCAGAATATCGTTTTTTATCATTACCTTCTCCAAGGACTTTCCATTCTGCTTTAAAAATACTTGCCGACAAGTATTCTTCCATTTGGTTGATAATAGCAAATTTCCCAGTATTCAGTTGTCCATACGAGTCAATCAACCTCTTCCACGACCAGGCAATCCCCATTCCCATAATACAAGCCAATGCAATGGGTAGTCCAGCAAGGAAATTTTGCCTTTCATAAGAGAAAAGCCCCCAGAAGCTAATGACTTCCCCAGTTTGGGCAATTTCAAGATTCTTTATGACTGTGCCAATAAATGCCAGTATGGCGGCTTCCATCGTCAGATAATAAGAATTCATTATTTGCCGTCTTTTTACAAGTGCTTCTGATGAATCAACCATCATCTTATACTGTTGATAAAAGACGGCCTTCTCAGAATTATTTAAAAAGATTGGCTTCTGCCCATGAAATAAGGCACCTTTGATTCGTAGATCTTCGCTTGCCTCAATTTGTTTGGGAATATGATTCACATCGCCTATTAAAATTGTTGTATCCTCCATTTCTGCATCATCTTTGGACAAAGTATATTTGAATATTCTCTTCCCCTTCTCCCTGGCTAAATTCAACTCCCATAAGACATTCTTACTAGTTTTCGATCGTGGAGACTCCAGGAAAAGCACATAATCACACTTGTCCATTTTCCTTTTGACTATCAGCTTCCAGAAAAAGTAATACCAGTGATGGTCTAAATAGTCGAATTCTAAGCTATCATTATTTGTATACTTACCGAGAACTTCTAGAAGATTTCCAATATCATCGGAAGCATAGGAAACAAAAATTCGCATCATTTTCCCCACTAATGGTTCAACCATTGGTATAACGATTCATATTGATTGCTCTGCGGATATTCTACCCAAAAATCTGACCTGCCAGAACTATAGCCTGCATGATACGTCAAATACGGATAAATCCCCAAATATTCTAACCCCTGATACACACTACTTTCCTCTTCCAAAATTGGCAAAATACAAGACTTTCCAAGAAGCCCATCCCCAAGCCCCAATTCCCAAGGGCACCATTTAGATTTTGCAGTATTTCCCGTAGCTATATAAGCCAATCCTCGACTTTGCTGCACTCTCATCTTAACCGCCTCAGCTGTAGTTGAAGTCACATGACTTCGATCCAGTTGCGGATCCTCTATCCAATCTACATAGACAGCATATCCCGCATTATTAAACAAATGTACCAACGTATAAATCAAAGGCTTGTCTAAATAGCTATGTGAAATAAATAAATCATATCTATCACTCCGTTGTCTGGCCATAGCCTGATTTTCATGAAGTACTTCACCCCCATCCATTCTGAAATGGCTTGAGACATCTTCTCTTCGAAGAAAAGATTCTGTCAGTATCATAACACCAGACCTCCTAATAAGTTACGCTCCTTATAGCATCTACTATAGACTTAGTGTTCCATCCTACCCTTTTATCAGCTGCATCTTTAACAATAGCTGAAGTTTTATCAGCTCCCCACGGTTCTATAGCTATAATAGGTTTATGAAGTTTTAGCGCCAGTTCGATCTCTATGTTAATCCACTTACTAAAGGTGGCATATACACCCGCTAGAATCAGAACACAACTGCATGGAAGCATTTTATCACTGATAGCTCGCCGAAGCTCACCATCATTAGCAGCGTCTTCGATAGGATTATCCTGAGGGACAGAATAATTTGCAAAGGTAAAATAAGGGTAATTTTCCAGCAAGTTTACTAGCCGATTATATGCATCGGAGTATTTCCAAGAATGACTGATAAACAGATGATAAGTTTTCATACGTTTACTCCTTTATAAATCAATCAAAATCTCTTTTTATCCAATAGCTCCCAGTAGAACTTCCTTAAAGTCGTCAAGCGGCAACTCTAGAAATTCATAGCGCAAAGTAAAGGATAGTAATCAGTTCCAGCATTATCTTGCTGTACAAATTTTCTTACGATGTCTTGTTGCGAATATAATCTATTTCGTATATTCAATCTTGTAATAAATTTGCTCTATCGTTCATTATTGGATACCTCCTATATTTTATAAAGCGGAATTGATAGATCCACTTTATTCTAACATAGGCAATTTTTAGGTACTTTGGATAACGTTACGGCTCCGCCGGTTTCCCCCCAATTTCAGATGGCGGAACCAGCGGAACGATCTACTTGATACAATCATAAAGTTTTTTAGCTGCCACACCAATGGGATACTCGTCTAAAAATAGACCAGAACTTCCACCCACAAACATATCTGCTCCAGCGTCACGCATAAGACGAGCATGCTCAAACGTAACATTGCCATCTACTTCAAGAACTGTATTTTCCCTTCCATGGGAATCCAAAAACTTTCTGGTATCTGCGATTTTTTTCAACGTCATCGGAACCATTGCTCGTCCAGCAAAGCCTGGATTAACCGCCATAATATTTACCAACTTTAAATTCTCCAAAAGATAAGAGAGTGATTCAACCGGAGTTGCTGGGCTCAATGCAACTCCGGGATTTCCACCAGCTTCTTCTATCATTTGCAATGTTCCTAAAACATTAGATGTAGATTCATAATGAATAGAAACATAATCCCCTTTGCGGATATCAAACCAGTGTATTTTATTTTCTGGTTGTACAATCATTAGATGCATGTCCAACGGTAAATCTGTAACGGAACGAACTGCCTTTATAAAAGTATTGCTAAGCATTAAATTAGGGACAAAAACCCCATCCATAATATCAATGTGTAAATAGTCAACCCCTGCCTTCTCCAATTCATGAATATCACGTTTCAGATCTATAAGGCTAGCGCACATCATAGAAGCCGAAATTTTTCCTCTTAGTTTCATCTTGTTTTATCTTCACCTTTGTTAATAAACATTACCTTACATGTATAAATATCAGGATTTAGAATATCATTAAAAGCTTTTTTAAATTCTCGCAACGCATACTTTTGTGTAATTAATGGCGTAACATCAATCTTCTTATCGGACATAGCTGATAAAGTATCCTTCCAGTCATTATGCAATTCCGTGAAACTACTGTTCCAAGTCCCAACTAAATGAAGTTGTTTCCTCAAAATAGCCCAGTAAGTATCCTGATTTAAACTCATATTTCCCAATGGATTTCCCATACAAACAACAGTCCCCATTTTACGGCATGTTTTTAAGCAATATGCCAAAGCATCACTATTTCCAGTACCTTCAACGCATATATCCGCACCATGTCCGTCTGTTAATCCATTAATATAATTTATCGGATCCGTAACCTTAGAATTAATTGCGTGTCGAAATCCCATCTTCTCGGCTGCTTCTTTTTTCATATTGTTTCTTGCAACAAGAATTACTTGTTTAGCACCCATAGCCGTTGCCCACTTAGCAAGTAACAGCCCTATTGGTCCAATCCCCCATATAGCAACAGTATCCATAGCTTTAACTTTTCCCTGACGCAATGCATGTAAAGCAACTGATGCCGGCTCACACATAGCAGCTTCTTCATAAGTTACATTACTGGGTATCCAAACTAAATTCCTGATTTTTACATTTAAATATTCTGCATATCCACCATCTCGACGGGAGCCGTAATAATCATAATGATTACAAAGTTCATAATTGCCTACCTGACAATATTCACAAGTTTCACAAGGAATTAAAGGAAACACTACTACTCTCCTACTAATTAACGAATTATCATCTGCATCCGTTATAACCCCAGAAAATTCATGCCCCGGAATGGTGGGAAAATGGTATGTTCCCTTAGTAAAAATCCGAGGTATATCGCTACCACAAATTCCAGCAGCCATAATTCTTAAAGTCACTTCATCAGATTTCCGTTCTGGAAGAGCAACATCTTCAAATCGTAAATCGTTAACCCCATGCAAATTTAATGCCTTCATTTTCGTGCCTCCATTCTATCTAATATTGACTTAAATAAAATGATATCATCTTGAGTGGTAATTTTGATATTACCTTGACTTCCACGCGATAATCCAACCGGTTGTTCAAATTGCATGAGTAATGACGTAGGAGAATCAATTTTTAACCCACTTAATTTTGCAGATTGGTAACTTTTTATTGCCACCTCATAACGAATAGTTTCAGGTGTCTGACCCTTAAATAACTTTTCTCTTGGATATATACCATTAATCTTAACTCCATCGTCACTGATGAACATGGTATCAAAGCAAGGCGCTACTGCAAGAGCAGCCCCGTATTGTGCTGCTACTTTAAAACTATCTTCAATCATTTCATCAGTTATGCATGGCCTTACAGAATCATGAATCATAATATAATCATCAATTGAAATTTTCTTTTTTAAAAAAAGCAAGCCATTATAAATAGATTCAAAGCGGCTTGCTCCTCCCTCAATAACATAACTTAACTTAGAGATATTATACTGATCTTTCATATGTTCTACAAACTCATGCCAGCCATCAATACAAACAACTGCAATTTTGTCTACATGGGGTGATTGCTGAAACACAGATAAAGTAAATAATAAAATAGGCTTACCATTTACTTCTACAAATTGCTTCGGCCGATTAGCACCAAACCGGTTACCAACACCACCAGCAACAATAAGAGCTATATTCATTCTTACCCTCCCATTTATATGCTCAATTTCCCATTTAGAATCGGGGAACAAAAACATTCTGTTATATCCTAACTTGAATAGATTCACTAGAAAGAGAATGATGGTAGAAATTAAGGAGAAGCGCTCCTGCTATTTTGTGATAAGGCTAGAGCTATAATGTATAATACACCATAATTATGCGATATCCTCTCATTTAGGATAGTACTTGACTCTGTAAGAAGATTTTTTACTTTTTACTTGCTTTCAGCTTGTCTCCATACATTTTATCGTAATAATTCTGATACTCTCCACTTACAATATCCAGCCACCATTTCTTGTTCGACAGATACCAACTAATCGTCGTCCTAATTCCGTCTGTAAACTTAATTTCCGGCAGCCAGCCAAGTTCGGCATGAATTTTAGCCGGGTCGATGGCGTAGCGGCGGTCGTGGCCTTTGCGGTCTTTTACGTAGGTAATGAGGCTTTCCGACTTACCAAGTTCCTTCAGGATGAGCTTTACGATGTCAATATTGGCCATTTCATTGTGTCCACCGATATTGTAGGTCTCTCCTACGGTGCCTTTATGGATAATGAGGTCGATGGCTTTGCAGTGGTCTTCTACGTAGAGCCAGTCACGGACGTTCTTGCCGTCTCCGTATACCGGAAGAGGCTTGTTATCCAGGGCATTGGCAATCATGAGGGGGATCAGCTTTTCAGGGAACTGGTAGGGGCCGTAGTTATTGCTGCACCGGGAAATGGTGGTGGGAAGGCCGTAGGTCCTGTGGTAAGCGCCTACGAGAAGGTCAGCGCCCGCCTTGGAGCTGCTGTAGGGAGAAGACGTATGGAGAGGTGTCTTTTCCGTGAAGAACAGGTCCGGCCGGTCCAGGGGCAGGTCGCCGTATACTTCGTCCGTGGAGACCTGGTGGTACCGCTGGATGCCATACTTCCGGCAGGCGTCCATGAGGACAGAAGTGCCGATGATATTGGTCTCCAGAAAGATCTCCGGATTTAGGATGGACCGGTCCACGTGGGACTCAGCAGCGAAGTTCACCACCACATCCGGATGTTCCTCTTCAAAGAGTCCATACACCGCATCCCGGTCACAGATGTCCATTTTTACAAACCGAAAGTTGGATTTATCCATGACAGGAGCCAAAGTAGACAGGTTTCCTGCATAAGTCAGTTTATCCAGGCAGATGATCCGATAGTCCGGATACTTGTGCATCATGTAAAATATGAAGTTTGAACCAATAAATCCGGCGCCGCCGGTAATGATAATCGTCATATGTTATTATTCCCCTATCTTACGAGACTTCTTTACAAAGTTTTTCTGGATTCCATAACCTTCATAAGATATTTCCCATACTCATTTTTCATCAATGGTTCTGCCAGTTTTAACAGGTCAGCTTTATCGATATACCCAAGGTTGTAGGCAATTTCTTCAGGGCAGCAGATTTTAAGCCCCTGCCGTTCCTGAATCGTTTCCACAAAAGCAGCTGCCTGAAGAAGTGATTCATGGGTACCGGTATCAAGCCAGGCATATCCACGACTCATAGTCTCCACCGTAAGAGTTCCTTCTTTCAAGTACAACTTATTCAAATCAGTGATTTCGAGTTCACCTCGTGCCGATGGCTTGAGGGATTTTGCTTTATCCACAGCACTTTCATCATAGAAATAAAGTCCAGTGACAGCAAAATGTGACGTCGGATGGATTGGTTTTTCTTCCAGCTTCACTGCATGGTGTTCATCATCAAAATCGACTACGCCATATCGTTCCGGATCATTAACATAATACGCAAATACAGTAGCTCCGGATTTCTTCTGCACTGCTCTCTGCAACATACCGGATAAGCCATACCCATAAAAAATGTTATCTCCCAAGATAAGGGCGCAAGAATCTCCAGCAATAAAATCTTCTCCGATAATAAGCGCCTGGGCAAGTCCTTCCGGCTCTTCCTGTACTTTATAAGAAATATGAAGTCCCCACTGGCTCCCATCCCCCAAAAGATCCACAAAATTATGATAATCTCTCGGCGTGGTGATAACCAGGATATCACGAATTCCTGCCAGCATCAGTACAGATAACGGATAGTATACCATCGGCTTATCATAAACAGGCATGAGCTGCTTACTGATGACCTTAGTCAACGGATACAGACGTGTCCCACTGCCGCCGGCTAGAATAATTCCCTTCTTTATCATTTTTACTTCTCCAGTATGATATCGCAAATTCTATCTACATCCTCAGTTGTGAGTTCGGAATACAAGGGAAGAGTGAGAATATGGCGAGACGCATTATAAGCCACCGGTGTTTTCTGGATAGGGAAACGTCCCTGGTACACAGTAAACTCGCTGGTAAGAGGATAGAAATACTTCCTTGCGAAAATATTATGTTTAGCAAGGCGATCAGCCATTTCATCCCTGTTCTTTTTAAATACTTTTTCATCGAAATAGACAGGGAAATAGGCATAATTACTTTCCACATTTTTCTGTATTTTGCAGAGGCCTATTCCCGGAACGTCGGATAACCTCTCACGGTAACGTTCCACTGCTGCCTTACGCTGTTTAATCCACTCGTCTACGTGCCGAAGATTGCAGAGCCCCATCGCTGCCTGAAATTCCGTCATTTTGGCATTACTGCCGATCAGTTCAGCGTCCTCTTTGCCATACATACCAAACATCTTTAAGGCTTCCAACTCTTTACGGAGGCCGCTGTCATGATACGCCAAACCGCCTCCTTCAATCGTATGGAAAACTTTTGTCGCATGGAAGCTGTACATGGCAATATCCCCTAGCGCGCCGACTCCTTTACCATTCACTTTCACGCCAAAAGCATGGGCCGCATCGTAGATAACTTTCAAGTGATGCTTCTTAGCGATGGCTTCAATCTTTTTATCATCGCAGACATTCCCATAGACATGGACTGGCAAAATAGCACAGGTTTTCTCTGTAACCAAAGCCTCAATCTTATTGGGGTCCATGGTATACCATTCCGGCTCCACGTCACAGAATACCGGCGTCAGCCCGCACCTGACAATAGCCTGGGTAGTAGAAGCATAGGTAAAAGGAGTTGTAATGACTTCCCCATGGAGATGCAGCGCATTCAGCGCCGTCTCCAGCGCCAAATGACCATTAGAATAGAAAGAGAGATTCTCTACGCCAAGGTATTTCTTCAGTTCTTTTTCCAGCTTCTGGTGCTTTGCTCCGGAATTAGTAAGCCATCTGGAATCCCACAAATCTTTGATTTCATTCACATATTCCTCGAAAGGGGGCATAGATGACCTTGTTACATTAATTTGCTTTTCCATTACATTTTCACTCCATTTAATAAAACTTCTACCATATCAACGCCCATGGTTTTAATACCAAATTCCTTACCAATTTCCCTTCTTTCCGCAAAAGAATCATCGAGATACAAGGCATGGGCACTCGGATGGATAAAATCTTTCTTCGCCTGGTTCCTGTCCAAATGAATAAGTCCGGTAAAAAGCTCGGGCATGATTTTCCTCTCCTGCAGTGATTTGAGAATATCCCCATCATGCTTTGTTACGAGGTAAACAGGAATGCTCCGGTTCTGGCATCGATACAGCAATGCTATGACAGATTCATTCACTCTGTCATGAACAATGATCGTATCATCATAATCAATATACAGCTCATCATATTTAAAATTCAGATCATAATCATTTGATAACGCACGATCAGTTTCCACATAGTCAAACTGCGGATCAATAGTCACATCATATCCCATGAAGTCGAAAACCGTAAGAAGCGGCAGATTTACTCCCCGAGCCCGTTCCACACACATGGTACCAGCTACTCGAGTCGCACATTCCATCAGGCGATATTCGCCCCCGGCATTTTTCTTTACCTGGAAAAACCATACGCCCCTGAATTTCATACGTTCATTGATTTCTTCAGCGATTTTCTGAATTCTTTCATCTTTAGGTTCAAGGAAAGAATTCACACTGATTCCATTTTTGATTCTCCGCCGACTGCGATGGGAAGCAAACAAAAGCCTGCCATTCCGATCAGTAAAACAGTCTACCGTATACTCTGTCCCCGGCAAAAATTCACACACCACCTGCTCCTCTTCCCGATGGGCCAGTTCAAATTCCAATTCTTCCCGGTCAAATACTTTCTTGACTCCCTGTGCGCCCTGTCCTACAGCCGGCTTCATAAGGACCGGATACTGATGAACATCATTGGGGGATTTATAGACTATGGGCAGGAAATCCAGTCCCTTTAATTTTTCATAAGTTTTCTTCTTACTGCGGCAGATATCAACAGCTTCCTTTGATGAGGTCAAAACTTCTGCATGAAGGCTATCCCTTACTTCAGATAATTTCAAAACCACCGCATCTAAAGCTGGAAGGATATAGTCGATATTGTACTTATCAAGAATAGCATTCAGTTTGTCTATAAATTCATTATCTGTGATATAGGGAATGTTCGGAATATAATTTTCATATTCCCACAGTCCATGGTCAGACACACTTGACCCACCAAATAAGGTAATGAAGGAAATATCCTTCAACGACTTATTGATTTCCAGTCCCACTTCAGAACCACAGGGAAATACAAGAATATTTTTATGCTGCATAAAATACCTTCCTCTAATGAATAAAGGGTAAAAGAAAACATTTTATTTTTTTAATTATAGCACAATCTGGCTGGTAAGTTCCATGGCAGATTTGAAACTATCTCCTCCAGCGTTTTTTTATTTTCTGTCGTCTCCGGATGCCCTTTCTTTAGAACATCCCATAGCCAATAGTAATGTATCCTCCACATTTAACAGCAAGGACTCTATCAGGGAAGAATGACGGTCATACCAATCCATAAAAGGCCTCTCGATAAAGACAATACGAAAATGGTCAATCAAAACACAAACTGCAAATACAACCAGGACCGTTAGAACCGCATGGAGATACATCCAATGGGTGCCATAGAATCCTGCATTATCAAAAATCTTTATCCACAGCAAGTTCCGCATGGCCCAACTATTGGAATGGATCAACAGCACACCAAAGGTGGAAGCCCCTACCATATTAATGAAAGGACTATAGGATATCTTCAGATTCTTGAAGAAACAGAACAAAAACAAAGAAGCGAGGAAAGCCAGGACTTTATTGGAATCCGCAACGAAGAAGAACGCTTTCCCCATAGGCATAGGTATCTTCTCTCCTGCACCAAGAAAAGTGCATACGATTATACTGGCTATTGAAAGAGCTACAAAAAAGGCGGCTTTTATTCCTAAATGGGTCCTTATGAGCGGTGTATCGGGATAAAACCGCACATACGCCCCCACGAGATAAATCACTGAAAACCAGGAAAGATAATTATGGGGTACGGAAACTCCGGGAATAGATCCCAGAAATGTATATGCAAACAGGAGTAATAAAATAATCACTGCATGCTGCCGCCGTGAAAGGACTTCTAAAAGTTTGTTCAGGAATGGGATAAATAGGAAAAACAATAAATAACAGCTGACAAAATGATCAGATGATAGGCTGTAGATCGGCCGGAACTGCACAAGGAATCCTTTCAGTGTGAAGTGATATACCCCCCCAATTAAGAGCAAAAAATAAAACAGCAACGCATAAAATTCAACTTCGGCAACCAGCTTCACGAATTTACGAAGCGTAATATGGGATATACACATGAAATACCCCGTAATAAAGACAAAGCAGTTAATCCCCGTCTTTCCCCAACCGCCAAAAACAAAAAGATACAGAGACTGGAGCTCCAGCGGATGGGCCCGGAGAATTGGCGGTAGCCCTGATAATACTACATAATGATGCGCAACAATCAGTAACATCGTAATGATACGAAACAGTTCAAGATTCGAGTCCCTTCTTCCATTAATAGAAGCTGTATTTATCATAAAAACCTCTCTATTAAAAATTGATCAATTGCTGATCATGACATCTCATCTATCATTCTCAAATACATTTACTTAAACGTCAAATCAAACTGCAAACTGCTTGGGCTTTGATCTCGTATTCATCCGTGTTCCAGTCCCGCCGGCAAAAATAACAGCTATATTCATATATACTCCTCCAAAACCTGTCTCCAATTATTTTATCTTCTGTCCGCTTTTTATTTCTTATTTTCTGATTTCCACTTATCCATTTCCCTTTTGATGACCTGGATCTCGCCAGGGAAGATCTTGTAATTGCGATACAGCTCTCCCATTCTTTCTATAATTTTCTTTTCCTGACTTTCCGTAAAAGGCACCCCAGCCATCATTGCCCTAATTTCATCCATAACCTGCTGGTGGGGATACTCCGTCCCAATATGGGAAACAGAAATAGAGGGCTTTCTGATTTTCAAAGCCTCCTGTGTGCGTATAATATCTTCATTTTTATGCAAAAATGACCGTATGGTTTCCATATCCTTTTGATACTCCGGTGTCTGCAGCAAATCACTGCAGAGATGGCCTTGGACATCCTCCAGTATCTGGATTACTTCATGTACTCCGTCAGCTGAATTGAAATGATTGCTGTCCAAGTCAAGCAGATGATCAAAATTGTGAGGTCCATAGCCCCAATAACTGATACGAGTCACATAAATATCCAGAAAACGAATATACGGTTCATAACTGTTCAGATTCCCTTTCACAGGCAGAGAAGAAAACAACTCCAGCACTTTCAGATAGACCTGCGGTTCAATCGAACCATTTACGGACAGGAAGTTACAGATCTGTATGAAATCTGAATCAATAGGTCTTTTCCCCCATGCCCACTCGATGAATTCAATAAACTTCAGCCAAACTCCATAGGGATGGCTATCACGGCAGAATGCATCCGCCAGATCCACTAAAGGTGACCCGAATAAATGATTGATTGTCCCATTGTCTTTATAGATTTCTTCATGAAACAATTCCTCATTGTAAGTTTTCCAGGTACCGGCCCAAGATTCTTTCGGCGCATCAAGCACTTCCTTCATGAATTTTACCACAGCCATATGGGCATTGGTATACTCGGAAGAGCCGTTCTGCAAGAGATTCCATATGATTCGGTTGATTCTTTCCCGCTTTTCCCCAGCAATCCTGAAGTGCAGGTCATCTTCTGTGAGCATCGTTTCTGCTGTATGTTTATACCATGCCTGAAGCCTGAAATCTGACACTTCATACCCGAAAAGAGACAAAACTTCCCGGGAAACCAGGTTATCTTCCCTTTCCAGTACTTCCTCCAGCCGTGTATCAAAAGATGGCCTATTAAGCTTCCCCATTTTCGCTGTAGTCAGACTCTTCCTGTTTGGGACCGGAACATCCCGCCAAATATTTTCGCAAAGATGCAGGATCTCGACTTTTTCCACTTCATCATTAAAGAGAAAAATTTCCTCTAATTTTTTATTTGGCTTCAGCCTTTTGTATTCCGGGACCATAAAGTTTTTCAGAAAGAAAAAAGTCACCACTGCTTTGGCCGTAGTACCATCGACTTCATGACCACCATACCCTTGCGCCCAGGACCGGATACAGTCCAGAAATTCTCTGACCCGGCGTACTGAAAGAACTTCCTCTTTTATTTCAAGTTGTCTGGGGAAGACCACCCCCATGAAATAATAGTCCACGGGCAATAAAAGATTTCTGATCATCTCCTCTAACGTACCTGATGGAGATGAGCTATCCGATATTTTCATATCAAACGGCTGCATCCTCATGTCTTTCCAAATATAAGAAACCATGGTCTGATAAGAAAGATGGGTCAGGTTCATTTCTAAGGGAATATACTTTTCCAGATAGTCCCGGCTTATGTCCAGATTTTGTTCCAGCCTGTCAGCATCATATTCGTAGATTACCCTGGTTTTTTCTCCTGCCAGCTTCTCAGAAAAGGCGAGAAGCTTTTTGACTGCTTCTGCATCACCAGCCCGCTCAATATCTTCAAAGACAAGAAGAACCCCTTTATCCAGATACGCCAGTTCTCTTTTTAATCCTTCAATAGCCGTTGCCGTTTCAGGTTGGCTCCCACGGAAAAAATGGTAGACCAGGCGGCCCCAGAAGTGATTTCCCAATACCTGCAGTGCCTCTGTGGAGTAAAAAGAGAAAATATGGTTTGCACGCAGAAGGTCGTCCAGTTTTCTTATGATAATCCGGTCGAACTCATTGTATTTATAAGACAGGACTCCGATTTTGATGACATAATAGGCATCACGAATCTCTTTCGTTGCACACAAAGCATTCACCACGAAGGATTTCCCATTCCCCCATGGGGAATTGACCCCAAGGACTGGCGTAAGGCTAAGCAATTCTTTCATCCGTTCCAAATCATATACATGCTCAGGAAACAATTGGTCGGACTGATTACTGTTCTTTTCCCTGAATTCCTCATTTTTTTGCATATCTGCCAGCTGCATCGGAACTCCTCCGTCAGAATAGAAAAAAGGATAAGAAATAGCAGAAGACTATAGGGGGCCCCCTTCAGCCAAGCCACGGCACCACTATGGATAGAGACCGTGCAGAATGCAAGCAGGCTGCCGGCAGCCGCAGCAAGAAAGCTTTGATGAAATATGACATTATGCCGGTCGGAATAAAGATATAGAATAATCCCCCAAAGAATGGCAAGTATCAGCATATATCCACAAAGTGGTATATGACCAAAGGGCAGAAACAGGAACAGGGAAATGATGAATACCATCAAACCTTTCATTACAAAGTTCATGAAATTTCCTCCCCTATACACTGAAATTATACCATTCTATTCATCTCACAGTCCGATTCGCCGCTTGATTTCCTCCACGATCCGTTCGGAATTATTCTCGTCGTTTACATTCATATCATAGAATGCATCCCGCACTTTTTCCCGCCATGGGCTGTCTTTTTCCGGGTGCTGCACATAAGCCAGTACTTCTTCCATCGTATCTGTCCAGGTTTCCGTTTTGGGTCCGGGACTGTACGTATCATAGTCATAGTTGAAGTCACAGTCATCATTGACATAGGTTTCCTTATCGGGGCAATAAAAGATCACCGGCCGGTCCAGAAGGATAAAATCATAGGCAATGGATGAATAGTCAGAAATCATGATGGTATAGGTTCCCAGGGTTTTATATACGTCCTTTTCATCATCATAGAGAATCCGGGGGCAGTCCTTCATGGCATTTCTGATTTTTCCCGTATAGTTCCGCCAGGTATGGGGGTGCAAACGGATCGTAAAGGTACCATCAATGGCTTCCATCATTTTTTCAATGACCGGAAAAGCACTGACCAGGTCCGCCACCATGGCCCTCTCATCTTTCACTTTCCAACGGTATGTGGGCGCATAGAGAATCTTGGGCTTAGCAGAAGGCTGGGCTGTATGAAGATATATATTGCGCGGATGGCCGCTCATAAAGCAGCGCTCCCTAGGCACGCCCCAGGTATGGGCAAGGGTTGCCAACCGCTCCGGTCCCGGACAAAGGAGCATGAAATATTTTTCAAAAAGCTCCCGGTAATAAGCGTGGCGCAGGTATTTCAATTTTTTGACCAAGCGCATCCCCAAGCCATCTTCTGGCTGGGGCAGAATATCCTCAGAAAAAAGAACGCCATTTACATTTGTATTTTTAATATGATTGCCATTCGTGCGGACCATCGCTTTTAATCCCACACCATGCCATAATTGGACTACTTTCGTACGATTATTAAATCCGGAAAATGGCTCATAATCGGACATAACGAAGTGATCGGTCACAGCAATGGCAGCGTGTTTCAGTACATTTCTTCCTTCTTTTGTACGAAAGAAAGCCACCGGTTTGCCCTCGGCCTTCAGTTTTTCATAGACCTCCTTATCTCTAGTCATCCAGCAGGCCCGGATTTCCGGATGGTGGGCAACGGTCCATTCGTAGAGGTACATGGCATTATCCAGATATCCTTTTTTATTAAAGGCTGAGAAGACCCACAGGTTTTTCTGCTTCGGTACCATGGAATAGAGCCAGTAGCAAAGGAAGTTCAGAAGGTTCTTCCCATGGTTCTTTACTTTGATCCGTAATGGATTAATGGCTCCAACCAGCTTTCCATAGGGCCGAAGCGCATTTCGATACCAGCGGTTCCGCACCACCAGTTTGTACACAGGCCAGGTCAAAGTCCCCGTCAGCATCTGACTGTCGTGGTAGAAGGAAAGGAAGGCATTCAGTACAATTCGGCCTGCTTCCGGATAATCATGAAAAAAAGCAGTGATTTCATCTGTCATGCCATTGCGTTCACAAATAGCAAGATAATTCCATGCTTCCCTTTTAATCCGGTTCTCCACAGTCACTACAGGGTATCCATCCCAGTGCTCTAAAGCATAGTCCCTGAGCCCCTCTAAATATCGGACATAGTCTAAGCGCGTGCGTAAAAAGTTCGTTTCTTTATCTGTGTCAAACCACACACTTCCGGAATTGATACGATATACAGAAGTGACATCAGGAAGAACCGCCACCTCTCCTATCCCAAGCTGCAGCAGTAATATGGGGGCATCCCCAATGATCCCCTTATAATACCACTCTGGTTCTTTTAAATCATAGTCCCACCTAAAGAAATAGGAAGATGTCTGTAATATATTATTATCAATATATTCTGCTGTGCTGTACAGTTTCTTGGCTTTACGGATAGAAGGATTGCTGTCAGGAATAATGTATTTACCATTAACTGCTATATACCAATCTTTGAGATACCAGTCTTCCGGTGCCTTGATTTCAGTTCTCGTTCCACAAACTTTTATATTCTTATGTTCTTCCATATATTCGACTTGCTTTTGCAGTTTATGGTCATCTACCCAGTAATCATCGCCTTCGCAAAAAGCAATGTAAGGAGATGTGGCATGCTGGCAGAGATCGATGAGATTCCTCTGGGCACCCATATTCTTTTCACGAATAAAGGGAACAACGATATCCGGATATTTCCTCGCATATTCCCGGATAATGTCTGCTGTATGATCAGGCCCATGGTCTTCTCCTACAAAGATTTTAAATTTGAAATCTGTCTTCTGCATAAGAAAACTATCCAGGGCATCCCGGATAAATTTTTCATGGTTATAGGAAATACAAACGACAGTGACCATGGTACCATCATTCTCTTTTATCTTTTTTTCCGTCATCGGACCGATGCTGCCATCGTCCTGTATTCTGTAGCTGTCTTCATTGACTTTCCGTAATCTATCCATACCCCTTGCTTCTCCTGTTCCGACTGATTTATATTTACACAAATTTATACAATAGAAAACCTGCCATGATGGACCTTTTAACATCCTTTTACCGCGCAGCAAGCCCCAGCTTCATCCTGAGCCGGGTCCCCACCTTTTCATAAATGGCCAGGGGAAGAAAGGCAAGTACCAGCCCCTTATGCCTGCATTCCTCAAAGACCTGCCCCAAATGGACGGCTGGATATTTAATTTTATGAAAAATGGCAGTGGCCAGAATCTGGCTTCTGGCTTTTATAAATTTTATAGACCGGTCTGTATTCGCAGCCACCCATTGTTCCATACAATTCACAAGGTGCATGTCCCTGGCATCCATGGTACGGATCGTATCTATCCTTAGAGAAGAGGCATTATCTTCCCCGGTGCCTCGTACCAGCCGATAGGCCCCCAAGACAGAGGGCAGTCTTCGGATTTTCCCACATGCAAGCGCCATAAGAAAGACAATCTTATCCGATACCTGCCTGTGAGACTCCATAACTGAAAGATCGGTAATCCCCATGGATTTAAAATTTCTGATGCACAGAGAGGAAAGCTGCCCAGGGAGATGCATACCATCATATTTAACCAGTTCCATGTCATCCGATGAAGTTAGCCAGTCCAGCCGCCGAATACAGGTGTCATTTCCGATGGCATCCACAATTTTTACAGGATGCACATTTCCGCTGTAATGTGGATGGTGAAGAAGGAATGCCCGCTGCTTTTCAAGCTTATCTGCCGAAATCCAATAGTCATCCCCGTCACAGAAAGCGATATACTCATCCTCCGCCATCTCCAGAAGTCCTCGCAGGTTTGCTGAGGCCCCCCTATTCTGCTTATGAAAGACCGGTACAACCTGCCCAGGATATCTCTCCGCATATTCCGCTATAATTCCCGGGGTGCCATCCGTAGAAGCATCATCGCCAATATATATGATAATATCCTCCCTAATTGTCTGCATCAGGATGCTATCCAAACACTGGCGTATATACTTCTCCTCATTATACGTAACAACCAAAACATCTATTCTTTTTCGGTTCATCTCTTTCATATGCCCTTATATATCATTATCATTTAATATATTTCCTATATAATCTCCACAACAAAGCATAAAAGGAAGGTGAAAGAAAAAGGGCCAAAATGGCAACTTTATCTCGGCGTGGTGCCTTCGGATCCTGTAGTATCTGTTTCCCATACTTCCTGATATAGGCAATCATGGCCTTACGCTCACGAGGAAAATCGTCCCATCCCCCATGGGTAATCATCTGGTCCAGCGTGCTGAATCGTGCATAGACCTGCCGGCGGCGAATCGCTTTTGATAAATCTGGATATACAGTAAGTACATCACCGGCCATGGTATCTGTCATTTCCAACAAATCGAACTTTCTCTCGGAAAACTTACCGGTAACGATCGAATTGGGCCGTACAAAATAATTGTACTTGCATGTAAACCCACAGGCAATATACCCGCTTTGAATAAAAAGCCTGTATGTGGTCCCGATGTCCTCAAAAAGTTTTCCTACGGGAAAACGGATAGATGTAAATAAGGATCGGTCATATAACTTGGCATAGGCCGATGTATCTACAAAGCCATGATATAGCATACTTTCCATGGCATCATGGGCACTCATGCGGCATTCTATGCCATTTCCGACTTCTTTTCTTTTGTCCTTCCCGGTGAAAACCGTAGTAAGGCAGCACAGGGACATGGGACATTCGTATTTTGCAACCAGATGGTACAGGTACGCAATCATATCCTTTTGGACCGTATCATCAGAGTCTATGAATGTAATAAATTTCCCATGAGCATAATGAATCCCGGTATTTCGTGCTGCAGAAAGGCCACCGTTTTCCTGCCGTATAACCACAATCCGCGAATCTGCAGCGGCATATTCCCTGCAGATTCTCCCGGAAGAGTCGGTAGAACCATCGTCTACAACAATAATCTCTAGATGCTGGTACGTTTGCCCTAAAACGGTCTCAAGGCATCGACCCACATAGGGTTCTACGTTGTATACCGGTATGACTACACTGATTAATGGATCCGTTTCCACACTGCTACGTACACGATCTCCCATTTTTACTTGCCATTCTCTTTCAGGTACTCTTCTGCTGCTTTCCGAGCTGCTTCTTTAGGCCCTGCTTTCAATATATCCAAAAGTCTGGCCGCTTCTGTTTTTTTCTTCTCTTCTGCCTCTTTCCGTTTTCTTTCCCTGTATTTATCCGCCATCTCTTTAATCAGTGTACTTCCGGAAGGTAATTTCTTACTGATCAGGAATTCTTCATAGGCGTCGCAGAAGAGCTTCACATCACTGCCGAATCCCACTTGCTTCCCATGGTCCAGCCATAAAATTTTATTGCATAATTCCCGTACCTGCCCCAGAGAATGAGATACCAGAATCCCTGTCACCCCACTGGCCAGGATCTGTCTCATCTTATCGCCGCTCTTTTTCCGGAAAGCGCCATCTCCGACACTGAGTACTTCATCCAGAATCAGAATATCCGGATTTACAAGGCAAGCTATAGAAAAAGCCAGGCGGCTCTTCATTCCACTGGAGAGATGCTTGAAAGGTCGTTCCTGAAAATCATCGAGTTCAGCAAATGCGATGATATCTTCATATTTCTCATCCATAAACTTGCGTGTGTATCCCAACATGGCGCCCCGAAGATAGGTGTTTTCCCGGACTGTCAGGTCCTGGTCAAAACCACTGGCTAATTCCAGCAGTGCAGCAATGGACCCATGGATTTCCATCTTTCCGCTTGTGGGAACCATAACTCCGGAAACAGCCTTCAGTAAAGTAGACTTCCCAGCTCCATTCGTACCGATAATACCAAGCATATCTCCTTTTTCAAGAGAAAAACTGATATCCTTGTCTGCCCAGAACTGCTTCACATGATAATTCCCTTTCAGACGGCGCATGACATATTCTTTTATACCGATATCTTTAAAATCTCCGGTCATATAGCATATGGAGACCTTATCCGCTTTGATAATTGCCATGAAACCCTCTCAAATATAATAAAGAAATTTATGATTATTAGCCTTGTAAATGTAACAGCCCACAAGGAATGCCAGCAGTGCATATCCCATGCAAAGGAGATGCATTTCTAAAGAAGGAACTTCACCAGAAATAACGATGGTTCGAAAATAAGCAATACAGCAATATATGGGGTTCAGATAAAAAATAATCTGCAATTTATCAGGAACAATGCTGATATCATAAAAAATAGCAGAAGCATACATCAGCAGCATGGTAAACACGTTGTAGAGATAACTGATATCTCTGAAAAACACAAAAAGTGCTGACAGAATGAGTCCCATGCCCAAATTAAAAACGACCAGACACGCCACCGGATACAGAAGAAAGATAAACTTCCACGTAAATGGAAGGCCATCAAAAAAGACAAAAGCAAAAAAGATGAGCATGGTCAAGCCAAAATTAATTAATGACGAAACATTTTTAGAAAAGAGGAAAAGATACTTAGGAACATTAATTTTACTGAAAATACTGGCATTACTCATAAGTGAATTCATACCACCGGTAGTTGATTCCCGGTAGTACGCAAATATAAGGTTTCCACAAAACAGATAAATCGTATAATGTGGAATGGATTGTCCAAAATAAAAGCCGAAAACGATTTGCAGGACAAGCAACGTCAAAAGAGGAGATAAAATGCTCCATCCCATCCCCAACACAGTTCTCTTATATTTTTTCTTGAAATCCCTTTTTACCAGCTCTTCAAAAAGGAATTGATTTTTTTTGAATCGATAAATAAGCGGCTGCACTACAACCCCCAAATTGTACCACGCTGAAACAACCTCATAGTATTTTACTACTTATTACAACATATCGCAAGATTACGGAAAGGATTCTCTACTCGGCTGGGTATAATGAAAATGGCAATCACCAGCCTGCAGGTAAAATTCCTGCTATTCCAAGTATAGTATAGAATGCAGTTCCGCAAAAGACGAGTACCATAAATACCTGCACACCTCGAATTGCCATAAAACCACACGCCCATACCGGCTCCTTATCTCCCTGTCTTCTTGCTTTATTTAATATGAATACAGGAAGTACGGACATTATGAGTCCACCGAAAGTGCCTGCATAATAGATGGCATTCACAAAATCCACCAGCCCCAAAAAGGCAAGCAGAAATGGTGGGGCCACTATAATCATCAAAAGTGGAAGTCGAAATTTACGGTCATTTCCCCCATTCAAGTGAAACTTATCCACTACATTAGTTAGAAAGCTTTCAGAAATAGCCCAAAATGATGTAATCATAGCACAAAAGGCAAATATATTCACCATCAGATAGAAAATAGGGCTTTCTAAGGCCCTTCCCCAGGATAAGGAAGCTACCTCTGTAATGTCATCCACAGGAAGCATCAAAAAAACGGATAACGGAACCAGCATCAGAATTACCATGGATATGCCAAAACCGGTAATAATAGATGGAACCAGTTTTTCCGGCTGATGGCGAAATCCCCGTGCTATTTCCGGCACAATATACTGAACAGCAAAAACAAAAATTGTGATATTGAATATGGGCATGGCATACTGCCAATGGGCATATATGATCTGACTTATGGATACTTTTGCGGACAGAAGAGATGCCGATACAAGAATAAGCATCATGAAGGTCATTCCCCCACTGATAAATTTCTCGGCGACCCCGGTCGCTTTAAGTCCCATCCATACAACGATGGATGCAGGGATAATAAAAAGGAGGCAGCCCGCCTCAAAAGGAATATGCAGAAGCTCAGATAGAATTTTCCCACAGCCATTCGAATAGGCAATGAGACTACAGAAACAGGTCGCCCCCACGGAGAAGAAAAGAATCCAAGAACCAATCTTCCCTAAATATTTCTCAGCTAGACCAGACAACTGATAGGGGCGGTTTGTACGTAGCGATGCTTCCGCAACATAAAGCATAGAAACAGTGGAAATAAGGGCCGCTGCCACCAGACAGCATACAAGGACCAGCCAACCTGCCTTTCTCGAGGCATACGCCAACCCCAGGACACCAGACCCAATAGTAGCCCCGACAACCATCATGACCGCTTCCCAAAAACTTAGTCTGCTTACTTTCAGTCCGGATATATTAGTACACTGCTTTTCCATCGTTGTCTCCACGACTGGACAAATGCATAATTATCTCTCCTATTTTTTTTATGAGCTCCTTTTGGATCCGCTCATTTTGAATAAAGAAATGATCCCCTTCGAATTCATATTTGTGGAAGTCCTTACAGGTTTCCTTTTCCCAGTCATTAATCCTGTCTGCTGAAACCAACTTATCCTGGCCCCCGTAAAACGCATAAAGGGGAACGGAAAGCGGCTTCGTAAAAATATTATGAAACCGTCGGATAAGATCAATATCATTTTCAATAGATGGAAGAATGGATGACCGATAAAGTTCTGATGACCGAACCCTCTCCGTTAAACCCGGACTCATCTCCAGGTATCGAATAATATCATTTCTGGACCCCATGCATGACAAGTCAGGAAGACATGCCGCCAGGCAGAGTCCCAGAAGATGATAATCAGATGTCCCTTCGATTTGATGAGCCAGGGACCAGGCTGCAAGGCCCCCATACTATAACCAAAGAGGAGGATTGAGGAATGCAAAGGAATCTGCTTCTTCAAGCTCCTTTGTAAATCTTCCACCAGATCTTTCATGTTTGTGGCACATAATTCGTCCATGCGAGTCCCATGCCCCGGATATTCCAAAGAAACCACGTGGCAGGGTAAAGCCTGATGCCATGCCATATATCCTGCTGCAGTCTCTCCGGCTCCGGGAAGCAGAACGAGATAAATAGATGAGTTCTTCATTAAATCCCGGCCATTTCTTTCAGCTTCTGCCTATCAATTTTGCCATTCAAATTTAAAGGCATACTGTCAATATGTTTCTTACGATTTGGAATCATATACTCTGGGACCAGTTTTTTAAGTTGTTCTGTCAATTGATCCGGTTCTATAGTTCCTGTGTAATAAAGAATAATCAGTGATTTCTTCAAATTATAGAGACAACAGTTGGAATCAACTCCATCAATAGAAGACACCGCTGCTTCAATTTCTCCCAGTTCGATACGGTGCCCCATATGCTTGATTTGGAAATCCTTACGGGATGCATAGACAAGCTCTCCCCGTTCATTCCACTGGGCTAGATCTCCGGTACGATAAATAATTTCAGGATAGGCTTTCTGCAAAGGATTCTGTACAAAAGCTTTTTCCGTATTCGTTTTATCTCCATAATAGCCATAGGCAAGTCCGGTTCCCCTGACACAGACCTCTCCAATTTCCTGTCCTTTGACCAGCTGGTCATGGTCATTTAAAAGGAATACATCCATATTACGGCAGGCCTGTCCCATAGGGAGTCGTTCTGTATCATCAAAATCACGGTCCAGCACGTAAGCAGTGCACACATCTGTTACTTCCGTAGGTCCATACAGATTGACATACCGAACCTGGGGATATTCTTTTCTCCATCGATTCAATTGTTTAGTAGGCATCACTTCCCCACTGAAAAAGACGTTACGTAAATCCTTCAAATGGGGCGAATCCAAAGCGCCCAAAATAGATACCATACTCAAAGCCGTCGGTACCCAATAGAGAGTATTTATATGTTTTTCTGCCAGATACTCCATCAGCAACGTGGGAAAAGAAAATTTCTGTTTTGGCACAATATAAGTCGTGGCTCCGTTGCGAATAGTCTGATAAATATCGAAGACAGACATACTGAAATAGAATGGTGTCTGGTTTGCAAAAATATAGCTGTCATCAATTCCAAAATAATGGGATCCCCATTCTGTAAAATCGATGAGCGATTTATGGGATATCACTACCCCTTTAGGCATACCGGTAGATCCGGAAGTAAAGAGCACATACAGCACATCCGTATCTGCGACCCTATCCACAATAGAGCGAATTTCCTCTTCACATATATCCTGTCCAATCATTTCTTCAAGTAGGAGAATCTTCGCATTGCCTGCAAACTGTGCGGCTTCTACTTCATGTTGCTCATCTGTAATAATCACGCTCGGTAATAAGGTAGACATAATTTTACTGATTCGGGAAATGGGCATTTCCGTATCCAGAGGACTATAAAAATTGCCACTATATGCGGTCCCTAGAAATGCTGAAATCACGTGGATTCCTTTATCCAGATATATGGCTACAGGCTTTTTGAATATACCATAATGAATTAAACCTTCCGCGATGTGAAATGCTTCTTCCTGCAACTCTTTGTATGTCAATTTCTCTTTTTCATCAGCAAATGCACACTTATCTCCATGCTGTAAAACTGCATGATCCAGATAATCTGTAATGATTCTAGCCATATTTAATAGTTCCCCTATTTGCAAAACAGGAAAGAAAAAGCTTTGAAAACTGTATATACAGCCTTTCAAAGCTCTCCTTCCATAACTTACAACTGATTCTCAGACTATAGTTCAAATATTACTGCTCATCCTGCAGACGCTGTACCATATCATAAATAGCCTTTGCACTATTAAAATTCTTCGGAATAATATCAGAAGCAGGAATCTTGATATCATACTCATCATTTAGAGCAGCTACAATCTGGATGATATCAAAAGAATCGAGTTCCCTGTTATCAATTAGAGTTGTAGAATGCTCGAAATCCACATCATCTTTAATGTCTTTCAGTAAATCAATCAGTTCTTCCATAGTAAAATACTTCCTTTCTATAAAAAAATAAATAAAATAGTCTTTTAGAAACTTACAGTCTTTTCAAAGTACTGCTCCTGCAATACACTACTGCCTGCCTGACGAACATTCAGCCGAAGCTTATATTTACCCTTTTGGAGAGGGACAAAGGTGAAATCCGGATTTTGGGAATACTCTCGGATAGTTTGGTATCTTTTTGATTGATCATCCCAAAGCTGATACTCGAATTCAGGCGTAATTCCAATCCCATTAAGCGAAATGCCATGAAGCTGTATTCCCTGTTCTTTGACCTTATTATTGAAATAGCAGGCATCGATATAGTGGATAGAAGCCAGATATTCTTCTGGCGTATAGAAGTAATCATCCACCGGATCACCAGCTTTCCAGTGTTTAAAGAAATCGGCAAAGGCCATGGTAAAATTAATGGAGCCTTCCGGATTTGGATGTTCATGATCATAGTAATAATCATCACTATTGTGGAACCGGTCAGATTTCAAAAGGACAAAGTCATAATAGGGTACACCGTAGGATGCGAAGAACTGTTTCAATTTTTTATCAAATTCAAAATGCTCCTTAGCTACCCCCAAAATACTAAAAACCGGTTTTGGCGAAAAAGTAACCATCAGTTTTACATTGTTTGCATTGCATAATTCACATATTCGTCCCAAATCTTCAAAAACTCTATCCGGAAAAATACCGGATGCATCTTTAACTTTATAGACCTGCTTTAATCCTTTGTTCGATTTGAGATGGACATTAACCATACCAGATCCCTGAAATGAACCTTGTCCAATGTAATGTTCCCAGTGACTTTTCCAACTTACATCTCTTTCAGGATTCATTTTTACTTTTATATTATCCAATACATGTCCCGGTGTTACATGGTCAAATACCCATGGAAACAGTACCTGTATTGATTCTTTTTTCTTCAGTCCAACACTCCTGCAAACAGAAGCTGTGTTCATTAATTTTTCGAGAGGTCCTTTATCTTCCACCATGGCACGGTTATACACCACAGTACTATTTATTGACTGAATTCTCTGACCATATTCCAAATTCAAAACAACATAATTAATATGTTTATCATGTATAGCAGTCTGGATGGCTTTATAGGAATCAGATAGTCTTTGCCCGTTAGAGGATAGGTTAAAAGTCGACATTCCAGTCACTTGATCAAAAGTTGTAGGAACGTATGAACGGCTCCCTAGCGATGTTCCTACATATATCAAATCAATATCGTCTGTTCTCCGAAAATCCTGCCAGATAACATGGCTCAACCCATCATAGGGAGTCAATGCAAAGTCAACTGCATAATCAATAGTTCCTAAAATTGCTACAAAAGCAACTCCCGTAAGGCATCGTCTTTTCCATTTAGAAATTGGCATACATGAAACCTCCCGCTCCGGATGGGATAAGGAAAGAAGCCATCGTTAGAAATATTACTCCATAATAGACAGCCCATCGAAATGCAATATGTATATCCGCAAGTCGGGAAAAAGTATCTATTTTCCGTTCCTGCAGAACACTATTAATAAATACAATAATGGACGCAAGGCAGATCACAAGAATGGCATGGTCTGACAGATGTGGATATACTAAAGAGTGATAGGTTGCACCAAATCCGGAAACTTCAAAATTCGTGAATGTATGTACCAGAAAATGAAAGCTCTTGGATACATCGGTAATGCGATCAAAGTATCCCGCAATATTTACAATGAAAAATGTCAGAAGAATCAGGAAAAGATGATATCCCTTTGATTTCTCATTTACCTGAAGGAAGTGGAGTCCTGCTTTGAAAACCGGCTCAAATAAATCATTTAAGGCGATAATAATGCCGTTATACAATCCCCAGAGTACAAAGTGCAGTTCCGGCCCATGCCAGATTCCAACGAGGAAGAAGACAACAAGGTTTCCTACACATGCAGGCAGTACGCGGCCACAATGCTTGCCAAGGTGGGTACCAGCCCATTTGCCAAAATGAAGCATGCTGTCTGTCAGTGCAAATGGATAGAAGACATAATCTCTCATCCATGCGCCAAGGGTAATGTGCCAGCGGCGCCAGAAATCCCCCAGAGATGTGGAAAAGTAGGGCTGCCGGAAATTAGGAGCCATTTGGATATCAAACATTCGGGCAGCGCCCATAACCATATCAATACCACCAGAGAAATCAGCATACTGCTGGATGGCATACAGAAATGCCCCCAGCAACATGATAGAGCCAGGCATATCTCCCGGCCCTTTATCCATGATGGCAGCTACAGAAGGATTCAGCAAGTCGGCTATAGCAAACTTTTTCATGGCACCAAAGCCAAAAAGCAGCATCCCGTAACGGATATTTTCAAACAAAACAGGATGTGGTTCAAAAAGCTGCTTTGCCAGTGCATCGAATCGATTGATAGGTCCCTGAATCAACTGTGGGAAAAAAGACACGAAAAGAAGAAACTTAAAAAAATTGCGTTCCGGTGGGTACTTGTCATTGTGCACATCAATCATATATCCCATGGACTGGAAGGTATAAAATGATATGCCTAGCGGCAATAACAAATGGCCAAAGTGAAAACCGGGATTCATCTGCAAAAAACCCATAAGTCCGTTCCACATAGTGGACCAGTACTTGATATACCCAAGAATGCCAAAATTAACCAACATCACAGCCAAGAGCACCACGCGGCGCTGATTTAATATATGTTTCTTTACAACTTTCTTCTCGGCCCTGCCAATGGTCTTATCCTTTTTGATGGCTTTATACTTTGCCCCGATTTTTAGACTGAGCAACGCACCAGCCCAAGTCGTCAGAGCCGTGATAATAATATAGGAGAATTTTCCCGTCCAATGGTAGAAAATAAGGCTAGCCAAAAGGAGAATGATCCACTGCTTACCAGGTACCTTCTTATTAAGTGCATAATAAACAACTAAAGTAATACATACAAAACCTATGAATTTAATCGAAAATAATGCCATAATCGGCTTTCTCCAGCTTATACACTACAAAATGGGAGCCCACATCATCCATGGTCTCCCTTTCAATAAAATCCGACATAATACGAGATGGTATCTTATTTTTCGGGTATCGGAGTACCCCCCCGAAAAAATATTTATATCTCATAAGTATAAACATCTAATACAATCTCTCATTTCTTATATAAATATGGTATTTACATATACCGGCTACATCGACTTGAAAACATTTTCATTATACTATACTTTAACCACGAAATAAAGGCGCACACATAATTCATGCAATAATACTATAGCTATCGCAAAATGTAAAATATATAGGAATGCAAAGGAATGCAAAGGAATGCAAAGGAATGCAAAGGAATTCTAAGGAATAATGGTTTTATGGTACTTTTAAATAGTACAATATAATATATGACAATATATCTGGTCATTATAAGGTTATTCTCTTAATAACTTTATAATTTCGCTTAAATAAAAAATAGGGTAAATTTATGACCACACGACTTAATCTATAAATAAAAGACTTCACTGTTTCTAGCCATCGGTTACCTAATGCCCAAACGCTTTTGTACATGCAAAAAGTGAAAAGTAAAAAGATCAGTCTGCTGCGTGGTTGCCTAACCCCCTCTCTTCACTCTCAATTTTCTCCATGCCAATAAGCCCCGGTGTCCGTATACTGCAAGAATTTGTCCAGTGAATCAGGCGCCGGCGTAAGGATGGAAGCCGAAGTTTCTCCAAAAACCGAACTAGTCGTCAAAGAGGCAAAAGCATGAGCCAGTATAAAGTCCTTGGGTCTTATGGTGTTTTGTGCAGGGAAGAGTGAAGAGGAATGAGTGAAGAGGTCTACCGCGGCGAAGCCGCCTGATTCCTCTCTTCTCTCTTCACTCTTCTCTCTTCACTCTTCTCTCTTCCCTATTTATTCTACTCAGTAGTGTCATAGTAGCTAATGGCCAGAAGCTGGGTGTCCGCGGCATTGCCGCAAACCATTTGATCGCAATCTGTCTTTTCGAGAAGCCTTCAGGGTGATATCCATATCCGACCGGTCATGGCAGCTGCTTCCCTTCTGCTAGCACTGGGGAATATACTGACCGGCCGTCTACGCTGCAGGTCCCTGATTTACTTCTCTACTATATACATAACGGGAAGTTGCGTTTTGTGAACACGGAAAGTGAAATTTTTGCATTAGAATTTCGTGAGAATGAGTAGGAAAGGAAAATGGAGATAGTGAAGAGTGAAGAGAGAAGAGGGAAGAGAGGGACCGTGCGGAGCACTGAGTACTATTTGCGGCGCTTACCGGCAGAGACACGAGACGTCAGACGGTCAGACTGCAGACGTCAGACTCGGTCAGGCGCAGCGCGCCATGCCCATCAGAATCCCTCACCCCGGTGGGGAGCATTCCGGCCGGGCCCTGAAAGGAAGGCGCTTTTATGTGCAGAAAAAGCGCCAACTTGGGCCCGGCTCAGAGGTTCTATGCAGGACCTCTGCCTTTGGAAAAGGGAGCCTACTACGGAGTCAATTACACGTTTTTTGTGCAGAGTTATTAGGATTCTATCCGCGGCTCCGCCGCTATTCAGTCTGACTTCTGACGTCTGACTGTCTGACGTCTAGTGACTATACAGCTAAGCACGCCAAAAAGGGAAGAGCTCCAGGCGGCAAAGCCGCCGGATCCACTCTTCCCTCTTCTCTCTTCACTCTTCTCTGCTTTTACCGATAGAGTCACGAGACATCAGACTTGAAGACTTCAGATGTCAGACCCGGATAGGCGCGGGCGCCAGCCCCGTCGGATTCCGGCGCTTCGCGCCAAATGGAGTCTGATTTCTGACGTCTGACTGTCTGACGTCTAATGGCCAAAAAGCCATCCACGCAAAAGAGGGAAAAGCTCCAGGCGGCAAAGCCGCCGGATCCACTCTTCCCTCTTCTCTCTTCACTCTTCACTTTGTCTTTATCTCTTCCCAGTAATCTTCCTCTTCAAGAACGCCCCAATCTTCTTCGGCCAATTGATATCCTCCAGGAACACCACCGGCACTTCCACCTTTTTCAGATTCTGTCTTTCCAGCCAGACGTTGAAGAGGCGCTCTGACATGAATCCGTAGAGCCGGGATTCGTAGGTATCGTAGCCGGTCATGTCGGTTCTCTTTTCCAGTTCAAAGAGGATGTCGAAGAGCCAGGTGCAGTACTCGTCAAAAAGGGATTTCTTCATGGCAAACATATTCAGGATATGGAGCTTTCTCCGGTTCATGACGGTGGTGAAAGCATCGCTATATCCCGGATATTTCTCAGCAATAATACGCTCTGTCTCGTCCAGATCCTTCTTATAATGGGCATGCTCGTACTGGCTACGTACGGTCTCGATGTAGTAGTTCCGCTTCTTTGGAAGGATAACGTCGTACTTTTTCAGGAGCCGTTCATAGTCCGCCCGTTGGAAGATGGCTTCCTTCTTTTTCTCGATATCCTTCGTATGGGTTTTCTTGCCGAAATACCGCCGATAATGGCAGAGACCTATATAGTCACAATCCAGGTTCTTCCAGGCCCAGTAAAGCCCCGTAAGCTCGCAGAAATGAGGATTCTTTGCGGAAATGTTGTCTCCGGTGTTGTCGGGGGTGTAGCCGAGGGAGGGTTTTCCTGCGGCCCCTACCTGTAAAGGAAGATATACGTCATCATCTGGCATCCAGTATTTCTTGTGGGCCGCTACTAGTATTTTTATGTCCATGGTTAATTTGTGTTGAAAGTATGTCGTTGATAGTGAAGAGTGAAGAGGGAAGAGTGAAGAGAGGGGCAGGCGGCTCCGCCGCCGAAATCCATACGTAAAAGATCAGGTCTGCGGCGAGACCGCAAATCCTCTCTTCTCTCTTTACTCTTCACTCTTCACTCTTTTCTTTAGCTACCAGCTTCAGCGAAGAATGTTAGAGAATACAAGCGAATAGTTCCTGGCGGCCTATAGCCGCCAAATGCACTCTTCCCTCTTCTCTCTTCACTCTTCTCTACTTACTACTCCCTTTCCTCCGTTCCATTGCAATAATCAAGGATCCTAGCATCCGTAATACCTCACCAACCAGTGACAACGTTTCATGAATGTCCGATTCCGCCAAATATTCTAAATCCATGCAAAGAATCAGCTGCGTTTCTACTTCTGCTGCTGATCCTTTTGCTATCTTAAGAAAATGGATAAATTCCTTATCCGAATGCCGGTTGTATCCCTCCGCAATATTGGAAGGTATGGATACAACGGCTCTTCTCACCTGGTTGGTCAGGCCAAACATTTCATTCCGAGGGAGTTTCTTCGTCTGCAGGTAAACAGCCTTCACCAGCAGCCGCGATTTCTGCCATACGATCAGTTCCTTGTAGTCTTTGTAGGGGGCATGGGTAGGGTACCTCCTTGGAAAAAACAGTGAAGAGTGAAGAGGGAAGAGGGGAAATCAGTGAAGAGTGAAGAGGGAAGAGAGAAGAGAGGAACAGGCGGCAAAGCCGCCGAATCCACTCTTCACTCTTTTCTCTTCACTCTTCACTTCTAAATCAATAAGCTCCATTGCACGCTGCAACAACACCAATAGTTCGCCACAGTAAAACAAGGTCCAGCCAGACTGACCAGTTATGGACATACCAATTATCCATCTGTACACGCTCCGGATAATCGATATCGTTCCTCCCACTTGTCTGCCAGATTCCTGTAATACCGGGGCGAACCATCATGTATTCTTTAATATATTTTCCGTACCGGGCCATTTCACTTCGAACGATAGGCCTCGGTCCTACGAGGCTCATTTCGCCTTTCAGGACGTTCCAGAGCTGGGGGAGTTCGTCGAGGCTGGTCTTACGGAGGAAGGCGCCGCTCTTGGTGATGCGGGGGTCGTCTTTCAGTTTGAATTCCTTATCCCATTCCGCCTTCGCCGCCGGGTCCGTGGCGAGAAGGTGTTCCAGCACTTCTTTGGAGTTCACGCACATGGAGCGGAATTTGTAGCAGTTGAATTCTTTCCCGTCCTTCCCCACTCTCCGGTGCTTGAAGATCACCGGGCCCGGGGAGTCGTGGTACACCCAGATGGCGATGATGAGGAGAATGGGAGAGATGAGGATGCCGCCGCAGATGGTGGCCACGATATCGAAGATCCGTTTCAGCATCTGGTTCCAGGGGCTGGCCAGGTTATTCCGGATATGGAGGACCATGATTTTCGCATCGAAGAAGGATTCTGCAGTCACATTGGACATGGGGACGGCCACCAGATTCGGAACCACGTCTACCTGTTTCACCAGGGACTGGGCGCGGTAGATGAGGTCTGACAGGTCATCCTGAGGAAGCCCCGGCGCCGCGATGAGTACCGTGCGGACTCCCGTTTCCTGGATAACTTTTTCCATATCATCAAATCCACCCAGCACAGGAAATCCATGGATGGGAGTGTTGACGGGATGCCGGTCTTCCAGAAATCCCACCACCCGATAGCGCATACCGGAGTCGCGAAGAATCTGCTGTACCACCAGCTCCGCCGTCTTTCCCGCGCCTACGATAAGCACCGGAATCTGGAAAGCTTTCACCCGCTTCATCAGTTTGCTTAGTACCACACGCAGCACGGCCATCAGCGTGAAGGCAAGAATGGTAAAAAGAACCACAAAAAGGCGGGACACGTGCCCTGAGACCTGTGCTAAAAACATCAGTATAATGCCCAGCACCATGCCTTCCATGCACGCAAAAAAGAGACGCTCCACCATACGATATATGAGCATGCGTCTCCCATAGAGTCCGCTATAGAAATTGAAAAACATAAAAACCAGCGGCAGCCACAGGAAAAGATAGCCCTCAGACACCCGGAAGGTGCTGTAGGTCATGATGCAGTTCCTGATATACACTGCCAGTATCCCTGCCACTGCCAGGGCGGCATAGTCGCCCAAGGCAAAAATAAGAGACGGTATCAGTCTCCCGTCTGCATTCTGCTTCGCTTCATGTATATGATGATCCATAAATTCCCCCGGATTGTTCTCTATGTCTAGTCTATTCTAAGTGAGTATAGATATTATATCACAATTGAGGAAGGGGGAGGAAAGAGATTTGAGATTTGAGATTTGAGATTTGAGGAAGTAGAGACAATGAGAGAGAAGATGTCAGATGGTCAGACGTCAGACTGGCATTGCGGCGGGAAACGTATCCCCTACTTACGGCAAGAGCCATTGTGCAGGGAGATTTCTCGACTTCGCTTCGCTTCGCTCGAAATGACGGGACGTTTTGTTGTGCCACTGTGGAGGTCCTGCATAGGACCACCAAGTGGGGCGAAGTAAGGCGCCTAGCCTGCCCATTAAGGCGCTTTCCTTTTGCCGCCCCACCGAACTGCGGGCGGAAAGGTGGTACGCAGTACCAAAAGGGGCCGAGGGTTATGGTAGCGGCTGGCGCCGCAGGTTGTGTAGAAGGGTTGTGTTTCGCTTCGCTCAGGGGGCGACAGCGGCTTCGCCGCTGAGGGTTGCGGATTGCCGCTTTGCAGCAATGTTTATAAAGTCAGCGTTACGAGATTAATCTGTTTCCCTCAATTTTCTTTAAACAGCATGAGGTTTAATTTGTAATAGTTTGTTTTTCCTGCTTTGGTTACGATTAAATGATTTCCAGGTATCTCATCGATTCGTTTCTGAATGGTTCCCCTGTTTTTGCCGGTCACTTTCATAAGGTCTGCCATGGAGATACCCTCTCCATAAAAGAGGGCCGCCTGCAGGAGGGTGATATATATTTCTTTAAGCAGTTTATCTTTAAGCTGAAAGGCATCAATTCTGGATTCATACTTACGCATCTGCTCATTTTTTCTTGACAAAACGCCTATGGTGTCTTCTGTGGAACCGATCAGGATTTCCAGAAAGCCCATGACAAAGGGAGTCATATCTCCGCGATTTTTTTCACTGTCTGCTTCTTCCAACATATGATAGTACCTGCTTTGGTTTCTCTTTATGTAAATAGATAGCCTCACCGCCAAAAGGCGATGAAATTTGCGACTCAGAAAGTAGGAGGTAATGAATCTGTCGGTTCTGCCATTTCCATCATAAAAGGGGTGAATGTATACAAAGAAATAATGGAAGAGTGCCAGCCTGATGAGAAGAGGATATTCTTCCGAATGAAGGATGCGGAGTGCCTGGTCCAGGGCCTCAATAATCCGGCTTTCAGGATACAGTCCCTGGTGGATTGTTTTTCCTGTAGCTGCTTGTATCTGCACCGGTTCCTTTCTAAACAGACTCCTATCCAGTCTGTTTTGCGGATTTTCCCGAGTAATTTCCTGATGGGTAAAATCATCATAGAAATTTCTAATATCCTGACAGGTGTCAAATTTGATTTCTTCTTCGCCAAGCAGTTCCAGATACTGATGGACTACACTTTGCAGCCGGTGATAGTGCGTCCCCTTTTTTTCTATAATTTCTCTGATTTCTTTTTTTGTGCTGTGTACTCCTTCTATATCATTGGTAGATTTGACTTCTTCCACTATGCTGAGCCGGGTAAACTGATAGAGAACAACAGGAGGCACGGTGTTCACTGTATAAAGAAATTGTTCATAGGTTTTATAAAACTTTTCAACAAGCCTGAGGATTTCCCCAGTATAGCAGAGAAACGCAGGATATGCGCTTTTTCTATTATATTGATGTATGGGGATGTTGAAATGAACAGTAAAGGGAGCTTCCAGTCTTCTGATATACTCTGTTTCGTATTCTTCCTGTGTGTGTTGGTAGAAATATTTGGTCAGGGAAATAAATTTCACAGGCCTGCACCTCCTTTATGGTCTTTATTTATAAAATCGGTATTTTTCTGATCGGATACACTGTTCATTTATAAAAACAGGCATTTTTGTAAATGAAAGCAGCTTCGTTTATAAAAATAGCATTTTTTATAAATAAGAGCAAGAGAGATTTGAGAGTTAAGGTCTGTTGTGCCACTGTGGAGGTCCTGCATAGGACCTCCAAGTGGGGCGAAGTAAGGCGCCTAGCCTGCCCATTAAGGCGCTTTCCTTTTGCCGTCCCACCGAACTGCGGGCGGAAAGGTGGTACGCAGTACCAAAGGGGGATGTTTGAGATTTGAGATTTGAGCAGATAGAGACAATCAGACGGTCAGACTTCAGACATTCAGACTTCAGACTGTCAGACGGCATTGAGGGCGATAGCTTCTCGGTCATGAGTCATGGGCAGCATGGTTCTGGGAGATTTCTCGACTTTGCTCGAAATGACGGGAGGAGATTGGAGACAATCAGAAGGGAGACGTCAGACGGTCAGATTTCAGATGGTCAAACTTCAGACGGGCCCTTCGGGCCTTTCGTGGGCGGCCTTTACAATCATAGAGGGCCACCTCTTTTGGTAAAATCATACAACCGCGCCTTTGGCGCGAAAGGAAAACATGCCGACCAGGCTGCGCCTGTAGGAAATGCACCCCTATCCCCGCTGCGCGGTACTTCCACCCGGAGGGGTAAGTGTCAAGTTTTCCTCGGTAATTCATTTGACTGTCGATGATTACTATCTCCGTGGCTTCGGTTTTATCAGTATTTCTGTATAGCTCTGGCCAGTCTCCCCAT
>DCJK01000018.1:0-12903 GCA_002320005.1 Firmicutes bacterium UBA1702
ACGGTATGCCCGTCATACCATAAAGCCCGTACTGACATCCGATCAGTACGGGCTTAAATGTTAATATGGGGATCATGTGAGAGGAATGAAATTATTCTTTACTCTCAAGCCACTCGGTACGCAGAATAATTGCGGTAGAGCGGATTCTTATCAAAACCTTATCAGGAGCGGTGGGAGAAGTCCGAAAAGCCTTGTAAACACTGGGTTTTTCGGCTTTTTCAACTTATTCCCACTCTATCGTTCCAACAGGCTTCGGTGTCAGGTCAAACAGAACTCTGTTGACGCCTTCAACCTCATGGGTGATTCTGTCGGTGATATGCTGAAGCAGTGCAAACGGTACGTCCTCAACCGTTGCGGTCATGGCATCAACCGTGTTCACTGCACGGATGATGACAGGATATGCGAAAGTTCTGGCTCCGTTCTTTACGCCTACAGACTTGAAATCAGGCACGGCCGTGAAATACTGCCACACCTTGCCCTCAAGACCGTTCTTTGCAAACTCTTCCCTGAGAATAGCATCGGATTCACGAACAGCCTCCAGTCTGTCGCGAGTTATTGCACCCAGGCAGCGTACGCCAAGACCCGGTCCCGGGAACGGCTGACGATATACCATGCTGTCAGGAAGTCCCAGCGCCTTTCCGACAACGCGAACCTCATCTTTAAAGAGAAGCTTAACCGGTTCCACCAGTTCAAACTGCAGGTCTTCAGGAAGTCCTCCCACATTGTGATGAGCCTTTACACCGTCGCTTTCAAGAATATCAGGATAAATGGTTCCCTGAGCCAGGAACTCAATGCCATCCTGCTTGCGTGCTTCTTCTTCGAAGACTCTTATAAATTCAGCTCCGATGATTTTGCGTTTCTTTTCAGGATCTGCAACACCTGCCAGCTTATCAAGAAATCTGTCCACAGCATCCACATAAATCAGATTGGCATTCATCTGGTTGCGAAAAACCTCCACAACCTGCTCAGGCTCACCCTTGCGCAGGAGCCCATGATTTACATGGACGCAGATCAGCTGCTGTCCTATGGCCTTGATGAGCAGAGCTGCTACTACAGATGAGTCGACACCGCCGGAAAGAGCCAGCAGCACCTTTTTGTCTCCCACCTGTTTTTTTATTGCCTCAACCTGTTCCGAAATAAATGCTTCTGCCAGCTCCTGAGTGTTTATGCGCTTCATATCGTCAGGGCGCTTGTTATTTTCCATAAATTTGTTCATCTTTTTCTCCGTGTTTATTTTATTACATTGCTTGATGCGTCTTTAAGAATTACGTCGTGAGCCCCGCCTTCGACTATGGATGTGGCGGAAACCAAGGTCAGTTTTGCCTTTTCCTGCAGTTCCTTGATGCTCAGAGCTCCGCAATTACACATTGTGGACTTCACCTTGGTCAGTGACAAGTTGACATTGTCATGAAGCGGTCCTGCATAAGGTACGTAAGAGTCAACTCCCTCTTCAAATTTCATGCGCGGATCGCCTCCCAGGTCATAACGCTGCCAGTTGCGGGCGCGACTTGAGCCTTCTCCCCAATATTCCTTAACATAATTTCCGTTGACATTGAGCTTGTTTGTCGGTGACTCGTCAAAGCGGGCAAAATATCTGCCCAGCATGATGAAGTCTGCACCCATGGCAAGAGCGAGAGTAAGGTGATGGTCGTACACGATTCCGCCATCAGAACAGATGGGAACATAGACTCCTGTCTCCTTAAAGTATTCATCTCTTGCTGCAGCAACTTCGATAACGGCAGTTGCCTGACCGCGACCTATTCCCTTCTGCTCACGGGTGATACAGATGGAGCCGCCGCCTATGCCGATCTTTACAAAGTCCGCACCGGCTTCTGCCAGGTAACGGAAGCCTTCGCCGTCAACCACATTTCCGGCGCCTATTTTTACATCTTCTCCATACTTTTCGCGTACCCATGCAATGGTGTCACCCTGCCACTGGCTGTAACCTTCCGAGCTGTCCAGGCAGAGGATATCCACACCTGCTTCAATGAGCGCAGGTATTCTTTCCTCATAGTCTCTTGTATTTACGCCCGCTCCCACTATATATCTCTTCTGTGAGTCAAGAAGCTCGTTAGGATTGGATTTATGTGAATCATAGTCTTTTCGAAAAACAAAATGTGTCAGACGCTGGTTGTCGTCAATTATTGGGAGAGCATTGAGCTTGTTGTCCCAGAGAATGTCATTGGCTTCACTTAGTGTGATTCCCGCTTTGCCATACACCAGCTTTTCAAAAGGAGTCATAAATTCGCTTATCTTTGTATCCAGGTCCATACGGCTTACTCTGTAGTCTCTGCTGGTTACAAGACCGAGAATCTTTCCTTCGGCGGTGCCGTCATCGGTGATGGCTATGGTGCTGTGCCCCTTGGTTGCTTTGAGTTCAAGAACATCTCTCAGGGTCTGATCCGGTCTGAGATTGGAGTCACTTGTAACGAAGCCGGCTTTATGAGCTTTAACCTTCCTCACCATTTCTGCCTGTTTTTCAATAGGCTGAGAGCCAAAAATAAAAGAAATTCCACCTTCCTTCGCCAATGCAACGGCCATCTTGTCATCAGATACTGCCTGCATTATTGCGGATACCAATGGAATATTCATTGTAATGTCAGGTTCTTCACCCTTCTTGAATTTTGTAATCGGTGTCTTTAAAGAAACATTTTCAACGCGGCACTCCTTGCTGGAATATCCAGGTACCAGCAGGTACTCGTTAAATGTTCTCGATGGTTCTTCGAAGTAATATGCCATTTGTTTTCCTCCTCTGCGTCTTGCTATGCCTTATCTATAGAAAATGGACGGCATTGAAGCTGTCGCCGTCCGATTATATGTTTTATCTATTGTATAATATTTTTTCTTTTTTGGCAAGGAAAAATCCGTCTGTTATCTGCCTTTTAAAAACTTTCTACAAGATCGAAATAAATGCTTCCAGGCTGCTTCCTCCCTGAACTCTGACCCTGTCAAAGGCTCTGAAATCATCTCCAACCATGACCTTGCCGTAGCATGTGGAAAAGGCGCATTCTATGCCGCATTCACTCACGGCTTCTTTCCCTTCTTCCGTAATATCTCCATATGGGTAAGCAAAAGCATCTCTGCTTCCTACCAGCATGATTTCTTTCTCCAGGTCATTCTTGATCTCATCCTTGCCCAGAGCGCTTATCACTCCGCCATGTCCTATGTTGCCTCCGCCATGGTGCATATCGTAAGAGTGCGATTCAAAGCCCACAAAGGGATTGGCATATTTTCTTATTTTATTTTCACCATCCTTTACACCTATCAGAAAAGAAGTTGCAGGAATCTCATATTTATTCAGAAGCGGTACGCCGTAGGTAAGAAATCCTGCCTGACCGTCATCAAATGTCAGTATGACACTTTTTTCCGGCAGTGAAATTTTTCCGTCGGCATACGCCCGCAGTTCCTTGAAACTTGGGAAATAGTAGTTATTATTTTTTAAATATTCCAGCTGAGCCTCCAGATTACTGTCCAATATGTAATTCCCGTTGAGTACTTCCGGTTTATCTGTCTCTGTATAGACATAATGATACATCAGCACAGGTATGCCGTCTTCATCTGCTCTGAATTCATCCCCTTTGACAACCCGGACATTGCGGCTGATTGTACGGGTGAGATACCCTTTTGTGAAAGTATAGGTTATTTTGTAATTGCCCGGCGTTGAAGTATCAACGTCACCTTCTGTCTTACAGTCGGTGACCACTCCGGTATTTCTGTCTATTGCATAGGCTCCCGACTCTATGTATGGTTCCCCCTGTTTTACCATGGTTTCGGCAGACCCTTTCAGCCCGAGAACCAGGCTGTCGGGATCAACCACATGTACCCTTCGTGTGACCGTCTGATCTTTATATACATATTTCAGTGCGTAATCACCGGCTGATGATGTGTCCACGCTGCCCTGAACCTCTGCAGATCTGATGTTTGTTCCCGGGTCCTCAAAAACTTCGTTGATGTTGATTACGATGTCCTCATCCCCCACAAGGCAAAGAGTACGTCCCTGCCCTAAGATCAGTACTGCTGCAACTATGATGATAACGGCTGCGGCAACAGCCGCAAATACTTTTTTTCGTGTCATTTCCAAGCACCCCCATGACTAAAGCATATCATATATCGCATAAATTGTCACACAAAAAAGGAGCTGTTTCCAGCTCCTTTTTTCTCTTGCGTCATTTTTTACATCATGCCGCCCATCTGTCCGCCCATCTGAGGTGCCATTACAGGTGTATCTTCTTTGATATCTACGATACCGGCTTCAGTTGTCAGCAGCATTGCTGATGCTGATGCGGCATTCTGCAGTGCTGATCTTGTTACCTTTGCAGGGTCAACAATTCCGGCACCGATCATATCCACATACTCTTCTGTTGCTGCGTTGAAGCCTACGCCTACAGGGCTCTCCTTTACTTCTGCAACAACTACGCTGCCTTCAAGACCTGCGTTTTCTGCAATCTGGCGTACAGGCTCTTCCAGAGCTCTTCTGATAATTGCAGCACCGGTCTTTACATCGCCTGACAGTGAATCAACATAAGCATCTACAGCAGGAATAGTATTTACCAACGCAACTCCGCCGCCGGCTACAATGCCTTCTTCAACTGCAGCCTTGGTTGCATTGAGAGCATCTTCGATTCTCAGTTTGCGCTCTTTAAGCTCTGTCTCGGTAGCTGCACCGACTTTGATGACTGCAACTCCGCCTGCCAGCTTGGCCAGTCTCTCCTGCAGCTTTTCTCTGTCAAATTCGGACTCTGTTTCTTCAATCTGAGCCTTAATGCTGTTTACTCTTGCAGCAACTGCATCACTGTTGCCGCTTCCGCCTACGATAACGGTATTGTCCTTGTCAACTTTTACTGTAGCAGCGGTTCCCAGCATATCAAGAGTAACTTCCTTGAGTTCATATCCCAAATCGCTGGCAATAACTGTTCCTCCTGTAAGAACTGCGATATCTTCCAGCATTGCCTTTCTTCTTTCGCCGTATCCCGGAGCTTTAACTGCAACTACATCTATAACGCCTCTCAGCTTGTTTACAACCAGTGTTGCCAGTGCTTCGCCTTCAACGTCATCTGCGATTACCAGCAGTTTGCGTCCTGACTGCATTACCTTTTCCAGAACAGGAACCAGTTCCTGAATGTTGGATATCTTCTTGTCTGTAATCAGGATAAGAGGATTTTCCATGTTGGCAACCATCTTTTCCGTGTCAGATACCATGTATGCCGACAGATAACCTCTGTCAAACTGCATACCTTCAACAACTTCCAGAGTAGTTCCCAGGCTCTTGGATTCTTCTACTGTGATAACGCCGTCCTTGCCTACCTTTTCCATTGCTTCTGCAATGAGAGCACCTATGCGCTCATCCGCTGCTGATACAGCTGCAACCTGTGCGATGGACTCTTTTGTTTCAACTGCTTTTGAAATCTTGCCTATTTCATCTACTGCTACATCAACAGCGCCCTGGATACCTTTCTTCAGTTCCATAGGATTTGCTCCTGCAGCTACATTTTTGAATCCTTCTTTGATTATGATCTGTGCCAGCAGTGTTGCGGTTGTAGTTCCGTCACCTGCTACATCGTTGGTCTTGGAAGCTACTTCCTTTACAACCTGTGCCCCCATGTTTTCAACGGAATCTTCCAGTTCAATTTCCTTTGCTATGGTAACTCCGTCGTTGGTGATAAGCGGTGAGCCGAAGCTCTTATTGATAAGCACGTTGCGGCCCTTAGGTCCCAATGTAATCTTTACTGTGTTTGCCAGCTGGTCAACGCCTGACTGTAATTTGCGTCTTGCATCTTCTCCATAAAAAATTTCTTTAGCCATTTTACATACCCCCTACAGATTATTCAACAACTGCCAGAATTTCGCTCTGGTGCATGATAGTGTATTCTTCACCGCAATATTTGATTTCGGTTCCGCCGTATTTTGCGAATACAACCTTATCTCCGACCTTCAGTTCCATTACTTCGTCCTTTGTTCCCGGTCCTACTGCAACTACTTCTGCAACCTGAGGCTGTTCTTTAGCGGAACTTGTCAGAATCAGTCCCCCCTGAGTCTTTTCTTCAGCTTCTAATTTCTTGATGACTACTCTGTCACCTAAAGGTTTAATTCCTATCATAATACTTACCTCCGTAAATTTATTTACTACCGTTGTTGGCACTCGTTTCTTTCGAGTGCTAACATTACTTATTATACTCGACCTTTCATGGATGTCAATAGCCTCTATGCAAATTTTCACAGAAATTACATAATTCTTCTATTTAAGGTCTCTTATATAATAGAACAAATATTGCTGAGCTATTCCGCCGTATTCTCCGAAATGCTCTGCAGCGTAAGTATTCATGTCTTTTATATTTTTTTCCTCTATGCCGTACACTCTGTTCATTACACGGCGCATCCACACATCGATGGGAAAAGCATCCATCCTTCCCAGGCCAAACAGCGAAATGCAGGATGCCACCTTAGGGCCTATGCCGCAAAACCGCTGAAGCTCTTCAATGGGATTTTCCGCTGTCAGCAGCATTTTTCTTACTTCTTCGGGACCGCCCATATCAATCATCTGCTGTGCGGTCTTTATAAGATATGGGGCTCTGTATCCCAGTTTCACAGGTGCCAGATCCTCTGCTGACAAACCTGCCATTTTTTCCGGCTCAGGTATGTCATAATATTCCTTTCCGCGATATTCACCTATGTACCTGCCGAAACGGCTGCATATCCCCTCTATGCACCCCTTTATACGCGGGATGTTGTTGTTTTGTGATATGATAAATGAAACTACCGTTTCCCAGAAATCTTGTTTAAGAATTCTGATGCCGTATCCGTAGCTGACAGCCTCTTTTATGTCGTCATCATTTTGTGTGAGATACTCCTTTATTCTGCTGTAGTCGGTATCAAGATCCAGATATTCCCGCCATACTTCCTGAAAGTCATTTTCATCGCAGTTGTCTATAGTCAGCAGGTCATCTCTTAAACTTATTCTCGCTATTTTTCCTTTGGCTGTTCCCGTATAGCTTCCATCGTCGTTCTTTTCCCATCTGAAGCATTGGCCGCAGTCAAAAATATGATCTGTATTAAAATCTTTTATATTTTCTTTTATGTATTCCATTCTTTCTCCTAATTTATGCCTCTTACCTCCAGATCTATTTCGGTTACATTGAAGGCGGTCATCTTTTCGATAGCTTCCTCCACGTTTTTCTGGAACTCTATAGCCGACTGCCACACAGGGAAACCCGCCCTCACCTTAATGGAAATCTTCAGACGGTATGCATCCGCCTTAGGCGTCTGTACTATGTGGATAACTCTGCCTATGGCAGGACTCTCATGAGCAAGACAGGTTATTATATCATCTATGACCTTATCTGCAACAAAGTATTCTCCAAGATAGCTGTAGGTAGGTCTTACAACAGTTCTTTCAGCTGCCGCTCCCTGGTCTTTCCCTCTGAAAAATCTCAGAGGATCCATAAAATACCCTGCAAAAGTTCTCTTAAGCTGCAGCGCCGGCGCCGGTATTACATGCTTGCCGTACTGATCGCGCTGCTGACGTGCCGTCTGCCGCTCCTCCTCGGTGGTTATCTCTTCGATGTGGATTCTTCTTAAGCTGTCACTTTCCAGGGGAGGGAGACCCAGCCTGCTTATTATTTTATCGGTCATCCCGTCGCTGGTGCCCAGTACAAGAATGCTCTCCGGATTTTCTTCCTCTATGGCTTTCCTTACCTGGCTGCACATTTCCTCATTAAGAAACAGCGCTGTTTTTACGGCTCCGATTTTTGTACTCTCCCGTTTGGCTGAAACACCGGCTGCCACATGGTTTTTATATATAAAAAGCCCATCATCGATTATTGCTTCGACTCCCAGTTTTTTACACAGATTCATGGCGTGAAAGCTTTTTCCGGTGCCGCTTTTGCCCACCAGCGTATAAACATCCATTTTCCCCGGTGCCTCCTTTACAGGTTTTGGTTTTATTTTTCACTTTACTATTATAACGCATTCTGTTATAATTGTATAATAAAAGATATATCTTTTAATAGGAGGAATTTTATCATGGCTTACAAAATTACAGATGCCTGCATCGCTTGCGGAGCTTGCGCTGCAGAATGTCCTGTAGAAGCTATCAGCGAAGGTGATAACATTTATGTAATCGATGCTGATACTTGTATCGACTGCGGTTCATGTGCAGACGCTTGTCCTGTAGATGCACCTGTTGAAGGCTAATTACATAGTTGTAGCCCTTAGACTAGTCAAAATCAAGGATAAAAAAAGCCCGGAAGTACACACTTCCGGGTTTTTTACTTGATGTCTTAATATTACTGTTCACCCTGCATATAATAGACAAGGGCATGAAGACTGTCGCTCATGTGTACGTTTTCTACAGCGATGCCTTCAGGCAGATCCAAATCTACGGCAGTAAGATTCCATATACCCTTTATACCTGCATCAACCACCGTGTCAGCCACAATCTGCGCTTTAGCCGTAGGCACGGTAATAACGGCTATATCCACCTTTTCGTTTCTGACAAAATCTCTCAGGGAACCGCAGGTCATAATCTGAGCATCTTTAAATTCCACATCCTGTATTATCTGCTTGACATCGAAAATGCCGACAATGTGGAAATTAGGTTCATTATTGGATATATAGCTGGCAATGGCCTGACCCAGTCTTCCGTATCCGACTATAGCCATCTTATATTCCCTGTCCAGGCCCAGAATGCTACCTATTTCGTCGTGCAGATTACTTACGCTGTATCCGTATCCCTGCTGGCCGAAACCTCCGAAATTATTCAGATCCTGGCGAATCTGTGATGCTGTATATCCTATCTGCTTGCTGAGATCCTTGGACGAAATCTTTTCGATTCCTTTTTTCTGAAGCTCCTTCAGGTATCTTCTGTACCGTGGCAGCCTTCTTATTACTGCTTTTGAAATTTGTCTGTCCTTCATTGCCGCCCCCTGCTTTCTTTAATATATTGAAAACCCGCGTTTTATCTGGCGCGGGTCACAATTCCGTTTGAGTAAATTATTTTGCCTCTTCAACATACTTTACCAGATCTTTGACTGTCTGGAATTTTTCTGCCTCTTCATCAGGAATTTCAATTGCGAATTCATCTTCAATAGCCATGATGATTTCAACTGCATCAAGTGAATCTGCCGACAAGTCTTTCATCATGTTTGTGTCCATTGTAACTTCGGACTCGTCCACCTGCAGCTGTTCTATGATTATTTCTTTAATTTTATCAAAAATCATTTTTAAGCCTCCATTCTCGCTTATATAAACTATGGTTAATTATAATGACTTTTTTATGTCATTGCAAGAAAAAATTTTGACATCTTTGTGAATATTTCTTCAAAAAGCGTCATCAAGTTCAATCCATTCTTCCATTGCATTATCATGCTTTTCTCTAAGTTCTCCGATTTGCTCGCCCAGCCGGGCCAAGACCTGGTAGTCACTGCTGCTCTCAGGACTGGACATCTGCTTTTCCAGATGGGAAATTTCTTCTTCAATGCGGCTCATTTCATTTTCCAGAGCTTCTCTGCGGCGCATTATTCTTCTCTGCTCTGCCTCTGCCTGCTTGTTGATGCGGCGTCTTTCTTCAGATGAAAGTTCCTTCTGAGGCTCTGCTGCAGTGTTTCTCTTTCCGGATATCTCTTCAAGATATTTTTTGCCGGATTCTATCGATGTCTTCTTTTCAGCATAATAATCGTATTTTCCCAGATATTCCGTTATCCCCTCGGGAGTCAGTTCTAGAATCCTGTCGGGAATCTTCTGAAGGAAATATCTGTCATGGGAAATTATCACCGCCGTACCCGGAAAATCTGCCAGGGCGTCTTCAAAGACCTCTTTAGATTCGATATCCATATGGTTGGTAGGTTCGTCCAGAAGCAAGGTATTAGCTCCCCCAAGCATGAGTTTCAGAAGGGAAAGGCGAGCTTTTTCGCCTCCCGAAAGATCCCCTACCTTGAGGAAAACATCGCCTCCTCTGAAGAGGAATCTGCCCAGCAGCGAGCGCATCTGTGTGTCGGTATATAGCCTGTAGGTTTCTTTCATTTCCTCAAGAACCGTATTGGAAGGGTTAAGCAGCATCTGGCCCTGATCATAGTAACCGAAAGTCACGTTATGGCCTATTTTTACTCTTCCCTTGTCTGGGTTCAGCTCCTGCATGAGTATCTTCAGAAGCGTGGTTTTTCCTATGCCGTTCTGACCTACAATGCATATCTTCTCTCCGCGCTTTATATCAATATCCACATTGTCAAAGAGGGTTCTGCGGTTTATACCGGTCCCGAAGCTTTTAGAGAGGTTTTCCGTAAAAAGCACGTCGCTTCCGGACTGAAAATCCTGCTTAAAGCTGATTTTCATGCGGCCTTCTCCACCTTCCGGTTTTTCAAGCCTGTCCACCATTTCCAGTCTCTTTTCTCTGGACTGGGCGCGCTTGGCAAGATGCTCTGTTCCCCGCTCTTTCATGCGGCGTATCATGTCTTCCTGACGAGCTATCTCTCTCTGCTGATTCTCATATGCCCGGAGTTGTGCTTCTCTCAGCTGTCTCTTTTTTTCCGCAAAGGCAGTATAGTTGCCTTCATATGATGTAAGGCGGTGGTTCTCTATTTCAAATACTCGGTTGACACTTCTGTCCAGAAAATATCTGTCGTGAGACACTATCATCACTGTCCCTTTATATGAAGAAAGATATTGTTCCAGCCATTTCAACATGCCGATATCCAGGTGGTTGGTAGGTTCGTCCAGTATCAGAAGATCCGGCTTTGAAAGAAGCAGAGCAGCAAGTGCAAGTCTGGTTCTTTCACCGCCTGAAAGAGTTTTGATTTTTTTGTCGTAAAATTCCGGTCCGAAGGCCATAGAATTGAGTATTCCTGTCATTTCGGAACGGTAGGTATATCCTCCACGGTTTTCATACTGCTGCTGCAGGTTGTCAAGCCTGTGCAGTATGCTCAGGTCCTGCGGGTGTGCTGCTGCCATATCGGCAGTTGTGTTTATCTGTGTCTCCAGTTCTTTAAGAGGCTCAAATATCTTATTTATTTCTTCTATAAGCGTATTTTCACCCTGAAAATCATCTCTCTGCTTCAGGTACCCGACCCTCAGGTCAGAAGGCATATATATCCTTCCTTCGTCGGAAGCAATTTCTCCTGTTATGAGATTCAGCAAGGTGGTCTTACCTGCACCGTTTCTTCCCACGATACCTATTCTGTCCCCGCTGTTCACATGAAAGTCAGCGCCTGTTATGATGGTATCTGTTCCGTATACCTTTGTAAGATTGCTAGCAGATAAAACTATCATTTATTTCTCCTAAAGGGGCAGGCTCGCATAGGCGTCTATATCAAGTCCGTCTCTTTCTCCCGCCATGTATCTGTAATATGCCGCACATCCTATCATTGCCGCATTGTCGGTACAAAGAACAGGTTCCGGCACGTAAAGCTCTATGTTTTCTTTTCTGCAGGCTTTTTCCAGCTCTGCTCTCAGTTTGGAATTTGCCGCCACACCTCCTGCCAGTGCCAGCTTTCCGTAATCCATTTTTCTTGCTGCTGCCATGGATTTTTCAACTATCACATCTATGACGGCCTGCTGGAATCCGGCCGCCACATCTGCCCGGTTGATTTCTCTGCCCGACTGTTTTGCCGAGTTGATGTAATTGAGCACAGCAGTTTTCAGGCCGCTGAAACTGAAGTCATAGCTGTCTTTTTCCAACATTATGCGTTTAAAATGTATTGCCTGCGGATCTCCTTCTCTGGCTATTTTATCAATTTTCGGACCTCCCGGGTATCCCAGTCCCAGAACTCTTGCCACTTTGTCATAAGCTTCTCCCACTGCGTCATCTCTGGTGCTTCCTATTACCTTGCAACATGTATAGCTTTGCATGTCTGCTATATTTGTATGCCCGCCGCTGGTTACAAGCGCCGTAAAAGGCGGCTGCAACCGGGGAAACTGTATAAAGTTGGCGGAAATGTGTCCCATTATGTGATGCACGCCGATAAGGGGAATATCAGCTGCATAGGCCACTGCCTTGGCTGTGGCTATTCCTATCAGCAGAGCTCCCACAAGACCCGGTCCGTGAGTTACACCGATAAGGTCTATCTCCTTAAGGGTAACTCCTGCTTCGCGTAGGGCTCTGTCCATGACCTCATTTATGTTTTCAAGATGATGTCTTGCCGCAATCTCCGGAACCACTCCGCCGTAGTTTTTAAATATATCTATCTGTGAGGATATGACATTAGATAAAACCTGCCGCCCGTCGGCTAACACGGCTACCGCAGTCTCGTCACAGCTTGATTCAAATGCCATAGTTAAAAACTTTCCGTCTTTCATTCTATCCTCTCCACATTATCAATGCATTTTCACCATTATCTTCGTAATATCCCGGTCTTACGCCTTCAACGCTGAAACCAAGTCCTTCATAAAGGCTTATCGCCGGCTGGTTTGACTCACGCACCTCTAAAGTATATCTTTCTATCCCCGCCTGGGCAGTAACCTCAATTAAAGTTTCCAGCATAGCTCTGCCGATATGTTTTCTTCTGAACTCAGGGGCCACGGCCACATTGGTGATGTGACCCTCGTCCAGTATTTTCCATACGCCCACATAACCGCAAACCTGCCCCTCTATCTCAGCAATAACGTAAAAAGCCAGCCCGTTCTCCACCACATCTTTGTAAAGAGATTCATAACTCCAAGGGATGGAGAAGCATTGCTTTTCAATTTTTTCTATGGCAGAGACGTCCTTTTCCTCAGCCTTTCTGATGATTAAGTCTGACATTTTTCCCTTTTCTTTCTGAAACTGACCATAGAGTAACCCTGTGAATGCGGGCAGCCTTTGACTGAGCCCGGGCGCTTCACAGCCACAGGGAGCTTTGGATTTGACCGTAAAATTGCACTGTCCGAGCACACCTGCAACAAAGAGGTGCAAGTTTGTGCAATTTTACTCAAAGC
>DCJK01000018.1:12930-13107 GCA_002320005.1 Firmicutes bacterium UBA1702
GCGACCCGCTGATGAAGCGGCAGCCATGACCATAGAGTAACCCTGTGAATGCGGGCAGCCTTTGACTGAGCCCGGGCGCTTCACAGCAACAGGGAGCTTTGGATTTGACCGTAAAATTGCACTGTCCGAGCACACCTGCAACAAAGAGGTGCGAGTTTGTGCAATTTTACTCAAAGC
>DCJK01000018.1:13115-103225 GCA_002320005.1 Firmicutes bacterium UBA1702
GCGACCCGCTGATGAAGCGGCAGCGAAGGAAACAGATGCCTGCATTTACAGGGTTACTCCTGCTTTGGTCCCCTGCATATCGGCAGCTGCCCTGCCTCCAGCTTCTGTTGCGCTTCTGCTTTTCTCATGTAGTCGGGCAGAAGTTCACCTACTTCAACAGTTTCTCCTTTTGTTGCTTTTTCAAAAGCAATAAGGCCTGCCGATGCCGCATCCTGATACCTGTCCTCTTCGGGTGCAAAGAAAAAATCCTTTTCGTACAAATAACCTTCTTTTCCCAGTTCCTCCAGTATTATACGGCGGTATGCATCTATCCCGTCTCCAAAAAAGTTCACCTTCTCACCTGCAGGCAAAACATTTTCTTTAAGAACCTCAAGTACATCTGTCAGCATGCACGCTCTGCCTTCCATGTGATTTTCTACTATTCCGTATACCTGTCCTCTTCTGGCATTTATAATACCGCAGATTATCCCATCTTCGACCATCCTGCTTTTTCTGCAGAAAGCATCCAGTGTAGGCACTCCGATGAGCGGAAGCCCCATGACCTGTCCCAGCGCTCTGGCAGTGGTCACACCTATCCTGATACCGGTAAAGGAGCCCGGACCTGTGGAAACTGCAACGTATTCCAGATTTTCTTTAGAAATGCCTGCGTCTTCAATGGTTCTGCCGATAAGGGGCACCAGGTCTCTCAGGTGATTTTTTTGTTCTGATGTGCTGCGTTTCGCCAGTATTTTGTTTTTCTCTAAAAGAGCTACGGAGCACACAGGCCCCGTAGTCTCTATAGTCAGAATGTACATTTGTAAATTCTTTCTCCCTCTTTTTCTCCATATTCTATAAAGATATATTTTGAGTTCTCCGGCAGTTCTTCTGACACCAGATCTGCCCATTCAACGACGCATACTCCGTCACCGTCAAAATATTCGTCCGCACCTATATTAAACAGTTCCTCAGGATCCCCTATTCTGTAGACATCAAAATGGTACAGCGGCAGACGTCCGCTGTTGTACTCCTTGATTATGGTGAACGTCGGACTGCTGACAGTTTCTTTTATGCCCAGACCTCTGGCGATATAACCGGTAAGGGTCGTCTTTCCTGTACCAAGGTCACCTACCATGGCTACAACATCGCCGGCGCTGAGGCTTTCACCCAGACGGCGCCCGAAATTTTCTGTTTCTTTTTCGTTTTTTATTTTTATGATTCTCTTTATCTCCATAATATTTACTGTTTATGCAGGAACGGTGATATTCTCTTGTAAAGAACAAATGTTACGGCGCTGTTGATTCCCGCTTTAACAAGATTGAACAGCAGGATAAAAGGCATAAGTTCCATAACTGCTGCCAGAGGCAATCCCATAAACAATGGTGTAACTATCATATTGGCAAAGAACATGGTCACCACCATTGCAAGGCTTCCGGCAATCAGACCGATAACTGCTCCCTTTTTTGTTTTATTCTTCTTATATATAAGGCCGGCTACTGCTGCCAGAGCTGTTGTTGCAAGGATGTGCATTATTATTCCGTAAACTCCGCTTTGCGCGCTTACTGTAAGTCCTTGTATTACAGATGTAACTATTACCAGAACGATTCCTGCTCCCGGTCCGAATGCAAAGGTTCCTATCAGGATAGGAATATCTGCAGGGTCATACTCCAGAAACGCCACTGCAGGGAAAATCGGAAAATGAATAATTACCACCAATACAATTGATATGGCTACCAGCATGGCCATTTTAGCCAGCTTCATATTTTTTGATTTCTGATTGCTCATAACACAATTCCTCTCTTTTTTTATTTTATCAGAAGGAATCTGTCAGGTAAATAATTAAAGCCCTGATACAAATTTTATATCAAGGCTGTCATTCTACATAAGAGTTACATGGAAAATAACGTATGTTATTCTTTCGTTTCTCCCATCCGGACTATACCGTCGGTTCAGGAATCGCACCTGATCAGCGTACCACTGTTATTCTGAGCCGCCGGGCATCTTAAACAGTCATACGTTCGCGGACTATACCGCCGGTGAGGACTTGCACCTCGCCCTGAAACAGATTACATATCAACATTAGACATTATAGTCTTCTGATGATAGTTTGTAAATAGCATCGGCATAAATTTTTGTCATCAGCTCAAAACGTGATATCTCAAGGCATTCGTCCTTCTGATGCATAAGATCCTTATCTCCCGGGAAGAGTGCTCCATAAGCGATTATACCCGGAGTTGCTCTTGCATATGTTCCTCCGCCTATGACAACGGGTTTGGAATCTTTATCTCCGGTATGCTTCCTGTATATTTCCATCAGATCTTTAACCATAGGGTTTTCTGTATCCACATAAATCGGATCCTTTGACTCTTTTTTTATGATTCCTATGTCATATCTGTTTATTATGTTTTCCATAGGCTCAAAGACCTGTTCTTCGGTAAAGCTTATAGGATACCTTATATTTACGGTTATTTTTCCGGCTTCCTTATCTATATCCGTCATTCCCACATTGAATACCAGCTCTCCGGATTTCTCATCTGAATATCCTGCATTAAGCTTTTCTCCGTTAAGGCAGAATCCTATGTGGCGGTTATAGAATCCTATGAAATCATTCTGGTCATCGTTGGCGAAGTTAAGTTCTCCGAGAAATTCCATCATTATGGATATGGCGTTAAGGCCTTTGAATGGCATGGCTCCATGAGCCGAAATCCCTGATGCAGTTATTTCCAGAGATTTTCCCATACCCCTGCAGCTGATTTTATATCCTTTTTCTTCTCTGTATCTCTTAAGTTTTTCTTTTACTTCTTCATAAGACGCAGGGTTTGAAGCTGTAATTACCGCTCTGCAGGAGTCGGCAACACTGTTAGGAGCCGTTCCTCCCTTAACGGAACTGAGGTTAAGCCCCTGTGAAGGGAATTTGCCGAACTTCTTTGCAAAGTCAAATACCAGAATGCCTTTCTCTCCGTTTATTACAGGAAAATCCGCATCAGGAGTAAATCCAAAGTCAGGTCGTTTCTCTTTGGAAAAGTAATATTCCATGCCTTTCCATCCCGTTTCTTCATCAAGGCCAAGTATGATCCGGATAGTTGCCTCAGGCCGGTATCCCGCGTCCTTCAGCGCTTTCATGGCGTACAGGCATGATATTACAGGACCCTTGTTGTCGGTGGTTCCTCTGCCGTAAATTTTACCGTCTTCTATCTCACCGCCGTAGGGATCATGACTCCATCCGTTTCCTGCCGGCACTACATCCAGGTGACCAAGGATGGCCATCACTTTATCCCCGCTTCCGGGAAAGTCTATATGTCCGCCGTAATTGTCGACATTTTTCGTGACAAATCCCAACTCATCTCCGATTTCCAGTACTGTTTCCAGTGCGTCCTGCACTCCCTGCCCGAAGGGACAGACGCTCCCGTCTTTCCTTATAAAGCTTTCGCCCTCCTCGCTGTTGCAGCGAACAGCTCTCTGAAGGGCGAAAATCATTTCTTCTTTGTTTTTTTCCAGGAATTTTTCGTATTCCATGATTAAACTGATTCTACTCCTTTTATCTCAGGATAACTTTCCTTGAGAATTCTCTCTACAACCGATCTAAGGGTCATCTGTGCGCCCGGGCATCCTGCGCAGTGTCCCTGAAGTTTCACTTTTACAATGTTATCCTCTGTCAGTTCGACGAACTCGATATCTCCTCCGTCTCTCTGCAGGAATGGTCTTATCTGACCCAGAGCTTCTTTGATTTTTTCTTCCATTTTTGTATCTCCTTTTTTAATCTACAATATATGCTTCCTGTGTTCTTCCGCCTGAAATGCGGGTTACTATAACGTTTTTAACGGCTTCATTGCTGCCTTCGTAGCTTATGGTTCCCGATGCGCCTTCAAATTCATCCAGCTTGCTGAGAGCCGCTCTTATTGCTCTGCCTGCAGGAATTCCGGTCTTCTGAGTGGTTTCCCACTCTTCGCGTGCAGCCTTTTTAGCCGCATCTGTACTGTATCCTTTTTCAGCTTCTTCAGCAGTTTTTGAGACGGTGTCGTTATAAGCGTTTTCTATGGCTTTTAGGGCCATGATGTATGAGTCGAATGCCAGTGCCTCAGCTTCAGTAGGCTCAGCGTCTTCTCCGTATTTTTTCTTGTATGCTTCCACAAACTCCTTGGAGATTTCCGTATTCTGCGCATCAACGCTGAAGTCGGAAGCGTAAGCCACATTAAGCACACTGCTCTTTTTTACAAAGCTTATAAACTTGTCATCGTTCCAGTTCTTGGTTCCTACAAACAGCACACCGGTAAGTCTTGCCTGTTCGGCCTGTTTCAGGAACTCCGTCGCAACATTAGGTGATACCGCCATAAACACGGCTTTTACTCCTGATTTCTTTATTCCTTCAATTACTTCGGTGTAATCTGATGATCCTGCCGGCAGTTCAAAGCTGCCTGCTATGCTTTCATTATTTTCTGTTAATGTTTTGATTCTATTCGTAAATCTTTTTACAGTAGGCGTTACTGTGTCATCTCCTGCCACCTGGACAGTTGCCGTCTTATCTATTCCCTGCGCTGTAAACACATATTCTGCCAGGGCATCCCCCTGACGCTCCTCGGCATAAGTTGCACTGAAGTAGTACGGGTTGTTTACAGTAATCAGAGGGTTTGTTCCCGTTATGGTTATTGAAGGAATGTTATTGGCCTTTACCACATCGCCGGCTACAAGTGTAATAGTCTCTCCGTAGCTTCCCAGAATTACCGAAGGATTCTGTGAAACCAGCTCCTGTATGACAGTTTCGGCTACATGCATATCCGACTGGTTATCGGCATAGATAAGTTCCACTTTCTTGCCCAGGACTTCGGGATACATCTCGTTAGCCAGTTCTATTCCTCGCTTTTCCTGATTCCCCTGCTCCTTATACTTTCCTGTAAGAGGCTCATATACCCCTATCTTTATGGTTCTTTCTTTTGCAACGGAGTCAGCATTGTTGTCCGAGAAGAATGCATTTTTAAAGTTGTTGTAGGTGGTGCATCCCGTAGCCACACATATGACCATAAGCAAACACAATACAATACTCAGTTTCTTTTTCATAAAGTCTCCTTAATTCTATTCGCCTAAGTAGGCTTTCTTTACCCTGTCATCGGAGAGCAGCTCCCTGCCCGGGCCGGACATTGTAATGGTTCCCGTTTCCATAACATAGGCAAAGTCTGAAATTTCCAGTGCCGCCTTGGCGTTCTGCTCAATAAGCAGCACGTTTACACCCGCCTCTTTTATCTGACGGATTATTGAAAAAATATCTTTTATTACCAGAGGCGCCAGTCCCAGGGAAGGTTCATCCAGCATAAGCAGTTTGGGCTTGGTCATAAGAGCTCTTCCCACTGCCAGCATCTGCTGTTCCCCTCCTGAAAGAGTTCCTGCCAGCTGCCATTCTCTTTCCTTCATTCTCGGAAAAAGTTCATAGACCCAGTCTCTGTCTTTTTTTATCTCTTCCTTGTCCTTGCGCAGATAGGCTCCTATAGTGAGATTCTCTGCTACGGTCAGATCAGGAAAGACCTTTCTTCCTTCAGGGCACAGAGCAATTCCGGCTTTTACAATTTCTTTCGTTTCAAGTCTGGTGATATCTCTGCCGTTCCACACCACGCTTCCTGCAGATTTCGGTACAAGACCCATAACAGATTTAAGAGTCGTTGACTTTCCTGCTCCGTTAGCACCTATTAGGGAAATGATTTTGCCATCATCGACTTCAAGATTTATACCTCTCAGGGCATGGATACCGCCATAATGTACATTCAGATTTCTTATTTCCAGCATTACTCATCCACCCCCAGATATGCTTCAATTACTCTCGGGTTATTCTGGATTTCCTGAGGATTTCCTTCTGCTATCAGAGCACCGTAATCCAGAACATATATCCTCTCACAGATTCCCATTACCACCTGCATATGATGTTCAATCATCAGAACCGACAGATCAAAGTCATCTCTTATTTTAGCCACCAGGTGCATAAGTTCATCAGACTCCTGCGGATTCATCCCGGCCGCCGGCTCATCAAGGAGCAGAAGTTTCGGTTTGGTAGCCAGAGCTCTGGCTATTTCAAGATGTCTCTGCTTACCGTAAGGAAGTGACGTTGACATATCGTCTTTGTTTTTTTCCAGATCAAACATTCTCAAAAGCTGCATGGCTTCATCATGCATCTTTTCCTCTTCTTTACGGTTTCGTCTGAAAGCTGCGCTGAAAACACCTGCCTCAAGATTGGTATGCATGGCTACCAGCACATTCTCCATAACGCTCATTCCCTTGAAAAGCCTGATGTTCTGGAAGGTTCTGGCAACGCCCATCTTGGTTATCTTGTCCGGCGTAAGAACTCTCCTGTCGGCATACTTGCCGGCATTCTGTCCTTTGTAAAGAGCCTTCATCTTTCCCTGAGGATAGTTCTCAATCACCACCTGACCGTCAATTGATACGGCTCCGTTGGTAGGAGCATAAACTCCGGTTATAACGTTGAAAGCCGTTGTCTTTCCGGCGCCGTTAGGGCCTATAAGGCCGATTATCTCACCTTTATTCACTTCAAGGTTAAGGTTGTTTACGGCAACTACGCCGCCGAACTGCATCGTAACGTCGGAAACGCGCAGTATATTCCTCTTAGTCATTTTAACGCGCCTCCTTTCCGTGCTTTGTGTTGGTTTTAAGTTTTTTCAGAGAATTTTTCATTCTCGCCGGCAGCCCTGCTATTTTTGCGGGAAGCGTTCTGAAAAAATCTGCCAGTCGCTTCGGAAAGGCTTTAAAGAAGTTTATGAGTCTTCCCGGAAGATTTTTGAGGAAAGTCAGAAATCCCTCCCAGCTGAATTCCCTTGTTCCCATTATCCCCTTGCTGTAGAAAAGCACGATAATCATGATTACCACAGCAAAAACAACCTTTCTGAATCCGGGTCTCATAAATCCGAAGCTTAATCCAAGGAAAGCTCCCGAATCCAGGCCTCGGAGCCACCACTCCGAGCAGGCCACAAACAGGAAGGAACCCAGAATCGATCCGGTTACAGATCCTATGCCGCCGATAACAACTATAAGAAGTATCTCGTAAGTGAGGTTGGATGTAAACGGTGTTGTAGTTATTGAACTGGAGAACATTGCCAGCAGCGCGCCGCCTATTCCCGCAAAGAAAGAGCTTATAACAAAACTCCACTGCTTGTGCTTGAACAGATTTACACCCATGGCTTCAGCCGCAATTTCATCATCTCTTATGGCTTTAAATGCTCTGCCGTAAGAGGAATTTATGAGAAGTACTATGAATCCTATGCAAAGTCCCGATATTATTATCGGAAAAAGCGGTGACGAATATGTCGAAAAGCTTCTCAGTATATTAGAACCGTTGGTTATAGGTCCCAGCGCTTTCCACTGGAAAAATGCTCTGAGAATTTCGGCAAACCCCAGAGTTGCTATGGCCAAATAGTCGCTCTTGAGTCTCAGAACAGGAATTCCGATGAGAAATGCAAGTCCTGCTGTAATAAGTCCTGCCATAATCATAGGTACAAACATGCCTATAAATTCACCCAGAGAATATCCCAGCTCTCCCAGGACTCCACCCAGCGCATTGCTGAATATCTCCGGTATGGAGAATTTAATCAGTCCGCCGTCAAAATACTGGTACACCGAGTCTCTGCTGGCTGCCGGTATACTGAAAATAGCGTAGGTATACCCTCCTATGAGCATGAATCCTGCCTGACCCAGCGAAAAAAGTCCTGTAAATCCGTTAAGCAGATTCATGGAAACAGCTACCAGAGCATATATGGAGCCTTTTTCCAATACTGTAAACAACATACCCCAGCTTGATGTAGGCGGAGTAAGCATATCCCCCACATAAACCAGTGCCAGGAACACGAGGCAAGTGAACAGGCTGAGGATGGTTTTCTGTTTTTTGCTGATGCTTATTTCTTTGTTCATTCCTCTGCCTCCTATACCTTATCTATATTTTTTTCACCAAACAGGCCCGTAGGTTTAACCATCAGTATGATTATCAGGAGCACAAAAGTGAAGGCATTGGAGAAAGTGGTCCATCCCAGTCCTTTGATTATATTCTCACATATACCGATAATAAATGCACCTATTACCGCACCCGGTATCGAACCTATACCTCCGAACACTGCAGCTACAAAAGCCTTGAGTCCCGGCATCGAACCGGAGGTAGGCAGCACCGCCGTATAGTTGGTGAAGTACAGCACTGATCCAACGGCTGCAAGAAAAGATCCTATTATAAAAGTCACCGTGATTACTCTGTTTATATCGATGCCCATGAGCTGTGATGTCTCAAAATCTCTTGAAACAGCTCTCATAGCCATACCTATTTTGGTGAATTTTATGAGGAGCACCAGACCTATAACCAGAACAAGAGTCAGTATAGGGGTAACGATAGTTACCATCTTGGTATGTGCTCCGAAAATCTCAACTGTTTTTGCAAGCCACGGAATTGCCGGATAAGTCTTGGCAAGTCCGCCGGTGAGATAAAGAGCTGCATTCTGCAAAAGGTAGCTGACGCCGATGGCGGATATCATTATTGACATTCTGGGTGCCGAGCGCAGCGGCTTATATGCAACTTTTTCAATCATGCATCCCAGAACAACCGTAAATACGATAACTACAGGAATGGCAATCTGCATAGGTAGATCCGCCGCCAGATATACCATCACAAGGCCTGCCATCATAAACATGTCGCCGTGGGCAAAGTTTATGAGTCTGAGTATACCATAAACCATGGTATACCCAATGGCAATAAGGGCATATTGTCCGCCTACGGATATACCTGCCAGTATGTACGGTAAATTATCTACAAAAAAATTCATTTCTGTTCCTCCAAATTTGCTGTATCAATCTTTTCCATTGCAAAGGCCGCTGCCCTTCACACCAAGACAGCCGCCTTTGCAATGGCTCTCATAATACAACGATAAGCGGGAGAGATTTCTCCCGCTTTCGCTTATGAAGATATACACAAATTATATCTTAAATTTGTCATGCGACTACTGAACAGTCTGTGTTCCCAGATATTCCCAGGTTCCTTCTTCTGTGTTGCATTTCTTTACAACAGCTTCTGATCTGTCTGCATCTCCGCTATCCTTGAATACGACTTTACCGCATACACCCTCATAGGTTACTGAAGGAAGAACCTTGAGGATTTCGCCAGGGTCTGCAGATCCGGCTTTCTTGATTGCCTCGAGAGCTACGTAATATGCATCATATCCCATGGCAGTTACAGCAGCCAGTTCTGTGTTTCCGCCGTTATTTTCGAGATTTGTCTTGTCTCCTTCGATCCATTCCTTGATGCCCTTATCGAATTCAGGGGAACCACCTTCCTGATAGAATGTGGTTACGATGATGTCAAGGCCTGTGCCTTTTGCAGCGCCTGTAATAACGTTGGAATCCCATGTATCGCTGGCGAGAATAGGCATTCCCAGTTTCTGAGCGTCAGCCTGATTTATGATCAGAGCAGCAGCTTCGGTAGAAACAGGTGAGAAGAATACATCGCATCCGTTTTTCTTTGCATTAGCAACATATGCAGCAAAGTCGGAGTTGCCCTGTTCAAACTGTTCTTCCACTACTGATCCTCCCAGCTTTTTGAAAGCTTCGCTGAAGTAGTTTACAAGACCTACAGAGTAGTCGTCTCCCATCTTTGAGAGACAGTATGCCTTTCTCATGCCGTTTTCATAAGCATAGTTGGCAAGTACGGTGCCCTGGAAAGGATCCAGGAAGCAGATTCTGAAATAGTTTGCAGCTTCTGTAACCTGAGGATTTGTACAGGTGATTCCAATCGCAGGAATTCCCTTGCTGTCGAAGGTAGGGCCTGCTGCTATTGCAACTGCAGAACCGTAAGTTCCCAGCACGATGGACACGCCAGATGATGCAAGCTGTTCTGCTGCTGTTATTCCCTTTGAAGGATCGGATTCGTTGTCAGCCGTAACCAGCTCAACTTTGTAAACCTCTCCGTTTATTTCAACTGTAGGAGTCTCGTAGTTAGCATACTGAACGCCGAGGGTTTCCTGTTTGCCGCCTGCTCCGTTGTCTCCTGAAGCCGGCTCAAACACACCGATTTTGATTGTGCCTGCGTAATCGCCTCCGTCGTCCTTGCCGCCGCAGCCTGCAAAGAGTGTGAAGACCATAAGAAGAGCCAGCACTACCGCAACTGTCTTTTTCATGTTTTAAGTCCTCCTTGATATTTCCTCTGAACATACACTTTTTCAGAAATTATTATACAAAAATTATACCTTGCAGAAGTCCCCTTTGCAATTACTTTTTTTGTAATTCGTCACAAATTGTTCACAAAAAATGTAGTTAAATTAAGTGATATGTGGTAATATATATTTATCTTAAATTTACAGACACAATAGGAGGGTTTACTTATGAAATGGGTTTGCACAGTATGCGGATATGTTTATGAAGGTCCTGAAGCACCGGCAGAATGTCCGGTTTGCCACGTAGGCGCTGACAAATTCAAGAAGGTTGAAGGAGAAATGACTCTTGCTGCAGAGCACGAATATGGTGTTTACGGCAAAACAGTTAAAGACAATCCTGACATCAGCGATGAAGACAAGAAGTACATCTTCGAGCAGTTAATGGCCAACTTCAACGGTGAATGTTCAGAAGTGGGAATGTACCTCTGCATGGCAAGAATCGCTCATAGAGAAGGTTATCCTGAAATCGGTCTTTACTGGGAAAAGGCTGCTTATGAAGAAGCAGAACACGCAGCTAAGTTTGCCGAACTGTTAGGCGAAGATCTGGAAGCTAACATGAAGGCTTCCACCAAGGAAAATCTTGCATGGAGAGTTGACTGCGAATTCGGCGCAACTGCCGGCAAGTTCGACCTTGCAAAGTGCGCAAAGAAGAACAATCTGGATGCTATTCATGACACCGTTCACGAAATGGCAAGAGACGAAGCAAGACACGGCAAGGCTCTGAAGGGTCTGCTGGAGAGATACTTCGGTTAATTGATTAACCATTGAAATTTCAATATTTTAAAAAGATTACAAGAGATGAGTCTTAAATAGGCTCATCTTTTTTCTTTGGTAAAAGGACAACTTTTAGTGTCCTTTTTTTGTCCAAAAACTGTGGATAACTATGAGTTTTTTATCAAAAGTGTCCTTGGTGTGTCCTTATTTTTTGAAAAATTACCAAAAAAACACCAAGAGTGTCCTCTTAAGAAGTTGTCCTTTTTTGTATATAAATTCTACTTCATTCAGGGGAAATATTCAAGGTACATGTGATGGCAACTCAAAGCAACTTTTCTACAATAGATAACAAATTATAACAACTTATTAAACAATCAAGACAAGTTTATTCAATCTATATAAATTAAATTTCATATATCTCTGAAAGGAGATGTATGAATGGTAAATAAATATACTCAAAGGGTCGTTTCAAAAGCATGGAATCATCAATGTGCTGTTTGCGGTCGCAATGATTATTTGGAATTCCATCATCTGATTCCTGCTTCAGAAGGCGGCTCAGATGAATGTGATAATATTATCCTGTTATGTTCATTTTGTCATGCGGCAGTTCATGGTAGAACTTTAACATCAGAACCCCGCCGCCGCACATCAATAGATTACGAATCAGCAAAGCCAATACTAGAACTATACTTTTCAAATCAGATAGGTACAAAAGAAACAAAACAAAGATTAAATCTTTCTCAGAAGACACATCTTACAGAAAGTTCACTATATAAAAGATATAAAAGAGAAAACAACATCGATAAATTTTATAACAATGTAGACCTAGTCAACAGTAAAAGGAGCGGCCATGTACAAACTATTTAAAGAATCATTTGTTGTAATGTCTGAAGCAGATAAAATAAAACTGCTTCAGGCTTTTTATTATGAAGGGCGAACAATGAGCCTTGATTTTATTTTTCAAAAAAATTTTGTTAAAATTATTAAAGAAAGGAAATAAAAAATGTTTAGAAAATCATTACATGAATATATTTTTGCACAACAAAGCAATGATGACATTTATTCCAAATACAGAGAACACAAAACTAGAATGTATCAATCTGTAAACGAAGCAACCATAACAAAAGAAATTGAAGCAGTTTATCTTCCTACGGTTGCCGCAGTTTTACAGAAAGAGATACAAAAAATATTGAATACTTGAAGTAAGGAGACAACATATGAACGAATCATTAAACCAAGAACTAGAATTTGCGGAAGAATGGTTATCATTAAGCAAATATCATTTTAAAATAATTGCAGTAGCAACTGTCCTTGCAGACGATAAAAAAGCTTATAGAGGGACTTTGAGAGATTTATGCAGTTGTTTAGGCATAGGCAATTCATCCCCCAACAGAAATAAAATTAAAGGTGTTCTAAAAGATTTAGAAGCTAATGAATACATAAAGCTTATAGAAGACAAAGGCGTATATACAATCTCTCTATCTGCTTCAATTCAAAAGAGCAAAAAGATAACTAAAATAAAAAAAGCTTGGTATGAGTTGATAAAAGAAAACAGCAACAACGGCGTTCCATCGTGGGAGAACACATTAAGAGTATTTCTTATACTAATCGATATGACTACCATACAAATAACAACATATAACGAAATTGGTAAGAGATTAGGTTTAAGCAACTCAACTATTAAAAACTGTATAAAGGTTTTAAAGAAAATAAGATTTGATGATTTCACAATAGAATCAAGAGTAATAAAAGAAAAGTTAGATAATGGTGAATACAGAACAATAGGACAAAAATACATGCAAGTTTTAAATTTTGAATAAAAGTAATAACTTTTTTACTTGTCTATTATTTATAAATAAGAATAACAAAAAAGTTATATTGATGATATACTTTAACTATGTTGTAAGAGGCTCCGCCTCTTACAACAATACAAAAGACAAAAGGAATGAAGAATTATGACAAGCCAAAAGTCTGAAAGTAAAAAATTAATTTTAATCTATTTGCAACAACTATTTTTAGAAAAAACAGATGATAAGCACTACATCACAATGTCTGACATTCTAAAGTATCTTTTAGACAAAGGCATAATAGTAGACAGAAGAACAGTATATACTGACATAAGCCTTTTGAATCAATCAGGTTTTGAGATTGTAGGTGTTGCGGAAAAGGGCGGTTATAAATACCACCACCCAACACGCTTGTTCGACACAACGGAGTTAAAATTCCTTGTCGACTCAGTAGCCGCTTCAAAATTCTTAACAGATAAAAAATCAAAAGATTTAATCACTAAAATAAAGAAGCTAGGTACTACTTATGATAGTACAGTTCTAGATAGAGGAATACTCTCTCATAAGAGAATTAAAACTATGAATGATAAAGTCTTCAAGAATTTGGATGATATATATTTTGCTATTGTAAACAATCATAAAATATCATTTGATTATTTAAGATGGGATGCAGACAAGCAACTTGCAAAGTGGAAAGGCTAAAAACCTTTTATCACAAGCCCTTGTGCCGTTTCCTTAAGTGAAGATAATTACTATTTAATTGCTTATGATAGTAGAACGCAAAAGCTTAAACATTATAGAGTAGATAAAATGTCTTCTATAAAGATTCTTCCTGATGAAAGAGAAGGTCAAGAAGTTTTTAAAAAGTTTGATATTGTTGACTATTCTAAAAAAACCTTTGGAATGTTTGGCGGAAAAGAAGAAAGCATTATGTTTGAGGCGGCTAATGACCTTGCAGGTGTCTTCATCGACCGGTTTGGTACAGACATATTTTTAATGCAAAACCCAAAGAATCCGAAGACATTCCTTGTCAGAGTTCCTGTTAATGTCAGTCCGCAGTTCTATGGATGGCTATTTGGACTAGGTAAAAAAGTTAAAATACTTTCCCCTGAATATGTGTTAGAAGATTATAAAAAAACGAGGAATGATATTTTATCGAATTACGAGCCGTAAAAAATCGAAAATCGAGACTGTGAAAGGTTTTCTGTAAATTTAATAAACTGATCAATAGCCTTCTATGGTAAAATCAAATTATCATAGGAGGCTATTTTTATGGCAAAGAAAAAAGAAGTTTACAAGGTAAAACCGCTCAACGAAAACAAAAAGAACATCATCGCAGCCCTTATCGACGAGTATGATATACAGACCGCCGATGATATTCAGGCAGCACTGAAAGATCTGCTTGGAGGCACCATCAAGTCCATGATGGAAGCCGAAATGGACGAGCATCTTGGCTATGGGAGTTATGAGCGCAGCCAGACCCGAGAACCCGGAGATAACTACCGCAATGGAACCAAGAAAAAGAATATCCGGAGTTCCTATGGCGAATTTCAGGTAGATGTTCCCCAGGACAGAAACAGTACCTTTGAGCCTCAGGTTGTGAAAAAGCATCAGAAAGACATATCTGAAATTGACCAGAAGATTATCAGTATGTATGCCAGATGTCTTACTACAAGGCAGATATCCGAGCAAATAGAGGAAATCTACGGTTTTGAGTGTTCTTAGAGCTTCATTTCCGATGTAACAGACAAGATATTGCAGGATATCGATGATTGGCAGAATCGTCCTTTGGATGAGATTTATCCGATTATGTTCATAGATGCAGTTCACTTTTCTGTAAGAGAAGATAACCGCATAAAGAAGCTTGCAGCATATGTAATTCTTGCAATCACACTGGATGGCAGAAAGGATGTAATCAGCCTCCAGATTGGAGAAAATGAAAGCAGCAAATATTGGCTTGGAGTTCTGAACGAGCTTAAAAACCGTGGAGTAAAGGATGTTATGATAATCTGCGCAGACGGATTAACAGGGATTAAAGAAGCCATAGGAACTGCCTTTCCTGATACCGAATATCAGAGGTGCATAGTACATCAGGTCAGAAATACCCTTAAATACGTACCATACAAGGATATGAAAGCCTTTGCGACGGATTTAAAGACAATATACCTTGCGCCGAGCGAGGAGCAGGGACGAGCTCAGTTAGAACGCGTAACAGAGAAATGGGAACCAAAGTATCCTAACGCCATGAAGAGCTGGGCCCAGAACTGGGATGTGATAAGCCCGATTTTCAAATTCTCCAACGATGTCAGGAAAGTCATCTACACGACCAATGCCATTGAGAGCCTGAACAGCACATACAAGAAACTCAATCGCCAAAGGTCAGTTTTCCCGAGCGATAAAGCTCTGCTGAAAACCCTCTATCTTTCAACCCTGCAGGCTACTAAGAAATGGTACCTGCCGCTGAGAAACTGGGGCAAGGTTTACGGAGAATTTACTGTAATGTACGAGGGACGTATCCCGTGCTAAACTAGCCAAGAGAGAAGCAAGGACTCCTCCGAAAAACCGAAGGAGTCCTTGACATTTTTTGAATCATAGTTTATATTGTCAGCAAGCAAGACACCTGCTGAAATGCGAGCGTCAAAGCTATCTAATTACCATAGAAGGCTAATTTACAGAAAAACTTTCACAGTCTCCTGCATAGACGAAGTACATATGGAGATGGATAGTAAATGCAAATATGTGCTCATCATTCAGGACTTTCATACCGGAGAGCCTATTGATATGCTTATCAGTCGGCGCAGCGAAATTACTCATCCATATTTCTCAGGCATACCCATCTCAGAACGACGTCAGGTAAAGTATTTAATATCCGATATGTACAATCCTTATCTCGAATATGTAAACAAGTATTTTCCCAATGCAGTCAGCGTCGTTGACTCCTTCCATGTATCTCAATGGATTAACAATGCCATCACAAACTACATCCGTGAATTAATCCGAGATTTGAGGAAGGAAATCGGCGCTATCAAGGATGACCTTGAGGCGCAAGGCAAGAAACCTTATGAAATCAAAAATGCTTTAAAACTCCCATCAGATAAGCTTTATCTCCTCCAAAAGAAAAGATGGCTGGTTACTAAAAACCAGAAGAATGTGAACTATCAGTACGAAACGTTCTATGACCGTCATTTCAATTGCCAGATGAATACTTATCGTTATGAGGATCTTCTCTTTAAGTATTATCCCAAGCTTAAAGACCTTCGGAATCTCAAAGAAAGATACATTACCTTCAACAGCCGTAATGCAGGTAATCCTGAGCAGGCTTCAATTGAGCTTGATGAGCTTATCAAATTTTATGCTGCTTGTGGCGAACCGATTTTTATCAACTTTTCCCAGCTGCTCAAAAGATTCCGACAGCCGATTATCAACTCATTCATAATGATGACTAAGATAGTTTCCGGCGACAAGCATAACTCAAGGCTGTCAAACGGACCTATGGAATCTCTGAATCGAAAGGCCAAAGACCTAAAAAGATTATGCCGGGGATTCTCTAATTTCGAACACTTGCGCAATCGTTTCCTGTTTGCTGCAAGAACTAATCCGGCATTGGATGGGAAAGATGCATAATGCATAAAGAAAACAATATAGGCTTTAACTAACATATCAAATCAACTGGAATCTGCGCATTTTAAAAGAGAACCTGGCTGTCATTTAAGCAAGCCAGGTTCATCTATTCTTATTATTTTCCAGACCCTAACGAATGCCCCCATCGAATGTCCCCATTTGAAGACCTCATTAAAGTACGCATTCTTTTCAGGCCGGTTTGGAGCCGAAACCCCAGTGAGTGACCCGAAGAAAAATTGCAAAACCCCAATTAACTTCGGATACCCCGTTTTTTTGCTCGTCTGCCGATTTTCTTTCTGTAGCGATTGCTCCACGTTTTGCCTCTTAGTTCGCGGGACACTCCTTTTAATGTATACGTCTTTATCTGTCTTTGCCTCCCGCACTGCCGCTTTGCTTGATTTATTTATCAACTGCGCTGCAATTCTTTCTAGAAATCCGCAAGCCTGTTATCTAGAAGCGTGATGATTCTTTCTACGTATGTTTCGCTATTGCAACTATTAATTTTGCGATAAACGAAATCAATCCATCTGGAAAATCAAAATTTGAAGAGTGCAACTCTGGGCATGTGGTGCCGTCGCCAATGTAAAATACAGTCCCAGCTGTATTCATTGTATACCAACCGAAATCATCAGAAGCTCTGTCTGGATTTTCTATGTAATTAAATTTTACATTTTCTTTTTTACATACATCTTCCAATATTTTCGAGCACACTTCCGATACTTCTGTCACTGGAAACTCATCACAATATGAGATATTGAACTCCATGGAATATTTATCAGCTGTGAATTTCACATCTTCCATGATTCTTTCTTGTAGTTTATTCATATCTTCTTGAAAGCAACTTCTTACCGTTAAGCATAGCTCTCCATCACTGGCTTGCATACCGAAAATTCTGCCGCCTGCATTTATGCCAACTACAGTGCACAAAACATCACCTATATATGAATCCAAATTGTTCCAATCATTAACCCTAGTCACAAGTTCTGATAAAGGAAATGCGGAATTCAATCCTTTCTCCGGCGTTGCCGCATGAGTTGCTCTGCCTTTGAACTGTATGATAATCCCTTTGGATGCATAATGCGCAGTCCCCTCTTTCCGAATCATTACAGTTTTGTATTCACATCCAGGTTGATTATGAAATCCGTAAACTTGACCGATAGATTTATCTTCAAGAAGCTCCGCACATTCTCGTGCGCCCTCACCCGTTTCCTCTGCATGTTGAAATAAAAAGTATACATCTTGGTTTGCCCCAGTTCGGTCAATCTCTACTGCTGCTGCTGCTAATGCCGCTTGATGTCCATCGTGACCACATAAATGACCGACTCCCGGTACCAAAGATTTGTATTGAGGACTTCCAGTTTCTTGAATGGCTACAGCATCGAGTTCTGCCCTAAATAATATACCCGGTACTTTTTTACCAGACTCATATACGGCATAAAACCATTTGCCCATATCTTGTATCTTAAGATGCGTATTTTCACTTATGAAACTTATTAATCTATTTTTTGTCTCCGTTTCGCATCCTGAGATTTCAGGATATTTATGAATGTCGTGTCTAAGATTGATGCACTTGTTTATCAATCTCTCATCTATCTCATCCATCAATCCAATTCACTCCTTATCCACGCATTCAGTTCCGCATTCTGAAAGAGTTCCTTTAGGTTTTCTTATTACTATCGTAAAAATGACAGTTGCAATAAATACAAAACCAACATATGCAGAAACAGATGTACCTAAATATAATATATCAGTGAATGATCCTAAATTACTTCCTATAAATGCTAATATCAGCATTCCCGCAACCATCCACTTAAAATTACGTTGCTCTTGTTTTATAAAGGCATTTGCAACAGACCAACAAATAGGGGAACATGTGGTATAAATTGCAATTACAACTACACAACTAAACAGCACTGCAAGAATAGGATTGATACTTTTTGCAATTGCAATTGTAGGTATTGAAGAACCCTTGCAAATACTAAAGTTTGCAATTATCGCAATAGAAGGAACGGTTGCCATAAGCATGAAACCAAAACCTCCGAAATACATCCCTTTTCTTAAATCACTTTCTTTGTACAGACTGCTTTTTCCAAGACTAGCGACAAAGGATGTCTGACATAAAATAGCCCAGGAAAAGTACATTAATCCGCTCATAAACCAATTCGATCCTTGACGCGCAACTATATTACTAGGAGTTTCCAACGCAAGTTTACTTCCTTCGATAATACCATCTACAGGATTAAATATCCCTATCAGCGCGACAACAATCATCATAATTAAAATTACAAATGATAATTTCCCCAAGATATCCAAAAGTTTGTTTAATCCCAGAATTACAGTCAAGAACATTGCTAATGTTAGAATTCCTCTACCAAGCATGTTGCTGATTCCAAAATGCTCTTCAAATACTGCACCTGCACCTGCCACTAGCATAACAACTAGTACAAATAGATAGAATACAGTATATACATATAATGCGGCGCCCAAATATTTGCCACCATAATGAACAAATAAAGTTTTCATATCTGGCAAATTATATTTTTGCGCATCACGAATGAGAACAATTATAAGCAGCAAACATAACGCAGTTGCTATTATCGCTCCTAAGATACCGAATACGCCATAGGATGCAAAATATTGCATCAGTTCATTGCCTGTACTGAAACTTGCTCCTACGCAAAATGACACATACGCGCCTCCTATCAGTAAATAGGTCATCACATTACTTTTCTTTTTATTCTCCATTTTGTACCTCCTGTCAATTTGCTCTCTCGATTTAGCAGTTTGACGTTTATTTATTTGTTCATCTTACTCCTATAATAAGTTTTACTATCGCACCATCCATCTCCATCTATAATATTTTTGTCTGGAACATATATCAAATCTTCGCTAAAGCCTTCTCGAATTGCATCATCAACTTCGCAATAAAGTCGACCAATTTTATGCCAGTTTCTTTCCATCCAAAAGTCGGCATACCAACATTTATCCGTCCTAGAATAGTTATCTGGAACGTCCTCCCTATCACGGTCCGGAGCCCAACCATCGTCAATTGGCATATCATAGCATTTGTCAAGATTCTGAACAGTCGGTTCCAAACCTTTTTCATCAACCTCGGCTCTGATGTTTTTGCCTCTTTCAACGCCAAATTCATGCATTGCTTTCTTTATGGTTTTCGTTGCAGCTTCCTCTCCATAGTCTTGAACCATTTGATAAGTCAAATGATAATACATTTGAGCTGCATAAATGGCCATACGTACAGTCGCTTCTCCAGCTTTTGTCATTCCTGTGTAATCAACTTTCATGGTCTTTCTCCTTTCTTTTGATAAAATACTTTTATCTGTAGCTTTTAGCACTATACATTAATCCAGCGACGCATATTAATTCCGCATATTTTATACATACTTCTGCTGGATCTAAAACAGGTATTTTGAGTGCCTCAGAAATTCTCTTTCCGAATCCTGCCATTCCAAGGCAACCTAAAACAATTGCATGCGCTCCATCCTCATCTTTACATTTCCTACAAACTTCTAAAACATGTTCATACAAAGCATCTTTATTTCGATCCAACTCTGTCACTTCGACTCCGATGCTCCTAATCGATGCACATCTTGCATGATCAAATCCAAAGGCACTTATTTTACGTCTGACTAAAGGTATCATCTTATCAAGAACCGTAACAAAAGAATAGTTCGCTGCCAAATCTTGCGCAATCATAATAGATGTATACCCTGGTCCGATAACAGGAATTTCAGAAATCTCTCTCGCCGCGTTTATTACAGGATCATTTGCGCAATATATTATGATTGCATCAAATTCGTTTTTTGAAGCAGTGCGAATTCTATCTAAAATATATTTTCCTGCCATCACTTCATCATATTCAGATTCGATCGAATCAGGTCCGCCACATATATCCTCAACCGTTATGTCTGTCGCACCAATCCCCATGTTTTCAAGCATCTTTTTTCGATTGTACAGCGTCTCCTTCCCCATATTATAATTAGGGATTATGACTAACAATCTACGCTTTTCCTCTCTTTTCATAACCCGCTCCACCTTATTTTAGAAGTGTTTCTATCCAATCATTAGCCACCCGAAGGGAGTCAGTAAGATAATTCCTGTTTCTCAACATTTGCGTATATTGCAGCTTGTATTCTAAGTCTTCATCACTCATTTTAAGCATATTGTACAACGGATACAGCAAAGGTATCGGCTTTGAAAGAATGCTCAGCCCATAGCTATCTTGTGAATACTTATCGGTCGCTGTATAAAATGGTCCTGTCAAAGTTCTACTCAACTTTATTAAAACATGGTTTATGTTGCTGCAAATCTCTTGGTCGCTTTTAGGAACGCTTTGTATAAAACTATTAAGCACTTCAACATTTTTAACAAGACGTTCTGCTTGCTCTTTTAACTTTGTAAGATTCATGATCTTGGAAGTGTGTTCCACTAAATCCTGCACCTTCTCATTGATATCTCTAGCGGTATACTCGAAATTATATGGAAGTATTTCGCTGTTGACTATCCCTAAAACATACGCAAGTTGTGCCTTATTATCCTTATCTAAATTTTCTAAGCTCACTTTATCCAACGTATCTTTTGTAGTATGATTCCACCATCCAAAGGATGCCCCGTTAGTTCTGGCAAGTTCTTCATCGTCAAAACACATGTGACCAAAAATAGACGGGATTCCTAATCCAAAGAATGATTGGTCTCCTATTTTTCTCAATGTATTGTACCTTACTTCTTCGCCAAGTGCATATGTTCCCATTTCAAGCGCAAAATCCTTCAACTCTCTGGATGCATCAGCTTGATAAATTTTAGTACCTTTCATGCCTGTTGAATCGATATTATAATATCCTATACAATTCTCTGATAATTCATCCCAAAAGTAATCTGCAAACCATGTAGAACCTGCAGCTTCAGCTATTTCGTGTCCATTCCAAAATACAAAATAGACACTGCGTTTTAACTTGTCTTTATGCTTTGCAAGGACGCGAGCGATTTCCATCTGTGTCGCATCTCCTGTCGCATTATCAGTTACACCTGGACCCCAAGCTTCGAGATGTGCGGAAATCAACAAAAAATTCTCCGGTTCTTCGCTCCCTTTAATAATTGCGTATGGTTGTGCCAAGGTTTCCCACAATCGCTCAGCAGTAACATTTAACTTTATCTTGACAGTGCTCCCATTCTTGCATAAATCTCTTAAATACTCACCATCGGGTCTTGATATGCTGCACCCAACAATTTTCGGTATCTTTTGATAACTTTCCGGAGTTGGATTTCCCCAAACCCCTTTGAGACCTCGCATACATATTTCCTTTTGATCGATTGGTCCCCAATTCATACAAATCATAGCTGATGCACCTTTCTTCTCAGCTATCACCGCTTTCTCCGGTGTGGCTGGTGCATACGAAACCTCAACTAAAACAGCCTTACCAACGACATCTTTTCCGATATAATCTTCTTCTCCGCCAGATCCAACGTACACCACTTCATAGATGCCGCCTCCTTCCGGTGTTGCTTCAACATGACAGCAAGGAAGACTTTCTATTTCTTTGATTTCAGGTTCAATTAACGTAAATTCTGAAGTGCCAGGTCTGCTGTTGTAAGTGTGAAATTCTTGTATTCCTGTTTCATCGCATCCATATTCGGCTAACTTTTTACAAATAAATTCAGCAGCTTTTTTGTCTTGGCCAAAACCTGAAACTCTATATGGAGTATCTTCTGTCATTGTTGTAATATTCTTCATTGTGTACTCTAAATTAAGTTCAGTGGCTAATTCTTCATAAAGACTTTTAACTTTTTCGTCCATAATGAATCTCCTTTCTAAATCTCCTTCAGTTCTCATAACGTGTAGCTTTAAATTGGTTCTTTCTATTTTCAGTTAGGGTGAACCACTTGAATTATTTTTTTAGTTCACTTCTTCTGCCACAATACAGCAGCCTTAAAGTTGAAGTGAACTAAATTCTATATCATCATGTTCAAAGTTTGTTGCAGATGATTAAACATAAGCCTATTAGCAGCCTCTGTATCCCTCCTTTCTATCGCTCGTATAATACGCTCATGATCCTTCAAGTTTTCCTTAACTGAATGTCTTCGAAAATACTCAATTTCAAATCTGTTTCTCATCAAATCCTCAGTACCTTCATAAGCAATCATCGCCATCTCGACCAAAAAATAATTATCACATCCAGATGCATATAGTCTATGGATTTCTAACTCATCGTCAGTTTTACCGCTTTCATTTAGTATTTTTGAATACGCCTCAAATCCCTTTCTAATGGATTTAATTGTTTCCTCCGAGGCACTTCTAGCTACATTTTCAACAATTTTTGGTTCAAGAAGTTGTCTTGTATAGTATATATCACAAAGTGAATATCTTTCTAAATTTTGAGAAATATTATCAAAATGGGTAGTTATTGTTCCTTTCGCTTCCGTATGCTCCCCTTTTTTTCTCAAGTATCTCCCACTTCCATGCTTAGATACGATGAGCCCTCTATGCTCTAAAATGTGAAAAGCGTCCCTCAAAGTGTTTCTACTCACTCCCCATCTTTGTGTGAGTTGCCTCTCTGGCGGGAATCTCTCTCCCGGCTCCACACTACCGCTATCAATTAATTCATATATCTTATCTATAGTCTGCTGATATAACAACCGATCATCTTCCATAGAAATTCTTCATCCCCCTTAATTGGTTAACCCAATTTTAGCATCTACATTCCTTTTTGTCAATCAAATTTTCATTAACAAAATAAAATATACGTCAGCCGTCTTAACATTCTTATCTTCAAAGTATTTGTCAAATGCGGCTATTTGTTTGTCTGTATATATTTCTATCTCCTTTACATCTGTTGACCTTTTCTTCGGCATTTTAATTTTACTGTTTTTATTCATACATAACCTATTGTAATCTTTTGTTGACAAGTATCCTCTTGAATAAGCCTGTCCGAATAACAAATAAAACATTTTCAAGAAGCTTTCTGTGTATCCATAAGAATAATCTTTAACATTATATAGTTCAGCCAAGTAATCATTTATATCTGCAACTCTTATCTCATCCACATATTTATCTCCAAAAGAATGAAGCAGATGATTGTTCCAGAGTGCGTCTTGTTTTTTTATAGTTGCAAAGGCTTTGTCCTTTCTTCCACACAAACTGTACTCATCATAGATTTCTTTGACTGTTTTTCTTACAGGACCATTTTCTTTATTAACCATTTCATTGTACTGAATAGTTTTTAAAGCTTCTGCTCTACCTCTTGCGGCCGCTCTTTGACTTTTAAACACTTTACCATTTTCATCTTTTGTTCTCTTGAGTGATTTCCTTTTTCCATCAATGGTTATTACTAAACGATATCCCCAATTACCATTTTCAAGCTGAAATACACCTACACTTTTTTCTTTTGACATAATAAAAGCCTCCTAAATTGTTCTTTTTTGAACTAATTTCTTAAGAGGTTTTCAATAATTGTTCATAGTTGTTATAAGTTGTACAGCTTTTGTTATTAGTTAAACCATTGTAATTTCAATATTCTGAAGCAGGTATCTCCCCTGCGAGGGCATGAGCGAAGCGATATGCCAAGCAAATGGCTAAAGACGAAGCAAGACACGGCAAGGCTCTGAAGGGTCTGCTGGAGAGATACTTCGGTTAATTCAAGTATTGGAAACTTCAATAAAAAGAAAGATATTATCAAAAGAGGCACGCATCAAAATGCGCGCCTTTTTACTTTCTCATCATTCTTCTTTGATGTCAATTATTGTAATTTACAGAGCAAGGATATGTTCTTCAATATGCTTGATTGTTTCCGTGAACCTCTCGTCGCTTTCACCTGTGGGATCAGAAATTCCCCAGTCGCAGTCAAAATCCCTTCCTATATACGGACACCCTACCTCACATCCCATTGAAATTGCCATATCAGGCGCAGGAATTTTATCAACGGTTTTGCTAAACTGGGCCTGTTCCATATCTATACCGTAAAGCTGTTTCATCAGCCTTACTGCGTCCTGGTTTATCTGCGGCTTTGTTTCTGTTCCGGCGGAGTAAAAGTCAAATTCATCTCCTCGCAGATGTTTCCCCAGAGCTTCTGCAATCTGACTGCGGCACGAATTGTGTACGCAGATAAAGGCAACCTTCTTCTTAGTCATTCTTAAACCATCCTTCCATATACATCCATCTGTTTTCAATTCATTGGCACAAGCCCCCATGTAATTGGCTCGCTATACGGTTTCTCTTTTTTCTGATCTGTTTTTCTGCCTGCCTCGCCAATGTTGCAGTACACAGCACTTAATGCGGCATATAGCACAAGCGATGGGAATGTATGTATGATAAAAACAGCGTCTGCTTCTCCTTATCAGAGCCACAGGCGCTGTGCATTTAACCGGTCTTAAAATTTAAGTCTCATCTGGTACCACACGGCGTCACCGTGAACAGATTTGGACAGACCTTCATTTTCGAATCCGAACTTTGCATAGTAGTAGATAAGTTTGTCCTTGCATGTCAGAACCAGTCCTTCTCTTCCCTGTTTCCTTGCGTCTTCGATTACTCTGCTGAGCACTTTTCCGGCACATCCCTGTCGGCGATATTCAGGTATGGTGTCCACACCGAAAATCATCTGCCACTTTCCGTCAGGATTGTGCATGGAAGCGTCGTCATACATTTCGTCAGAAAGATCAGGTTCGTCTGTGACCATGCCATTGACAAAGCCCACCATTTTGTCTCCATCAAAGAGAAGCCAGAAATGGTCGGCAAAGACCGAAAGTCTCTTCCTGAGAGATTCTTCGCTGGCTGCCTCCGCTGCAGGAAAACATTCAGCTTCAACTGCTGCTATTTCTTTTAAATCGTCTAAAGTAGCCTTCCTTATTTCCATAACTATTCTCCTTTATGTTTCTTGATTGCTTCTGCCATGCGTTTCAGGCCTTCCTCGATAAGCGCTCTAGGCATTGCAAGATTTAATCTTATGAATCCTTGGGCATTTCCTACGAAAAGCGCATCCCCGCCTTCCAGAAGAACTCCTGCTTCATTTGCAAAGAATCCGCAGAGATCATCAACATCAGGCAGAGCATTTCTCATGTCAACCCATGCAAGATATGTGGCTTCAGGTATGTAGCATACCACTCCCGGCACGTTTTCGTCCAGATATTCTTTCATGAACCTGAAGTTTCCGTCCAGATATTCCTTAAGCTGAGCCAGCCATGGGCCCCCTTTCTGGTATGCCGCCTTATGCGCTTCCAGGGAAACGGGATTTACGGAACCCAGATTCTTGTCTCTTGCCAGGAAATGAGCATTAAGCTCCGGATCTCTTATTATTATATTTGAATGCATAAGTCCGGCCATGTTGAAAGTCTTGCTGGCAGACATGCAGGTTATAAGCTTGTTGTAGTCCGGCATCACTTTTGCCATAGGAGTGTGACGAAGTCCCTGTCTGAGAAGGTCACAGTGTATCTCATCTGATATTATCCAGAGGTCATTCTTCTCTACAATATCTGCAACTTTCTTCAACTCCTCCTGAGTCCATACTCTTCCCGTAGGATTGTGAGGATTGCACCACATAAGCAGCTTCACATCCGGATCAGCAGCTTTCTTTTCAAGATCATCAAAGTCTATAGTGAAATATCCGTTATCATTCTTCAGATTGGATGTTACCAGTTCCACATCATTGTATTCAGCTGCATGCAGGAAATATCCGTAAGCCGGCGCCAGTGTCAGGAATTTGCCGTCCGGTGCCACCAGATCTTCTACCAGTTGGTATAGAGCAGGAATTATGCCTGCTGAAAATCTCAGCTGTTCCTGCGGGAATTCCCAGTCGTACATGTCCTTGCACCATTTTGAAAAAATGTCATAATACTCGGAATCATATACGCCGCTGTAACCAAAGATTTTTTTATCTATTCTGGCCTTCATGGCATCTCTGATTTCTGGAGGTGTCGCAAATTCCATGTCGGCTACCCACATGCGTATAAATTCCTCATCCTTGAACGGAAAAACTTTTTCCGGGCCCGCATGGAAAATGTATCCTCTAAAGCCATCGGTATTAAGTGCATTGGTGTTTCTTCTTTCAATGATTTCATCAAAATTGTACTTCATAACGTCTTCCTCCTATATGCTTTTTATGGCTTTTATCAGCTCATTACTGTCTGTTATGTTATTCACCATACCGCGAAAAGCTGCGGCACCGGGAACACCTTTAAGGTACCATCCCACATGCTTGCGCATCTCCCTTACTGCGGCATATTCGCCTTTGAGTTCCGTCAGATCTTCGAGATGAGATATCATCATAGCTTTTTTTTCATCTTTACTTGGCTGAGGAGGAATCTCCTCTCCACGCCAGGCCGCCAGAGCTTCTCTGAATATCCACGGATTGCCAAGGGCACCGCGTCCTATCATCACCAGATCACAGCCGGTTTCATCCATCATGGATATGGCTGCTTTCCCGTCGGTAACGTCACCGTTCCCTATTACGGGAATATCCACGGCTCTTTTAACTGACGCAATCATGGACCAGTCTGCCTTCCCGCTGTAGTACTGCTCACGGGTTCTGGCATGAACAGCTATGGCTGATGCTCCCGCCGCAGAAATGGCATGAGCAACTTCTACAACATTGATGCTGTCTTTATCCCATCCTGTTCTTATCTTGGCCGTCACCGGTTTGTCGGTGTTTTTAACTACAGCAGCAACTATATCGTAAATGAGATCAGGGTTTTTAAGAAGGGCAGAACCTTCTCCGTTTTTTACTATCTTGGGAACCGGACATCCGAAATTTATATCTATAAGTTTTCCGGGCATAGATGATATTTCTCTTGCCGCATATGCCATCACCTCAGGCTCATGGCCGAAAATCTGGTAACCCACAGGCTGCTCGTCCCGGTATGTGTACAAAAGCTTTCCGGTGTTGCGGTCTCCATACCACATTCCCTTGCAGCTTACCATCTCCGTATATGTCAGCGCTGCACCCTGTCTGTGACAAAGCCTGCGCATCGGAGCATCTGTAATACCTGCCAGAGGTGCAAGCAAAAAAGGATTATCCAGTTTTAAGCTGCCTATTCGCAATTCTTTCATGATAATCCTTTTCCTTTCTTTTATTTTGATGCCGTCTCAAGCCTCTGCAGAGCCAATGCAATGGTCAGCCCCGGTATCACGCGGTTGCCTGTAATATCTGCACCCAAAACTTCGTTAATCTTCTTGAGTCTGTACTGTACTGTGTTAGTATGTATTCCCATGAATTCAGCCGTCTTCCCGCTGTTCATACCTGCATCCAGCACAAAGGTCTCCAGAGTCTCAAGGAGTTGTCTTGTTTTGTTGTCTCCTTCCTTGCGGAATCCTGCCAGCAGCTCGGTGAAGTTCTTTTTGATGTATCCGCCCTGTACCTGAATGCTCATGCAGTTGCTGACAAGGGCAAGCTCATATTTGGTGAATACTCTCTTGTAAGGGAATATATGACCCACAAATGCCCAGGTCTCGTTTATGAGATGGAATCCGTCTCCGGCTCCCTCTATTCCATCCACTCCTGTCACGTGGAAAATTCTGCCTTGCTTGTCCTCTTTCAGTTCATCAAAAAGCCTGATGCAGACGTTCTTTTCACCTGTTTCTTCGCCCTCAGGAGTTTCTCCCTTGAGTATCACTCCATAGGTTTCGTTGTCTTCATAAACCTTTATTGTCTTAAGAAGGTTTTTCTCTTCGTATCTGTCAATGGTGCTGCCGCATTGACGGCTGTTCAGATCTCTGGCGTAGAATACTGATATAATATCCTGAGGTTTCACTCCTACTTCGTCCTTGAGGGAATATGCAAGGCTCTTGTTTCCTCTTACGAGAGCTTTCACGAATTCCGTCCTGGCATCCCTTTCAGGAGTGAATTTCCACATGCCCATGGCAAGTTCAATTATTTCTGCCAGCTTTGTTATCTCACCTGAGGAATAATTGTCCTCATTGTCAACAATAAGAAGATAGTACTTCTCGTTGCGTATGCTGGCTGTGCCCCAATAAGTAAGTACGCCGTCTATATCCACAAGGCTGTAAACACTGCCCAGATTAAGAGCCACTTCCCGTCCTTTTCTTATGGCCGTGTCAATGGTTGTCTTATGCCTTGTCTCAACCGTAAGCACCGGATTAAACTCTTCGCTGAGAAGAACCACCTGAAACTCGTTGCTTATGGCAGCTTCTCTGAGAGCCTGCTGAAAACTGCTGTGTTTCTCGAAGTTGAGAAGGTGAAATATGGTGTTATTTATAAGGCTGTTTTTGAAATTGTTGCCGTAAAGCAGGTTTTCCATGACCTCGGCAATCACATCCGAATAGTCGATATCTCTGCCGTTTACAAGTATGACAAGCGGCAGACCTGCTTCTTCGGCGGCATCTATGACCTCTTTATAGTTATGATTATCGGCTGCTGCCTCACGCTGGAAAACTACAAGACCTGCAATTCCCCCTCGTGCCAGGGCTTTTACCGTATCACACTGTTCATCAGTATCATTTCTCATGGCAGAAAAGGCTGTCAGAATCAGTTCTTCACGTCTTGCGCTATATTTTGCCGCCTCCGCTGCGCTTCCGGCATCCATTACCGATATGTTTTTTATACGGTTGTCCAGGTTCTTCTCACCTGCCACCACCACGCTCTGTCTGAATACATCCAGCTGCAGGCAGTCTCTAACTGTCACTTTCATCTTTATTCACTTCCTCATGGGCCTCTTCTTCCGCAGGCTTTTCCTCATGAGCCTCTTCTTCTGCAATATCCTCATCCATATAATCGGTGTCGTACTTCTCAAGTTCCGCTTTCAGGCGCTCATCCTCCTCGCGGCGAAGTCTCTCATTTTCTGCAGCTTCCTCATCATCTCTTGCCTTTCTGACTTCACTGTCGATTCTCACTTTTTCAGCAAGCTCCTCGGCAGTAACCTTTCCGGTAAAGAGGTCTTCGAACTGCTCACCATCTATGGTCTCTACCAGCAGCAGAGCCTCTGCCACTCTGGTGAGAATATCCATATTGTCTTTGAGGAGTCTTTCTGCCTCCGCATAGGCCTCTTCTATTATTCTCTTAACTTCCTCGTCGATTTCTCTTGCCACCTGGTCAGAGTAATTCTTATGAGTGGTAAAATCATTTCCAAGGAACACTTCTTCTGAGTTGCTGTAATTTACGGTTCCTATTCTGTCACTGAATCCGTATTTTGTAACCATATCGCGAGCAATTTCGGTAGCTCTCATTATATCATTGCTTGCTCCGGTGCTGATATCGTCCAGAGTCAGAGCCTCTGCCACACGTCCGCCCAGAAGGTGAACTATGGCATTTCTCATGCCGTTTCTTGTCTCATAGCTTCTATCTTCCTTCGGCAGCGTCATGGTGAATCCGCCGGCTCTGCCTCTTGGAATGATAGTAACCTGATGAACAGGGTCGCTGTCAGGTATACATCTTGCAACCACTGCATGACCTGCCTCGTGATAAGCAGTAAGCTTTCTTTCTTTTGGACTTACTACTCTGCTCTTCTTTTCAGGTCCTGCAATAACCTTGGTTATAGCTTCTTCTATTTCTTCCATTCTGATGTATCGTCCGTTTCTTCGAGCGGTAATCAGTGCAGCTTCGTTAAGGAGATTTTCTATATCAGCAGGCGTGAATCCCGGAGTTCTACGTGCCAGCACACCCGGTGTCACGTCATCGGCAAGAGGTTTATTTTTGCTGTGAATTTTGAAAATTTCTTCTCTGCCTTTTATGTCAGGTACGCCTATGACGATCTGTCTGTCAAATCTGCCCGGTCTCAGCAGGGCAGGGTCAAGAATGTCAGGTCTGTTGGTTGCCGCAAGAATTATAATTCCTGAGTTTTCGGCAAATCCATCCATCTCCACCAGAAGCTGATTGAGAGTCTGCTCTCTCTCGTCATGGCCTCCGCCTATTCCGGCACCTCTCTTACGTCCCACAGCATCTATTTCGTCAATAAACACTATGCACGGAGAATTTTTCTTGGCCTGATCAAAGAGATCTCTTACACGTGAGGCTCCCACACCTACGAACATTTCAACAAAGTCAGATCCACTTATGGTAAAGAACGGTACTCCTGCTTCACCTGCGGCTGCCTTTGAAACATAGGTCTTTCCTGTTCCCGGAGGACCCACCAGCAGAATTCCCTTAGGTATCCTTGCTCCCAGTTCCTTGTATTTTCTCGGATACTTGAGGAAGTCCACAACCTCCTCCAGTTCCTGCTTTTCTTCGTCCAGACCTGCAACATCGGCAAAAGTGACCTTCTTTTCGCCGCCTTTAACCATCTTGGCTCTGGATTTGGCAAACTGAAAAGCCTTTCCGTTGCCTCCCTGATTCATCATGAAGTAAATCAGGAAAATTATCGCTCCTGCCGCAAACAGTGTCGGCAGCAGACTTAAAATCACCGAACCCGTATTGTTTGGCGCATCACTTTCATACTTGAGCTTGCCCTCCTGCATCTGAGGGAACAGATACTGCTCGTTAAGTATGCTCAGTTCTACCACAGAGTTCACATAAGTGTATACCACTTTTGTCTCGCTGAGCTTTCCGGTGAGTTTTGTATCGGTGACATTTATCTCTTTTATCTCTTCGTCCTCAAGGTATTGCACAAACTGTGACAGAGGTACTTCCTTGACCTCCACCTTTTCGCTGTCCATACCCTTATAGGCTGTTGCTACTCCTAATACAACAAAGAAAAGTATCACATATACAGCAATATTTTTCGCGAACCTTTTCACATTCTTCCCCTTTCACATGTTTGTTTCATTTTACAAATTATTCTAAATATTTTATCATAACAATCACAATTTTTCAAGGACTATTATGTTTCCGCCCGGTGTATCAGAAACCTTGTAATCCGCAGAAAAGCGCCCCTTTTTACGGAGTCTTTCGCTTCTGAAATGTTCCGAAGGCAGTACCCAGAGTATCTCATTGCCTCTGGCCAGCAGCAATATGGCATCTCTCAGGTGCCGAGGCACTTTTTCATCCACCAGCATATCCTGTATGCTTTTGGTTCCTTTCCCTATGTTTATGCGGTCTCCCTTCCGGCGGCTTCTTATACAAAGCTGTCCGGCCTCAACCCCGCAAAAAGCACCGTATATCTTTGAGCTGCCTTCTGCCGCAGTGCGGTATTCATCAAACTCGGCCTCTGCCATAGTACGGATGTGCCATTTTACGCCATCTTCACGGTCAGAAATTCCTTCTGTATGTTCTGCCGATGGTGGTCCCAGAAACTCCAGTTTCTCGTATCTTCTCCTGACGCTGAACCTGTCCGAAAGTTCTGCAGATGCCGATGGAGTGTCTGAAAAGAGCACCGAATCTATCATCTCAGCGTGGGCATATGTCAGATTTCTGTTCATTCCCACCTTGCCCAGAGCCATAATATAAACTCTGAATCTGACGGCCTTGTGAAGATTTTTTAAATAAGTACAGGAAAGAAGATTTCTGTCGCCGCAGCAGGCATGGCAGTAAGCTTCGGCAGCTTCTGTCTTTATAAAGTCTCTGTCGGCTGATGCCGCTTTCCCGAGTCTGTTTATGGTTTCGGTTATGTTTTCGTTAAAATTTTCCCGCAGGTAAGGTATCAGAAGATTACGTATTTTGTTTCTGGTATATATGTTTTCGCTGTTGGTCTTGTCTATTCTCGGATAAAGTTCCCTTTCCTGACAATATCTTTCTATTTCTGTGCGGTCAGCGTCCAGAAGAGGTCTGACTATGGCATAGCCATTTTCGTCATATCGTTTATATGCGATTCCTGCCAGGCCGTCAGTTCCGCTTCCCCGCAAGATTCTGAACAGAATAGTCTCGCACTGATCATTGGCATTATGCGCAAGGGCTATGGCGATTTTTTCTTTTGCCACGCCTGTTTTTTCGATTTCGGATGCCATTTCTCCAAAAGCCTTGTACCTGATGTTTCTGCCGGCTTCTTCCGAAGTGATTCCTTGTTCTCTGGCAACGGCTCCGCAGTCAGCTGTTATGACACGACAAGGTACATTTCTCTGCCGGCACATGTCCTGTACATATTGCTGGTCTTCTTCTGCAGCTTTGGGCCTCAGTTTATGATTTATATGAACACAGTAAAGCTTCCAGTTTTTTTCCTGACTCAGCCTGCATAGCACATCAAAAAGGCACACCGAATCAGGGCCTCCCGAGAGTCCCACAACAATGTGCATATTATCTTCAAGCAGCTTATTTTTCTTTATTGTCTGCAGTATCCTGTTCTTCATATTGTCCATGTTCCATCCCCGGTTTTGTGCCTCGCGCCGGCTGCATTGGCATGACCGGTCCGCAATCTAAAACTAATATACTTTTTATTTTATCATTGCCACAACCACTGTCAAATCATCTGTTTCACGGTTTCCGTATTTCCTGCATGCTGCAGAAGCAATGGCTTCAGCCATGGTTTTAGGCCCCATTCCGACTACTCCCTTGAGAAGAAATTCCTCCAGCCACAGAGCTCCCAGGTCCTGTCGGTCGGCTTCTGTCACTCCATCCGAAAGCATTATCACCGTATCTCCCGCCTTGAGCCTGACGGAAATGCATGTTGCACTGAGTGAGGGTATAATACCCACAGGCAGCGCCGGCTGCTGTATCCTTTTTATCTTTCCGCAGCGGATTATGAAGGAGGTTGCTGCTCCCATCTTATAAAACTTTGCAACGCCTGTCTGTTTATCTATGACAGTCAGGTCTACGGTTGCAAAATCTTCTCTGCCGCCGTTCAGTTCAAGCATATATCTGTTTACTGTTTTTATGGCTCTTGAAGGCGCTGTTCCGTTCTTAAGCAGTTCTTTGAGCCTGAAAGTCACCATACGGCTTTCGTCTGCAGCCTTTGCTCCTTTTCCCATGCCGTCGGACAGTATGAACGCCAGGCTGCCATCAGGCAGACCGCATGACAGGGCGGTATCGCCGCCGGCTTCTGCAGCGGCTATCATTACGCGACCGCGACTTATTTTGTCTATTTTGTTTATTGTTTTTGCTGTGCTCTTGGCAGCTGCTTTTACATTACTCATGTGCTGATTTTAGCACATGAAAATTTCGAAATTTGTCAAAATGTGCTTCGATACCTGTTAAAATATATTTCCTCACGGACATGTAAAAATTTCTACATCTGCCAGGGTAAAATTTCTTACTCCACTGCATGTAAAAAATTTTGCATGCCTGGAAATCAATACATCAGGCAATATATCAGGCAAGAATTCCGAAAAAGTGCATGGCATTTTTCAGTGTCCGTTCTGCTGCCTCTTCGTATGTTATGCCCTTTATTGCAGCTATTCTCCTTATGGTGTGTTCCACATATATGGGCTTGTTAGGTTTGCCCCTGAAAGGAACAGGAGTCAGATAAGGGGAGTCCGTTTCTGCAAGCAGGTACTCCATCGGAATTGCAGCCACCACTTCCGGAGTCTTCTTATTATTTTTGTATGTTACCGGTCCGGCAACGGACAGCGTGGCCCCCAGTTTAACGTACTGCTGTCCCAGCTCGCGGCTGCCGCTGAAGCAGTGGAGAAGCACGCGGGCGTCCTTTTCAGGGACTCCGCCGGGTCCTGTGCGCATGGGGAACATGCTGCAGCGTTCCTTGCTGAAAGCGCCTTCTTCTTTCAATATGTCCATAGTTATCTGGTCTGCTTCGCGGGAATGGATCACTATGGGCATGGCAAGTTCGTTGGCCAGTTGTACCTGGCGACGGAACCAGTATATCTGAGATTCCCGGTCAGAGTGATCATAATAAAAGTCCAGACCTATTTCTCCTATTGCTGCCACCTTTTCTCTCTGCGCCAGCATCCGCAGCTTGGCTATGACGCCTTCATCCATGGAACCGGCGTCGTGGGGATGAACCCCCACGGCAGCGTAGCACCAGTCGAACCGCTGCGCATGCTCCGCCGCCATGACCGAACTGGGCAGGTCAAAACCGATATCGCAGACATAGGATAAATCAGAAGCCTCGATTTCAGTTATCAAGGCTTCACGTTCTTCATCAGTATAGGTCTCATTATTTAAATGTGCATGAGAATCAAATAACATCAGCTTACTACCTCTCCGTCAGGTGCACAGGTTGTAACAATCTCGCAGCGCTTGCCGTTTTCAGCAAAGAGAAGCATTCCCTTTGATTCCATTCCCCGCAGCTGACGAGGCTTCAGATTTGCAACAACAATAACCTTCTGTCCCACCATTTCTTCAGGCTTGAAATCCTCGGCAACACCGCTTATCACCTGCCGCAGCTCTGTTCCCATCTTTACCTGGAACACCAGCAGTTTGTCGGCTTTCGGGTGCTTTTCGGCCTTTACTATTGTTCCTACACGGAAATCAATTTTATCAAAATCATCGTATGTGATTTCAGGCTTCAGTTCCAGAGGAATGTTTTCAGGTTCTTTCTTTCCGCCTAAGGCCGAGAGTTCTTCCAGCTCTTTTTCAATATCCAGTCTCGGGAATATCGGATTACCCTTCTTCACCTGTTCACCCTCCATGGTGTCAAATACAAAGGCATCCTCCCATACAGGCTCTGCATACCACAGACCCATCTGCTTTCTTATCTCCTTGGAAGTTGTGTGCATAAACGGATAAATCAGCACGGATATGATGCGGATGGCCTCTGCCAGGTTGTGCATAACAGTATCCAGTTCCGCCTTTTTTGACTCATCCTTTGCCAGAACCCAAGGAGCCTTTTCATCAATGTACTTGTTGGCTCTTCTTACGAGAATCCATATTTCTTCAAGAGCCATGTTAAATGCGAACTTGTCCATCTGCGTTTCAACCTTGGAAGCTGCCCCAAGAGCAACGGCCTTCAGTTCCTCATCAATGGCATCGCTGGTGGACGCTGCCGGAACAACGCCTCCGCAATATTTTTCTATCATGGAAACGGTTCTGGAAACCAGATTTCCAAGGTCGTTTGCCAGGTCGTAGTTCATGCGCTTAAGCATAACCTCATTGGTAAACACACCATCCTGTCCGAAGGTGTATTCTCTGAGAAGGAAGTACTTTAGAGCATCAATGCCGTATCTTTCAATGAGTATTACAGGATCCACCACGTCATTGCCTTTAGCTGCCTTGGACTTGGATACCTTTTCTCCGCCCAGAAGGAGCCATCCGTGTCCCAGCACCTGTTTCGGCAGAGGAAGGCCCGCGCTCATGAGCATTGCAGGCCATATGATGGAATGGAACCTTACGATTTCCTTTCCCACAAGGTGAACGTCTGCCGGCCAGTATTTATCGTAGAGCTCCGGCTCATCAGGATAACCCAGTGCTGTGATATAGTTTGTCAGCGCATCAAGCCATACATAAATTACATGCTTCTCATCAATCGGAACCGGAATTCCCCAGTCAAAGGTGGATCTGGAAATACACAGATCATCCAGACCCTGCTTGATAAAGGAAGTCATCTCGTTTCTCCTGCTTTCAGGCTGCAGGAAGTCCGGATTTGTCTCAAAGAGTTCCAGGAGCTTGTCTGCATATTTGGAAAGTTTAAAGAAATATGCTTCTTCCTTGGCTGCCTGTACAGGTCTGCCGCAGTCAGGGCAGCATCCGTTCACCAGCTGGCTTTCTGTCCAGAAAGACTCGCATGGTGTGCAGTATAGCCCTTCGTATTCCCCTTTATATATGTCTCCGTTTTCGTACATCTTCATAAAAATTTTCTGTACTCTCTTTATATGACGGGGCTCGGTGGTTCTTATAAAATCGTCATAGGAAATCTCCATGGTCTTCCAGAGTTTTTTGATGCCATCAACCACCTCATCAACATATTCCTGAGGGGTAACACCTTTGGCTTCCGCAAGAGTTTCTATTTTCTGTCCGTGTTCATCTGTTCCTGTAAGGAAGTGAACATCGTATCCGCACAATCTCTTGAACCTTGCCATGGCATCAGCCATAACCGTGCAGTAAGTGTGCCCTATATGCAGGTTTGAGCTGGGATAATATATAGGTGTGGTAATATAATAAGTTCCTTTTTTTTCTGCCATTTTGACTTTCCTCTTTTCCTTTTTTCCTTATTTTTTTGAAGCTGTCAGCTTCGTCATGATCTTGTTTGTTGCTGCAACCAGCGTAACACCTGCAGCAATTCCCACTCCCAGAATCTTCAGGAGTGCACCGCCCACCTGCTTCATGTCAGGCGTAGGCTCTGTTCCTTTGTAAAATCCTGTTTTCATCTGTATGTTCTTCTTTCTACGTATTCTACAATAAGCTCTGCAGCCTCTTCTTCGGTTATATAGCTGCTGTTGATGGCCAGGTTATAGTTCTTGTATTCGCCCCACTTCTGGCATGTATGATAGTTGTAATAATTCTGTCTTGCCTTATCGTAGGTGGCAATGAGTTCTTTTACTCTGTCCGGATCGTCCCCGTATTTCTCCACGGCGCGATTTATTCTGTCCTCCATTTCGGCATGTATGAACACATTAGTTACGCCGGGCAAATCTTTGAGAACATAGTCGGCGCATCTGCCTACTATGACACCCTCACCGGTTTCTCCGATTTTCTGAATTACCTGAAACTGTGCAAGAAACAGTTTTTCGTTTACCGACAGAGAAGCTCCTCCTGTGCCGTCTCCGAAATTCATTGCTGATGCAAGGTTATAGGCAAAACTGTTCTTAGCCTGCAGCTCGGCGTTTTCTATCATCTCTCTGGAAAACCCGCTGTCGGCCACAGCTATGTCTATAATCTCCTTATCATAAAAAGGCACATCCAGCTTTTCGGCCAGAATTTTTCCGATTATTCTTCCGCCGCTTCCGTATTCCCGGCTGATGGTGATAAGCTTCTTCATAACTATTCCTCCTCGACAAATGTGTCATAAATAGCTCTTATGGCTTTTTCAAAATCTTTATTTTCCACTCCCACAATGATATTCATCTCGCTGGAGCCCTGATCGATCATGCGTATGTTAACTTTAGCTTCACCAAGAGCATTAAAAAGCTTTGCCGACACTCCCGGCCTGTATGTCATGCGGTGTCCTACCGTAGCTATCAGCGCTATATTTTCGAAAACATCTATGCTGTCAGGCTGGAGTCTCTGTCTGAAGGCTTCCAGGACCTCATCCAGCCTGTCACCCAGCGCCTTCTTTGACATTACAACAGATACCGTATCTATGCTGCTTGGCAGATGCTCAAAGTTTATGTCATAGTCATCCAGTATTCCCAGAATTCTTCTTACAAAACCTCTTTCACTGCTCATCATATTTTTGTAAAGAGCCACTACCGTAAAATCCTTGCTGCCGGCAATTCCTGTTATGATTCTGCCGCCGTTATCCGAATCCACCTGGCTCTCGGCGGTAATCATGGTGCCCTGATCCTCAGGATCATTGGTGTTTCTTATGTTTATAGGAACGTTGGCCATTCTTGCAGGATATATGGCATCCTCATGAAGCACGCTGGCTCCCATATAGGACAGTTCTCTGAGTTCTTTGTATGAAATGGTTTCAATTTGCTTCGGATTTTTTACGATTCGCGGATCTGCCATGAGAAAGCCTGACACATCCGTCCAGTTTTCATATACATCTGCATTGATAGCTCTTGCCACCAGCGCTCCTGTAATATCTGAACCTCCCCTGGAAAAGGTTTTTATCTTGCCGTCAGGAGTTGAACCGTAAAATCCCGGCAAAACCGCCCTTTCGTGCTTTGCCAGTTCTGCTTTCAGGGCTGCATCGGTTTCCTCAATGAGAATTTTCCCCTTGTAATCAAATTTTATCAGATTTGCCGTATCAACGAAATCGTATCCCAGAAATGCAGCAACAAGTATTGCATTAAGGTATTCACCTCTTGAGGCAATATAGTCCGCGCTTGGGTTCTGACGCAGGTTGTCTCTGATTTCCGCCATATGTCTGAGCAGATCAACATCTACTCCAAGATTTATTTCCACAGCCATGTATCTGTCTTCTACCACCTGGAAAATCTGGTCGTAAGGCAGATTATGCTCTATATGCGTTTTGCACAGATACAAAAGGTCTGTAATCTTATTGTCCCCTTCATATCTTTTACCCGGTGCCGATACCACAATGTACCGTCTGTCGGGATCCTGTTCTATGATCTGTTTTGTTTTAGTCAGCTGAATTCCGTCTGCAACTGAAGATCCACCGAACTTTGCTACTTTGATACCCATTTTAGGTGTTCCTTCCTCTCGAAAAAATCTTATGTAATCAAGTTTTAATTATATTACAAAACACAATCTTTTTCAATAACTTTGTCCTTTATAAACAAAAAATGGCCGGCTTCTGCCAACCATTTTGCTTTTTTAAAGTTCCTCCCTGCCGAAAATTCATTTCTGCATGGAAAATTTTCGTCAGTCTATGAGTTTTGCCCGTCTCAGAGCCATTACAATGATCGGAATCAGCAGAATATGTAAGATGATTCCCGGGACAGCCTGAAGAACAGCTCCGCCTATAAACAGCTGCCAGGTAAACTCGGTTCCGGTTACGCCGGAAATTATCAGCCTTGCGATTCCCCATACCACTCTTCCTGATATCATTGATATGATAAGTGACACATATATGTTCAATGTATTCTTTTTGAGTTTTTCGTACAGCAGCCCGGCCACCAGACCGTAGGTTAAAAGTTCAAAGGCCATGGAAACGCCTGCCGGCATTATCGGAGGCATTCCGAAAATAGCGTATCTCAGCAGCGGTGAGATAAATCCCACAGCCGCAGCCCATCTGTATCCGCATATGTAGGCACACAGCAGCACCGGTATATGCATAGGGCACAGCATATTGCCTAAGGTCTGTATCTGCCCTGTCAGGAACGGCAGCAGCATGGCCAGTGCAAGGCACAATGCCGCAAGTATAAGGTCTCTGGTGTTGTTTCTTGTATTTGTCATTTTTCCTCCTTGTAGGATCCGTCCGAAGCTTCTGCCCGGGACTTTCCAAAAAATAAAAGATACAGTTCTTCCCTTCTGGAAAGCCTGTACCTTCTGGTATCGTTGAATCAGCTTCTGCTGATTTCTCTAATCTTTTCGATGGCTTCTGCGATGAGCTCCGTTGTGCTCTTTCCGTCTGTGCCTATGACAATATTATTACATTTATTCACAGGAATCAATATCTTTTTTGCCTGGCTGCGACCTATGGCTACAGCCATTTTCGGTGTGATTTCTCCCAGCAGTGAGTCTGCTATGACAATGCCGATAGGTCCGACAATTATGTCTGCTCTTCCTGCACACACAACTACGGCATTTTCGCCGGTGGCCCCGTTATCGGCGCCTGCCTTGAGCATGCTGGCTGTCGCCATGGTATTGGTTCCCACAGCTGTTATTTCTGCGGAAGGGATAAGCTTTCTGACAGCTTCCACCATCTGTTTTCCAAGAAGTCCTCCCTGCCCGTCGATTATTAAAACGTTTTTCATTTTTTGTCTTCTTCTTTCTTGTCTTTTTTGTCGGAGGGTTTTCCGATCATGTGTCTTAGATCGTTGAGAACGGACTCTTCCAACGCTCTTCTGGCGGCCTTGATTTCGTAGCTGTCCTCCACTTCCACCACCTGAGTCATCCACACCAGCTTCTTATACCAGCTTTTTTCGATTTTTTCACGAAGAGCTCTGTTAAATTCAGGGACCATCTGGCTTGCCCTGATAAGGTATACCCTTACCACAAGCCCCGGGCTGAAATTTTTAACTTCAAATACGCCTTCGTGTTCCCCAAGCTTTTCCAGTGTGCTGCGCATGTCCCTTATTATCTCTTCACAGATTATCATAAGTCTTCCTCTGCTGCATATCAGATAAAAGGCTACTCCGAAAACCATGCTGACCATCAGAGCAGGCCCCTTTCCGAAAGGAATCTGAGTCCCTATATACATCAGGGCTGACGGTATAAACCAGAGCCATCTTATTTTTTCAAGTCTTGTACTGAGTCTTTCAGCTTTTCCCATTTCAACCTCTCTTTTCTTTCTAAATATTATATGCAAAAAACCATTTCGTTGCAATAAGAAATCCGGCATGTTATAATTATAAAAGTTATATCGCAAGACTAATTTGGGAGGTATGATTATGAACTTAACCAAGCCGTTAAATAAATATTTCGACCATACACTGCTCAAGGCTGATGCGGTTACAGAACAGATTGATACTCTCTGCCGTGAAGCCCTGGAATATGATTTTTATTCCGTATGTGTAAACTCATGTAATGTAGCTCAGTGCGCCGACAACCTCAGAGGTTCCGACGTCAAAATAGCCGCAGTTGTAGGCTTTCCTCTGGGAGCATGCACCACCGCCACCAAGGTTTTCGAAACCGAAGAGGCCTGTAAAGACGGCGCCAGGGAGATAGATATGGTAATCAATATAGGCGCCCTCAAGGAGGGCGGTGAGGACTATGTCTGCAAGGACATCAAAGCTGTAGTAACTGCAGCCGCCAAGTATGATGCTATCGTAAAGGTCATTATCGAGACCTGCCTTCTCTCTGATGAAGAAAAAGTTCTGGCCTGTGAGCTTTCAGAAGCTGCCGGAGCTGCCTTTGTGAAAACCTCTACCGGTTTTTCCGTGGGAGGCGCCTCTGTAGAAGATGTTGCTCTTATGAAAAGGACTGTAGGCGACAGGCTGCAGGTAAAAGCCAGCGGCGGTATCAGAGATTATGACACCGTAATGGCAATGATAGAAGCAGGAGCAGACAGAGTAGGGGCTTCCGCATCGGTAAAGATTATGGAAGACAGCAAATCGCGTAGGTAATTTACGGAGGTAATACATATATGTCAGACAGAACAATGAATCTAATCAGAGCAGCAGCCTGCGCTCTTATCTCGCTGTGCTGCTTCGCTATCAAAATAATAGGGGGTTCAGACTCCATGTTCCCATACGTCGGCGGCGGTCTCTGTGCCTTCCTGGCATTGGCTTATCTTAAGCATGCCTTTATCGACTGAAGGCCGCAATCAATCATTTTAACAAGGCAGACTCATATGCTGCAGAATCTGAGTTTTCAGGTCTGCAGCTTTTTCAATGTTTCTGCATATTTTTTCTCATACGATGAGCATTGCCGTGCTCGGCAAAAAGAGAGCATATTGCTCTCTTGCCGGTGCAATATGCTCTCTTCATCCACCATAACTTTTTACAGTCCTGCCTGCTCTCTCAGAGCTTCTGCCTTGTCGGTATGCTCCCATGGCAGGTCGATATCTGTTCTTCCGAAGTGTCCGTAAGCAGCAGTCTGTCTGTAAATAGGTCTTCTGAGATCCAGGTCGCGAATTATTGCTGCAGGTCTCAGGTCAAAGTTCTTTTCAACCAGCTGCGCAATCTTTTCGTCTTCAATTTTTCCCGTTCCGAAGGTGTCAACAAGAATGGATACAGGCTTGGCAACGCCTATGGCGTAAGCCAACTGAATCTCGCATTTATCTGCAAGACCTGCTGCCACGATGTTCTTTGCTGCATATCTTGCGGCGTAAGTGGCGCTGCGGTCAACCTTTGTAGGGTCTTTTCCGGAGAAAGCTCCGCCGCCGTGGCGTGCATATCCGCCGTATGTATCTACGATAATTTTTCTGCCGGTAAGTCCTGAATCTCCATGAGGACCTCCGATAACGAATCTTCCGGTAGGGTTTACATAGTACTTTGTGTTCTCGTCCAGAAGTTCTGCCGGAATAATAGGCTTGATCACGTGCTCAATCAAATCGGCCTTTATTTTTTCCTGTGTTGCTTCAGGGTCGTGCTGAGTTGAAATAAGCACGGTATCTATTCGCTTTACCTTGTCTCCGTCATATTCAACAGTCACCTGAGTTTTTCCGTCAGGTCTTAAATATGTGAGTGTTCCGTTCTTTCTTACTTCCGTAAGTCTTCTTGCCAGTTTATGAGCCAGAGCTATAGGCATAGGCATAAGTTCCGGTGTCTCATTGCAGGCAAAGCCGAACATTATTCCCTGGTCGCCGGCGCCTATGGTGTCTATCTGATCGTTTAATGTTCCGTCTTTGTATTCAAGAGCCTTGTCAACGCCCATGGCGATGTCTCCTGACTGCTCGTCAATGGCAGAAAGGACTGCACAGGTGTTTCCGTCGAAGCCGTAATCACTTCTGTCATATCCTACGTCCAGTATGACCTGACGCACGATTTTAGGAATATCAACATAGCAGCTGGTGCTGATTTCTCCCATTACCATGGCATATCCGGTAGTGGTTGTTGTCTCTGCGGCAACTCTGCCGTAAGGATCCTTTTCAAAAATTGCATCCAGAATAGCATCGGAGATCTGGTCGCAAAGCTTGTCAGGATGGCCTTCAGTTACGGATTCTGATGTAAAAAATCTTTTCATTTGTGTTCTCCTCCCTTTTCTTTCTCAATCCTTATTCAAACTAAAAACCTCTCTTTCGGAAAGAGAGGTTAAAAAGCTTGATTCTCCTCATCTTTCAGAAATAAATTCTGTAGGATTTAGCACCTTTTATGCTTTAAGCACCTAGGTTGCCGGGCGTCTTCGGGCCTATTCCCTCAGCCACTCTCAATAAGGATTTTTAATATTCTTTTGGCAGCAAATCACTGCATATAATATTATATATCTTTTTATGCCGAAGTCAACTGTAAAGGCAATAATTTATTGTTTTTTTCCGTAAATAATGTATACTGTTTTATATAACTTTTATCCAGAGGTGCTATTTTGTCAGAAGAAAATACAAGAGCAAGATTTAAAGTCATAAACGGCGGCCTGTCCGAAAGCGCAGAAAGCAGCTGCAAAGAATTTGTCTCGGCCACCATTACCGATACCCGACTCATGGGTGTGGTAGGTATGTATGTGCACTGGAAACTCCCGGACAACTGCCATCTTACTCATCTTCATCAGTTTTTCTATTTTGATGCAGAAGAAACAGGCTTCGACACATACAGAAGTGTGCTGGGCTGTGGTGATGATTCCGAAACCGAAGAGATACTGGATATCGAGAATTACCTGCTTGGAGGTCTGGGCGGCCGCAAAATCAATATAACACAGCGTGAGGCCAGATACATGCTCCAGAGTTATGTTGCACTGAACCTGCGCAGCGATCTTCCTCTGCCCGGGGATACAAAAGAGTACGAGTTTATGCTTTCATCTTCCATCAGCCTCTCCGATCCCGAAAGCTATGTTTTGATGTGCAAGCAGTGCCCTATACTGGATTCCCCTTATCAGGTGATCAACTATTTTCTCATGAGATGCTTCGCCAGAGATTTTGGTGCCGCCAAGTTCCTCACCAAAGGTTATGTCAGAACCGATCTGTTCCCGGATCATAAAGGAGCAACTCTTCTCAGAAACGTTATAGAAGAAGCCCCGGACTCTGTCAGCGGAACCAACACAGATTACCGTGCCACCGGTGACGACAGGAATTTCGGTACTTTTGATACAGTCCGCTCATACATGTGTGAATCTCTCATCGAATACGGCGGCAAATATTTTCTTTTCATAACTCAGGTAAGCCTTGATCACCTCAGAGTTGTAAAATACGAAAAAATATCCACATTCAGGGTTTCGCCTGCAGAGGCATCTATGATGACCGCAAGATCCGAATTTATCACCGTTGTGGATATCATACCTTCTGCTCCCGAGTTTAAAAGAGGTTCCACGAAGCTTTCTTCAAAAGCCATGGTCACTGACTATGACAGCGGAAAGCTCTTCATGATTTTTCAGCCTCACAACAATCACGTAAAAAGCTCCACATACCTGCTGAACGATGACGTCCTGGGAGTCTACTACCTTGTTGATGACAGCCAGCTTATTCTTTCATCATATCATCTTGAGGATATAAAGGCTCTGGAAGCAGACCTTGCATCATCTCCCATGGCTCCCTTTGTGGTGCCGGTATCCAAATATGAATTCAAGGATCCTGTTCTCTATGACTTCATCAACAGCATTTTTGACGACTTTGAGGACTTTGTCGCAGCAATCTCTCAAAATCCGGAGGATGATGAATAAATCTCTTCCTTCCGGATCAGAGATCAGAAAATGATAATTGCATTCCATCCTGCTTATTCTCAAATCTTCGCATATACTCCATCAGCTCTTTAGTGCAGCATTGTATTCCCGACTTTTCGCATTGCTGCCTGACAAGCCCCATCAGTTCTTTTTCTTCGGGTGCCGGAAGGTAATAAGAATTGCCGTAGGTTTTTATATATTTTTCTTTCATACCCGGAAAAAAGTCGTCCAGTTTACTATAAAAGTACTGCCTGTCTCCGTCTCGGAGAGTCAGTCCCATGCCGAAAGTCACTATACCGTATACGCCGGCTTTCCGGCACAGTTCCAGCAGCCCTGCTGTATTTTCTTTTGTATCGTTGATAAAGGGAAGGACGGGTGTTATCCACACTATGGCAGGTATTCCTGCTCCTTTCAGAATATTCAGCACTTCTGCCCTTCTGGCTGTGGTACATACACGCGGTTCAAGTACCCTGCAGAGCTCTTCATCATATGTAGTCATGGTCATCTGCACAACACACTTTGTTTTTCGGTTAATCCTTTCCAGCAGATCCAAGTCTCTGAGAATCATGTCTGATTTTGTCTGAATAGCAAGGCCGAAGCCATATTCATCAATCAGCTCCAGACAGCGCCTTGTTAAGCGCAGATTTTTTTCCAGATGCTGATAAGGATCACTCATGGCTCCGGTGCCTATCATGCACTTTTCACGCTTTCTTCGCAGTGCCTGCTCAAGAAGCTCCGGCGCGTTAATCTTTACTTCAACATCCTCAAATTCATGACTCATCCGGTAGCATGTGCTTCTTGCATCACAGTAAATGCATCCATGAGTGCATCCTCTGTATATGTTCATTCCGTTGCGTGGAGAAAGAATCCCCTTTGCTTTTACTTCATGCATACTACTGTCTCCGATTTACTCTGACTGGCTATAGCCTCTGTCATATTACGTCTTCCCCTGACGGGAATACAAAAAGGATATAACATCGCGCCATGGCTGCATCGTCCCCGGTAGTTAAATCTGCAGTCTAACTTTTGGGGTTCGATGCACCTCAGGCATCAGTCATATCCTTTCTTCATTGCTTCAGGATATAGGTCTATCTCTGAGAAGCGTTTATATCTCCTTCTTCCGTCGGCTCATTATCTTCTCCCGGCCGGCAATCCTCTGCAGTACATCCGCAGCAGGGGTCTGACTCACATGACTGCGGATCTGCGCCGCAGCCTGATTCGGGGCAACTGTCCTCGGCACAGAATTCCTCAGCGCTTTCTCCCTGGTCGAAGTCATCGCCATAAAACTTTTCGATCTTTTCCAGTCTTCTATCTACGGAAACAGTCTTTCTGCATAATATTATGAACATCATCACCAATTCATAGCCTACTCTGAGGGATACATTTCCCAGAACCAGAAGAAGTAGTGACGCAACGAAGGTCTTTGTTCCCAGGAACATAAAAATTATGCTTGCCACTGTCAGGACAGCTGCAGAAATAATGTACAGAAGTTTCAGTATATCTTCAGCATAAAATTTATTAAAATTCAAAAAGTTGTATATTTTCCCCGGGGTTCCTGTGTACTTTCCCTCGTTTTTCTTGTTCAGAAATGTAAAGTAAAGAACAACCCCCAAAATTATGGCTACCAGTATAGCTATTACCGCGCCTGCAATTCCGCTGTAGTTGTAGTAGTATGAGTACGGATAGTTCACCATTTTCTTTTCCCCTTTCAATATGAAAATTTTTATTTTCATATATTGTAACATTTTGTCGTTTTATGTCAACCGATGTTCGCAAATTTGCAAACACTTTTCAACATCTGCAAGTCCTTAAATTTTCAACGATTACAGCTTTTATCCACAGCGTTTCCCGAAATCGTATACAATTTTACTAACATTGCCCTGTGGATAACTACAATTACCTAAAAGCTGCATTTTTCAATATGTTGGACATTGTTTTGGATTTGTCAAGAGTAAGTTATCCACAGATTTTGTATGCTTTTTAATGAGTTTATTTTGTTTTGTTCGCGCTGTCGGTTATCTGCTGCTTTTCGGGTTTTTCCAGGCATAAAATTTCATTTATTCCCTCCCATATGGAAGCTGCCATTTTTTCTTGATATTCAGCCGTTTTCAGCTTTTCTGCCTCTTCTCCGTTGGACAGGAAGCCACACTCGACCAGTATGGTAGGCACCTGCACATCCTCGAAAATAATAATATCACCCTTGGTCATGGCACTGCGCTCCCGACCGTCGGAGATGTTGTTTTCAAGGGCTTTCTGGACAGCTTTTGCAAATATCTCAGATGTTTGTTCGTCTGTTCGCCCTTTTGTTCGCAGCTGCTCCTTTTTCGGATAAAAAACCTGTGCTCCGTATACTGATGCATCTTCTCTGAAACTGTTAAGGTGAATGGATACTGCAAGAGCCGCTCCGCTTTGATCGATTATAGACTTGCGTGCCTTAAGATCTTCTCTCTTCATCCCTTTTATACTGTCTGCACCGTCAGACAGCATTTCGTCTTCCGTCCTTGTCATTATAACATCCACCGGGTATTCTTCCATCATTTTTTTCAGATATAAGGATATGGCCAGGTTAATATTCTTTTCATCTGTTCCGTCTGCCGCTGAAGCACCTCCGTCCATGCCTCCGTGGCCCGGATCTATAACAATGATAACTCTTTCATTGCCGGCTGACGCTTCACGGATCTTGATATCCTTTTGGCTGCCTGCGCTCAGGAATGCCATGCTGCATACTGTTGCACTCAGAATAAACATTAAACAGGCTGCTGCAGCCGTTACAGTTTTTTTTACGGGCATTTTTTCACCTCCGGCTATATGTATATGCATCTTTTTCCGGGCTTTGCACATCTTTGCATTACACCACGGTATGTGGTAGAATATTGAAAAGATTTACCTCATTGAGTAAGGAGACAGCATCAAAATGAAAACGAAAAGGCTTTTTAAAGAAGATGTATATATGAAGGAGGCAGCGGCGCAAATCACTTCTCTGACATCCCGTAAGGGCCGTATGGCAATAACTCTTGACCAGACGATTTTCTTCCCTGAGGGAGGCGGCCAGAGCTGTGACAGGGGAACCATATCAGGATTTAATGTGACAGATGTCTATGAATACGATAATGATATATATCATCTTGTGGACTGCCCGGAAGATGTTTTTTCTGCCGGTCAGAGAGTGGAACTGCACATCGACTGGGAGCATCGCTTTGATAACATGCAGAGGCACTGCGGGGAACATATTCTGAGCGGTATCTTTTACCGTGAATTCGGAGGTGTAAACAGAGGTTTCCATATGGGCGACAATTATATGACAATAGATATAAGCCTTGAGGAGGATCCGTCATTTACAGAAATCACATGGGAGATGGCCATGAAAGCCGAGATGGCCGCAAACCAGGTAATATGGCAGAATCTGCCGGTAATAACACGACATTTTGACAGCAAGTCACAAGCAGAGGGTCTTCCGCTTCGTAAAGCCCTCGCCATTGAGGAGGACATAACCATTGTGTGTGTAGGCTCCGTGGCTAATCCTTCAGACTGTGTAGCATGCTGCGGCACTCATCCCTCCACTGCCGGTCAGGTGGGTCTCATAAAAATATACAAGGTAGAAAGCAACAAGGGGATGTTCCGCATATACTTCGAAGCAGGAAAACGTGCCCTTGCAAAATACCGGCTGCAGCTTGATACGATGATACAGCTGGAAAACAGTCTGTCTGCAGGAGACGAGGATCTGATGAGCAAATACCGATCTCAGCAGGAGAAGAACCGTCAGGCGCGCACCCAGCTTTATCTCCTCAAAAAGGAGATAATAAATCGAGAGAGCGAAAGCCTCATCAATCAGATGTCCACAGATCCCGGCCGGATACCTGTAAGAGAATACAGTCTTCTGTCAGCCGATGATCTGGCTTCACTGGCCAGAGAGGTATCGGAAAATATTCCTAAGCTTCTGTTTCTGGTGCATAAACCAACCATGACAGTATTTCTCTGCTCCGACGGTCATATAGACTGCAGCAGCCTGGTCAAGGACAATGCTTCCATATACGGCGGCAAGGGCGGCGGCAGCAGAACTCTGGCACGAGCTATATTTTCAAAAGAGGAATATGTGCCTGTATTCATGGATCTCATAGAAAAGCATCTTCGCGGTATCAGTTAGCATGGTCAGATTCCGCGTAGAACGGCAGTGGTAATTTCAGAAAAATATATTTTTTCACTTGACAACGCTAAAGCGCTGACGTATAATCATTCCATAACGAAAACCGTTGAGGAAGAGTAAGTAAGTTTCACCTCTTTTTCCACAGAGAGCTGCAGACAGTGAGATTGCGGCGAAAAACATGAAACCGAATGGACTTCTGAGGGCAAGCAGAACAGAAAGCTTTACCTGCTTTCATAGTATGTGAGACGGAGCAGGACTCTCCGTAATCAAAAGTCAGCGTATGCCTGTACGCGTTGAGAGGGCGCTGAGCGCCAAGCCGGGTGGCACCGCAGGATTTCCACAACCTGTCCCAGCAGACAATTTCTGAGGGGACAGGTTTTTTTTCGTTTATCTGTCCTTTCAAATACAACATACAGGAGGTAATTAACATGACAAACGAAAAAATACCTTATAAGATTTACCTTAATGAATCCGAGATGCCAAAGGCATGGTACAACCTGCGGGCCGATATGAAAAACAAACCTGCCCCTCTTCTTAATCCTGCAACACATCAGCCGATGACTGCTGAAGAGCTTTCCGGTGTTTTCTGCAGTGAACTGGTTCAGCAGGAACTTGACAATCATACGAGAGATATCGAAATTCCAGAGGATATACGCAATTTTTACAAAATGTACCGTCCTTCTCCTCTGGTAAGAGCTTACTGCCTGGAAGAGAAACTGGGCACTCCTGCAAAGATTTATTATAAGTTTGAGGGAAACAACACCAGCGGAAGCCATAAACTTAACTCCGCTATAGCACAGGCATACTATGCCAAAAAACAAGGTCTTAAGGGAGTGACTACGGAAACCGGAGCAGGACAGTGGGGTACTGCACTCTCCATGGCATGCTCATACTTCGGTCTGGACTGCAAAGTCTACATGGTAAAATGCTCTTACGAGCAAAAGCCTTTCCGGCGCGAAGTAATGAGAACCTATGGTGCTTCCGTAACACCTTCCCCATCCACGGAAACAGAGGTGGGCAGAAAAATTCTTGCCGAGCATCCCGGAACAACCGGAAGCCTGGGCTGTGCCATATCAGAAGCTGTAGAAACAGCCGTGACAAATGAAGGATATCGCTATGTTCTGGGAAGTGTCCTTAATCAGGTTCTGCTTCATCAGTCTATCATCGGTCTGGAGACCAAGGCTGCAATGGATAAATATAATATAAAACCTGATATCATCATAGGATCTGCCGGAGGCGGCTCCAACCTGGGAGGGCTTATCGCTCCTTTCATGGGAGAAAAACTCCGCGGAGATGCTGATTATCGCATAATTGCTGTCGAGCCTGCATCCTGTCCAAGCTTCACAAGAGGCGTTTATGCCTACGATTTCTGTGATACCGGAATGGTATGCCCTCTGGCAAAGATGTATACTTTGGGCAGTGACTTCATTCCTTCTGCCAACCATGCCGGTGGATTACGCTACCATGGCATGAGCTCCATACTGTCCCAGCTTTATGATGACGGTTTCATGGAGGCTGTCTCCGTAAAACAGACAGATGTATTCCAGGCTGCTGAAGAGTTTGCCAGAGTTGAAGGAATTCTCCCTGCACCTGAAAGCGCTCACGCCATTCGTGTGGCAATAGACGAGGCCATGAAATGCAAAGAGACAGGCGAAGAAAAAACAATCCTCTTCGGTCTGACCGGCACCGGCTACTTTGATATGGTCGCTTACGAAAAATTCCACGACGGACAAATGGATGATTATATCCCTACAGATGAAGAACTGGCCTCATATGCAGCCAAACTTCCTCAAATATGATAAAAAACACTATATCAAATATTGAGATGGATGTTGAATCGTCCGTCTCAATATTTTTTGTGCTTTAGCGGCAAGAAAAGAACGCCTTAACGGTAATGTCCGTTAAGGCGTTCTCTTAGCTTATTACATATACATTTACTCTTCTTGCTCCCCAGGCATAGCACTGTCTCATGTCTTCCATATACAAATCAACGGTGTTACCCTTTATAGAACTGCCTACATCGTTGGCTATTGCATATCCGTAGCCCTCAATGTACAGAAGCGAACCCAGCGGTATCACATTTTTGTCTACTGCACATGTGCCGTAAGTGCACGGCAGGCCGTAGGCCCCTCTGGGACTTCCCGAGAAGTTATAGGAAACAGCTCTTACATTTGTAATAACACGACTATATTGCAAGCCTGAAGGCACTCCCATGGACATGTTCATTCCATAGGCTATAACTCTGTCCTGCTTTTCCTGAATGGTTTCGCTTTCAACCAGAGTTCGTGATTCTTCCTTGCCGTCTACATTTACTACATAATATGTCCGGAGTTCTTTCCCCGTTGCTCCCTCTTGAACAACCTCCGTTTTACCGATAGCCATGCTGTAATCTGCTGAATATACTACGCTGTAATCCGTAACAACTTCTTCTTTTACATATCCTTCCGTAACACGCTGAATCTGAAGCACATCTCCTGCATGAAGAACATGATCATTTTCCAGTGTCACTCTGTCTTTTTCGTCTACTTTTATGCCCAGCTCATCCAGAAGTTCCCCGACTGTCTTCGGCAGTGTCTTTACAACCTTTTCCTCGCCATCTGCAATAACCGGTATATCCACCGCTTTCTGTATGTTTATGACCATTTCGTCAGAAATTCCGTCATAAAGCTGTGCATCAATAACATCTTGTCCGTATACGTAATCAATGTCGTGGTTTTCAATAAAGCTGTCTACTCTTGTACATGTTGTCTCATATTCCGTCGTAGTGATTCTGATGGAATCATCAATCTTTACAATTACCGTTTTAGGTGTGGCAAATCCCACTACTACCAGTCCGACAGCTAATGTGCAAACCGAAACCATAATGGTTCTGGAGATTCTCGGATGAGTTTCCCTGAAGCTTCTGGCTGTGCTGCGGTGGCTGGATGTTTTTTCATCCAGAAGGTGCATCTTTTCCTTGCACCAGTCAAAGAACCTCTCCAGGAGAACCTCCGCTTTATCTTTTGGTTTATCTACCATAAGCCCTCCTATTTTTTGTGACTTGTTAATTTTACCACATATGCGGTGAAAAGTCAAAGGAAATGGCTATTTTTCAATGGTTACAAGGCTTAAGGACGTCGTTTTTTGTAGTTTTTGTGAAGGTTATGCGAAAACCTGTCAATATTTGCCTAATGGGCTACAAGCCAAGCAGCGGCAGCTTATTGAGGATTATGGAAAAAATGACCATTCCAAATAATGCAAAGGGATATGTGGCTCCGTATCCGGCACCCGGATCGTCGCTTCCTGCTGCTTCTGTAGCCGCTCCAAGTCCGGGTGTTGATGTCATGCCCCCGCATATGGCTCCTGAAAGCATTATCCAGTTAAGTCTGAAGACATATCTTCCCACAAGAAAACCGACCATAACAGATATTGTTCCGACAATCAGGCTTACGGCCACCAGAAGAATTCCCGAACCCATGAGCGCATACACTGCTCCGTAGCCATAATTCAGGCCTACTATGGCAAGGAAAAAAGCCAGAGCCAGTTCTCGAACGGCACTGAGAACCGCAGGGTCCATTCGGAAGGATACCGGACCTATCTTCCCTATGTATCCCAGAATCAAGGCTCCTATCAGAACACCTCCGGTGGACTCCAGACTTACATATCCCAAAGGTCCCATATATATCTTTACTGAGCCCAGTATATATCCCGACAGACACACTATGGCAAAAGAAACTATATTAAACTTTGTGGTCTCTATCTCTTTTCTTTTTCCGATTCTTTCAGACGCTTTCATTTCTTCACGATACTTTTGTTTCTCGTCTTCAATGTCAAATCCGAATATCAGATTAAGGAAATTGACCGCAAGTATGACAATAAGAACTCCAAAAGGATACCCGACAGCTGAGCCGATACCCACCTGAGCCGTTGCTTCATTTACATAGTCCCTTTTCATTTCTTCTGTCAGGGTTTCTGTGTTTTCCACAGTAAGATCACTGTATTTATCATTTAACTTCAGTACATCTATTATGGCTTTTTTCTCACCGGTGCTCTCATTTTCGTAGGCTTCGGCCAGTTCTTCCGCATGGGAGCCCGCCGTTTCCAGCGCTGAAGCCAGCCCCGGAGAACTGGTCAGTGCTCCGGTATATACACCCGTCACAGCATATGAGTTTGCGTCGCTACAGAAGGCTGTGCAGGCATAGGTTGCTGCTGCTCCGGTAAAAGTTATCAGCAATCCCAGCACAATAAATTTAGGACCATATTTTCTTACCACTATGCCCAGATCTTTTGCTGCCAGCAGCCCCACAGCTGCTACAAATATTATAAGTGCGGTGGTAAAAAAGTATGAATTGACAACCTTTCCCCCGTTGGTTTCGATTATCTGTATGGCTGCCCTCATGCCTGCCGCCTGGGTATCTCCCTGTGCGTATATCTTCTGAGCCAGTCTGTAAGCTGCCCAGCCTATGGCAAGACCCGTAAACAAAGCGCCGGAGGTCCCGAAGCTGAACTTTCCCAGCTTTATCTTTCCCAGCAGAAGTCCCGTTACTATGGCTGCCAACATGAGCACATATGGATTAAGAGCAAGGCTCACTATGTCAAACTTAAAAAATGTCATTTCTCCTCTGTCCTTTAGCTTGATTTTCTGAATGCTTACTAATACTTTATATCACTTCATTGCTTCTTTTGCAAGCCATCTGTCTCACATCACAGCTATCTCCTTTATGCACCGACACAAAAAGAGCTCCCCGGCAAGAGAGCTCTTTTGACTTCGAGAAAATATATTATTCTTCTTCCATTGCCTTCATGTTAGGATCAAAGTGAAGTTCGCAGCCTGTTGCAGCCTGAATGTCTTCCTTAGTGTAGTCAGGATGTAATTCAGTTACCCAGATTCCGTCTTCTCTTACTTCCATAACGCCCATCTCAGTGATAATCAGGTCAACGCACTTCTCAGCTGTCAGCGGCAGTGTGCATTTCTTCAGAATCTTATGTGCACCCTTCTGAGTGTGCATCATAGTGATTATAACCTTTCTTGCACCTGTTACCAGGTCCATGGCTCCGCCCATTCCTGCAACTTTCTTGCCCGGAACAATCCAGTTTGCCAGATCTCCGTTTTCAGCAACTTCCATAGCGCCCAGAACTGTAGCTGCTACATGTCCGCCTCTTACGAGACCGAAAGATTCTGCTGTGTCGAAGTATTTAACTCTTGGAAGAGCTGTTACATAAACACCGCCGGAGTTGATGATATCAACATCAACATTGGAAGCATCTGCAACTGCATCGATTCCGGCAAAGCCGTTTTCTGAATGCAGAGTTACCATAATATCTTCAGGGATATAATCTGCAACCATGGTAGGAAGCCCTATACCCAGGTTTGCAAAATCCCCGTCTTTAAATTCTTTTGCGCATCTCTTTGCGATTCTTGCTTTTAAATCTGCCATGGCTTTTCTCCTTCCACAATAGCATCTACCAGTACGCCTGCAACTGCGAAGATATCCGGATCGATTTCTCCGATTTCAACAATCTTTTCAGGAGCGATGATAGTCTTGTCAGCAGCACCTGCCATTACATAGTTGAAGTTCTTTGTTGCTTTTGCGCAGTAGTAGTTACCGAATTTGTCAGCTACTGACGGTCTGATGAAAGAGTAGTCAGCTCTCAGAGGCATTTCCAGCAGGTACTTCTTTCCTTCAATCTCAACGACCTTTTTCTTTCTTCCCAGTTCGTCAAGTTCTGTTTCCATTGGAGTACCAACGCCGGTAGGAGTCAGAACACCGCCCAGTCCATAAGCGGCAGCTCTGATTTTTTCAGCCAGAGTTCCTTGAGGAACCAGCGTATATCTTAAAGTACCTTCAGCAAACTGTTCGTTGAGCTTAGGATTTACTCCCAAGTGTGAAGCGATGATATGGTCTACCATGTGATGCTCTAAAAGCTTTCCAACGCCTCTTGCAGTTTTAGCTGCGAATTCGCCGGCAGGCTGACCTGCGTCAAGTCCGCCGTCGTTAGCGATAACTGTAAGGTGCTTTACGCCCTTTCTTACTAATGCGTCCATTAAGACTTCAGGGGAACCTGTTGCCAGGAAGCCGCCGACCATGATGGTCATACCGTCTTTTACGCCTGCAACCGCTTCGTCAGCAGTCATAATTTTGTTAATCATGTTTCTTCACCTTTCTATTGTTTTATACATCAGTCAATAATAAACTAATCCATTTGCGGCTTCATGTCAATATGACTGACGGTTTTTTCACAGATTTCCTTTACTAACGATCTGCGATGTTCGGCTTCTTCTGCCAGCCTCTCTTCTCTACTTCCTGCATGATGTATGACATTACGTGCTCTGCATACTTGCCGGGACCGAAGCCTGCATCATAGCCGAGTTCCTGAGCCAACTCATGAGATATTCTAGGGCCGCCGCAGGTAAGAATAATTTTGTCACGAAGACCTTCTGCTTCAACCAGCTCTATCATTTTGGTAAGCTGCTTGATGTGAATGTCTTTCTGAGTTACTGTCTGTGATACAAGAATTGCATCGGCATTGACTTCCTTTGCCTTGGCGATAAGCTGCTCGCAAGGAACCTGGGAACCCATGTTGTAAGGAACGACATTCTTGAATCTCTCAAGGCCGAAGTGACCGTGGAAACCCTTCATCTGGATGATTGCATCTATACCTACGGTATGAGCATCAGATTCGATGGAAGCTCCCACAACTACGATATCTCTGCCGATATGTTCGCCGATCCATTCTCCGCATTCAACTCTGTCCATAACAGTACCTTCAACTTTAGGTACCTTAATGGCGGTGTAATCTATAGTTGCCTGTGCTGTTCCGTAAACATTGAAAAAAGTATATCCTTTGGTAAGTTCGCAGTAGTAGCATACATTTGGCTCATCCAGACCCAGTTTTCTTGCGTACTGCTTTGCACATTCTTCGGCTTCCTCACCGTAAGGAATCGGAAGCGTAAATGAAAGCTGAACTTTACCGTCGTTTAAGGCGTCGCCGTAAGGCTTGACGCAGGTTAAATCCACCTGAGTGGTTGCTGTCTTAGTTTCTGCCATTATTCTGCACCTCCCTATTCATGATCCAAGAACAATTCAATGAATGGATTGAAGTAGTTTTCACCCTTTGTGCAAACACCTTCAAGTCCGTGTCCGCCGTCTAACGGACGCTTTACACCGCCGAATATACCTTTTTCGATGGTGGAGAAGAGTCCTTCCTTTTCAACTTCTGCAAGAAGTTCATCAGCTTTGCCCAGAACTTCCTGAGCACGCTTCTGGATTATTCCGTCTTTCTTGAACTCAACTTCATCTCCGATATGTCTGCAGTTGTTGAAGATATATCTTGCATTTTCAATTGAAAGATATCTGTCCTGCATAAGAGGAGTATGAATAGCTTCTGTCAGCATTCCTGTCAGAAGGATTGACTGGTGAGTCCATACAGTTACCAGATTGAACAGCGCATCCTGGATATGTCCTCTGAAGATGTTTCCTGTCATGAACTTTGTAGGAGGCATATATTTCAATCTTGCCTTAGGGAAGATTTCTCTTGCCATCTGTGCCTGTGACAGTTCAAGAAGGAATCCGTCCTCTGTTGAAGGATCCATTTCGAAGGCGTGTCCCAGACCCATCTGTTCTTCAGGAATGTTTGCAAGAACAGCAAACTGTTCGTTTATAAACTGAGAAGCTGTTACTGTATGCGCAGCCTCGATTGCATCGTCTGTGGTGAGATAGTTATCTTCGCCGGAGTTGAAGATGATTCCGCAGTATCCTATGATAACACGGCTCATATACTGGTCTACCAGTGTTCTCTGCATGTTGATATCTCTGAAAAGGATGCCGTATATAGCGTCATTAAGCATTACATCCAGTCTTTCCAGGGCTCCCATTGCAGCGATTTCAGGCATACACATTCCTGATGAGTAGTTGCACAGTCTGATGTATCTGCCAACTTCTTCTCCCACTTCGTCAAGAGCTTTTCTCATGATTCTGAAGTTTTCCTGTGTTGCATATGTACCGCCGAAGCCTTCTGTTGTAGGGCCGTAAGGTACATAGTCCAGCAGTGACTGGGCTGTTGTTCTAATTACAGCTATGACATCTGCACCCTGTCTTGCAGCAGCCTGTGCCTGAATTACGTCTTCGTAGATGTTACCTGTAGCAACGATAACATAGACATACGGTTCCGGTCCTTCTCCGATTGTTTCGAGATATTCCTTTCTTTTTGCCTTCTGCATGTCTATTCTCTCGAAGGTCTTCTTGATTGCAGGCTTGAGGGCTTCTGCGGCCTCTTCCTGAGAGCAGGTAGGCAGCTTGGTGATATCCAGCTTTCCTGCCGCCATTTCCTGAGCAATTTCCTGAGGTTCCTTACCTGTCTGAACTATGGCATTTCCCATCCAGTAAGCTGCTCCTGTAGGCAGGGCTCCTGCTTCTTTGATCTGATCCACCACCACATTTGGAAGGGGTGTGTCAACGTCGTCCACTCCATCAACGCCTAAAAGTCTTACGATGGTTCTTTCTGTAGAAACCGTCGTATGGCGTTCGATGAACTCCTGCATGTCATGAGCGATATTTGCTGCATGCTGGCGGGCGCTGTCAACAACTTTCGGATCGAGGTTTAATTTGCTTTTCATCCTTTTTCTCCTTATCTGATATATTTTTTCGCTCCGTCTATAATCGCCTTGTCGATTCCTAACATTGCGGCTATGCTCAGAGCATCCTTGGGTACTTGTGCTTCGTTATCTACTCTGCACAGACGATAGTCCATGTATTTCGATATTATATTTATCCTGTCACGACGGTTCGCGTGCTGTATCTCGCTGTTCAGCAATGTAAAGTTGCAGTCTGCCAGTCCTCTGACCTGCATGTTTACAATGCCTTCACGCTCGGTTACAGACTCAAAATGTGTCGTAATCAGGGAAATATACGGTTTTTCAATTAAATAATCCACCAGACTCTTGGTGAGCGCAGTTCCTTCCGTCGGGTTGGTGCCGGAGGCAATCTCGTCTATAAGTATCAGGCTTCTGTCCTGGCCTCTGTCAAGAATTTCCTTCAGTTCCTCCATTTCCGAGCCGAAGCTGGAAAGGCCTCTTTCCACAGACTGAGAATCGCCTATGAGGATTTGCATGTAGTTGGACAGCCCCACCTTCGCTTTCTTTGCCGGAACAAAGAAGCCATACTGTGCAAGAATAGGAATCTGTCCTGCCAGTTTGAGGGAAATGGTCTTACCTCCCATGTTTGCGCCTGTTATCAGTGTTACACCGTCTTTAAGCGCCAGGGATACCGGGCAATACTTTTTCCCTTTGGACTTTATTATGTCTTCCACCTGAAGGTTTCTGCCGTCTTCAAATTCTATAATATGTTCATGGACGATTTCTGGTTTCACCAGATCATGTTTGATTGAATAAATGGCCCTTGAAAGAGCCAGATCCAGCGCTCCGATTTTTTCACAATTTTCCATCAGGACCTGTGACTTTTCCGCTATGGCTGCAGACAGCCTGCTTCTTACCCTTTCCTCTTCGATTTCGATATCCGCATTGATTTTTTCTGATTCGCTGACATAATCGTAAACTTTTTCGGTAGGTTTAAGTTTCATGGTTACGCCCATGTAGTCCTGATCCACAATCTCAAGTTCTTCCAATTGTGTGATCTTTTCGAAATCAGGATGCGATTTCGCCACCACTATGTCAAATTTCGGAGTAAGCGCCACACCTTTTTCTCGCCGCAGTCTTTCGCGTGCTTCTTTTTGCTCTTTCCTTATGAGAAGCTCATATTCACGTCTTCTGGTGCGATATTCTTCCAAAACCGGGCTGAACTCATTATATATGTAGAAAGTGTTCATTCGGTCCTGCCGCGGATCCAGGATATCCAGAAGATCCTCCGTATCTTCAAGAAAATACTCCTGTGGCACGGTATCCACAACCGCCGAAATATCATCAGGTTCGCAGGAACTTCTGTCGGCGGTCTCTTCCTCAGAAATCTCCTGTTCCTTTTTTTCATTATATTCAGAAACACAGTGGCAGCCCTTGTAATCACCCTCTTGGTGCTCTATGGTAAGTTTCCGCAACTGCCTCATCTGGAGAAGAAGTGATTTGACCTCAAAGAGTTCCACATTGGACAGAGTTGTGCTTCCGCTTCTCTGAAGGGTCAGGGACGGATCTTTCATTTCCATGAAGACCTCCTGTATTTTGTCCGTCAGAGTGCGATTCTGCTTCACAAAAGCAATCATCTGCTCTACTCTTTCCAGTTCTTCCTTCAGCTCTTCTTCTTCCCCCGGGTAATAGGGGCGTATTTCCTTTAGCTGTTTTTTGCCGAAAGGAGTGTTTAAGTCCAGATTAAACATTACATAATCAAGACCTGTCTCCCTTCTCGTTTTGATATTGGCAAGTCTTCTATTTTTGCCTTGCTTCATAACTTCTTTCCTTACATTCTTACGTCTATGATAGGTATGTCCGGAATGGCCTCCTTCATGGTTTCCAAAAGGAATCTGTTGTCGAAGGTGTATCCGGCAGGCGCCCACGGGTTTACCGTTATGGCAGCGATTTCGATATTTTTGAGTACTTTTACTCTCAATCCTTTTTTGCGGAAGATTCCCCAATCCATGACATTTATGAATATCTTGGTAGGATCCTTGAGCACTATCTGAACCTGCTTGAGGTTCTTGAGGCTTATATCCGAAATTACGCTGTTTGTAAAAGCGCCCGGTATGTATATATATCTTGTATCCTCGTCAATGGCTCCGTTGATTTCTCTGGCTGCTCCCAGTCCTGTCAGCAGATCCAGTTTTTTTACCTCTCCCTTGTCATTTACGAGCATAACCTTGTCTTCAAAAATATTCTTTTCTATTGCATTTCTGGCAGTGCCTTCCTCCAGCTGCGGGAGTCTGTAAAGATTAACAATATGTGCGGTTTCCTCCACCACTTTGTTCATCTTTCTTGAAAGCACAGCGCCTGTAGATAATATGATGGCATCTGAGGTGTCCGGAGATGCGATGGTCTTTCTGTCAATAGCTCCGTCTATGAGAACAAGCTGACATCCCAGCTCCAGCATGTCGCGGCACAGAAGCTTCTGCTCCGCATTGATTACCGGTCCGGCTATCTGAACATATCCGGCCTCTTTTACCCTACAGATGAACAGCGGCCCGATGGCCGTAGAGTATCTGGTTCTTTGTATCACTTCCAGACCTGCATCTGCCATGTCATAAAGAAGTGCCGGCACAGCTACCAGCATATCTTCCTCCAGAAATACACGCGGTTTTTCTGTTCCGGTAACCAGATCCTGAGTTTCGCCGTCACGGCCTGTTGAAGTAATTCCCAAAACTATTCCTTCGTCTATGGCCTCCTCTATGAGGTAGTTTAGAGCCGTGGTTTTTCCGGCATTCTTGGCCATTCCCACGATAGAGAGAGTTTTGTATTTAGTTGATAATTCGTGTAATAACCCCATTATGCTATAGTTCCTTTAACGGTTCCTGCAGGGAGATGAAAAATCTCCCTGCAGGCTTGTTTTGCGTTATTCCGAAAGAATTAGTGTTTGTTTCTTTCGTGTCTTGCCAGGTTGCTTGGTTCCATGTACTTGATTTCAGGACCTTCGCCCAGAGCAGAAACGCCCTGATACTTGTAAGTCTTCTTACCTGTGCAGTAATCGCATGTGCAAGGAAGATCAGGCAGTGAAGGTTCTGTGTAAGTAGTGATAACGCCTTCGTAGTTTCTCAGGATTACCTTGTGAGGAGTCTGAGATATTACATACTGAGGCATTACAGGAGTCTTTCCGCCGCCGCCAGGAGCGTCAACTACGAATGTAGGAACGGCATAACCTGAAGTATGTCCTCTTAAACCTTCCATGATTTCGATACCCTTTGATACAGGTGTTCTGAAGTGTTCGATACCCATTGAAAGGTCGCAGATGTAGATGTAGTAAGGTCTGATTCTGTTCTTAACCAGAACGTGCATCAGGTCTCTCATGATATGTTTGCAGTCGTTAACGCCTCTTAAGAGTACGGACTGGTTTCCGAGAGGGATACCTGCGTCAGCAAGTTTTCTAACTGCTTCCATAGCTGTAGGAGTCATTTCCTTAGGGTGGTTGAAGTGAGTGTTCAGCCAGATCGGATGATACTTCTTCAGCATGTTAACCAGGTCGTCAGTAATTCTCATTGGCATTACAACCGGAGTTCTTGAACCAAGTCTTACGATTTCAACATGGTCAATCTTTCTCAGCTCGCTGATGATGTATTCAAGAGTTTCATCTTCAACGCAGAGGCAGTCACCGCCGGAAAGCAGTACGTCTCTAACCTGAGGAGTCTTTCTGATATATTCGATACATGCATCGATATCTTCTCTTGATCTTGCACCGTCAGTTTCACCTGCAAGTCTTCTTCTTGTGCAATGTCTGCAGTACATTGAGCACTGGTCAGTGATTAAGAAGAGAACTCTGTCAGGATATCTGTGAGTTAATCCAGGGGCAGGGGAGTCAGCATCTTCGTGCAGAGGGTCCAGATCGTCAGCTTCTGATCTGTGCATTTCTGCCAGTGTAGGAACAGCCTGCATTCTTACCGGATCTCTCGGATCATCAGGATCCATCAGGGAAGCATAGTAAGGAGTGATGCCTACTCTGAAGCCGCCCATAACCTTCTCGATATCAGCTTTTTCCTGCTCTGTCAGGTTAACAACCTGAGCGATTTCTTCTACAGTTGACAGTCTGTTTTCAACCTGCCAATGCCAGTCGTTCCACTGTTCATCTGTTACGTCTTTGAACAGAGGAATGTCTTTCCAATTTCTAACAGCCATATTAAATCTCCTTTTATTGGTTGAAATCTGAAATGTAATTATGCGTACATTTCTTCAAATAACTTTCTCAGGCCTTCATGTTCTCTCAGGCACTGCAGAGTGATTGCCGCATGGCCCTTGGTGTATCCGTTACCAACAATCATGTTAACGTCCTTACCAACACCTTCTGCACCAAGAGCAGCCTTAGTGAAGCTTGTAGCCATTGAGAAGAAGTAAACTGTTCCGTCATCCTTACATGCAAGGATTGAAGCCATTTCAGTGTTTTCGATGTTTACGCAGTTGATAACTACGTCGAATAATTCTCCATCGGTTAATTCCATGGCCTTGTTGTACATTCCTACTGCATCTGTAGCATCCATGTGGAAGTATTCGTCAGCCAGGTCAAGAGCTCTTGCTCTGTCTTCTGATTTCTGTGAACCTGCAGCACATACTACCAGACCGGTAACGCCTGCTCTCTTCTTTGCTTCGTATAAGCAGAGAAGTCCGGACTTTCCGCCGCCGCCGATAACCAGGATCTTCTGTCCTGACTGGCATAACTTAGCAGCCTGTGCAGGAGCTCCTGCTACATCCAGTGCTGATAATGCAAGTCCTTCCGGCATATCATCAGGAATGATTCCGTAGATACCGCTCTGGAATAAGATTGCCTGTCCCTTGATGTCAACCTGGTCGATTGAAGGTCTCATTTCAAGGATTTCATCAATTCTCAGTGGAGTCAGTGACAGGGATACTAATGTAGCAATCTTGTCGCCAACCTTTAAGTCGCCTACGTATGCAGGTCCGATTTCCTTAACTGTTCCAAGAAGCATTCCGCCGGAACCTGTCCAAGGATTTTTGTGCTTGCCAGCTTTTGCTACGATGTCCAGCATGGTCTTCTTAACTTTTTCCTGATCTTCAGGTGAGTTTTCGATGTCTGCAGGCTTCTTGCCGTCGCAGGATCTTCTTACGATTTCTGTGAATGAAGCTGAGTCAACGTTGAGAGTCTTAACATCGATCAGTACTTCGTTGTCATAGATTTCCATGGTGTTATCAATAACATCTGCTGGCTGTGGTAAAACTCCCTTTGGGGAGATTACTCTGTAAGTACCGTATGGGTCTGGTGCATGTTTCATTTTTAAGTTCCTCCTAGAAAAATGTTTTTTATAATTTTACGCCGGAAGTTTTGCTGCAATAACTTTTCTTTTCGCAAACCGCCACGCGTAAGTTACCATGTTAATTATATATCAAAATACCCTCTTTTGCTATACCGATGATACATTTTTGAAATGAATACATAATACAAAATGTCTATGCATATAACTGTGCAAAAAGATTTCTTATTCTTTCATCCTCTCTGAGGATCTGCAATGCAACATTGGCATGTCCCTTTGTGTATCCGTTTCCGATGAGCATCTGAACGTCTTTTCCTACTCCTTCAGCTCCCAGCGCTGCTTTTGTGAAGCTTGTGGCCATAGAGAAGAAATAAACAAGTCCGTTATCTTTGCAGGCCATAATTGATGCCATTTCGGTATTAGGAATGTTTACTACATTTATAACCACATCAGCCATCTTGCCGTCGGTCATTTCGTAGATTTCCTCGTACATAGCCATTGTGTCAGTAGCATTTACTACGGCATATTCATCTGCCACGCTGACAGACATAGCTCTGTTGATTGATTTTTTAAATCCGTCGACGCAGATTACCGTTCCGTTTATGCCTACCTGTTTCTTTGCCTGCCAGCAGCAAAGGATCCCCGACTTTCCGCCGCCGCCCAGAACGACTACCGTATCTCCCGGTTTGCAGATTTTGGCAGTCTGCGCAGGCGCTCCTGCAACATCAAGAACCGAAAGAGCCAATGTCTGCGGAATGTCCTTAGGCAGTTTTGCATAAATTCCGCTCTGGAAAAGAATAGCCTTTCCTTTGATGTCCACCTGGTCTATATCAGGTCTGATTTCCGTAATCTCATCTATTCTCAGCGGTGTCAGCGACAGCGATACCAATGTGGCAATTTTGTCCCCCTTCTTGAGATCCCCCTCATAGTTAGGTCCAACCTGTGCCACTTTTCCGATAAGCATTCCACCGGAACCTGTCCATGGATTCTTGTGCTTGCCGGTCTTTTCTACTATATCCATAATAATTTTCTTGATTTCTTCTATGTCTCCGCCGGCTCTTTTTTCAATTTCCGTAAATGAAGCCGAGTCGATGTTTAAAGTATGTACATCTATAAGAACCTCGTTGTCGAAAATCTCCATATTATTGTCCACTATGTCTGCAGGCTGTGGAAGTACGCCCTTTGGTTCTATTACTCTGTGAGTTCCGTAAATATCCCCTTTTCTGAATTCCATGTTTCTTCTTTTTTGTCTCCTTTTCTTACAATATTATGCCAGATTTATAAAAAGCAATTTCTATGCCAACACGATGCCATTCCCTGCGCCCCCATCTACATGCCCTGTTTCATGCCCCTTGCGTCATTTTTCATTTTTTTCTGTTACGTGGAAACCGGCGCATTTTTGAACCGTTTCCGTTTCATACAAAAACTGCGCGAACCTTAATCGGTTCGAGCAGTTTTTCCTATAATCCGTATTTCTTTTTCTTTCTCACCAGCTGTGTCTGACTTATTCCCACGGCTTTTGCCGCCTTTCTGGTGGAACCGTATTTTTCACATGCATACTTGATGAGGCCCCTTTCGTACTCATCTACCGCCGCCGTAAGATTTATCTCCTGCTCCTGCTTTTCTTCAGGCTCTCCGCCGATTCTCATATCAAATGCCTCAGCGTGATTCTCTCGCATTACATCCATGAGAGTGATGTCCTCACCTTTGGCAGCTATCATAAGCCTCTGAACCGTATTTTCCAGTTCTCTTATATTGCCCGGCCACTGCTGCCGCTTCAGATATTCCATAGCGCTGTCATCTATACCTCGCTTCAGTCCGAACTTTTTTCCGTATTTTGCAAGAAAATGATTCACCAGAACCGGTATATCCTCCGGTCGTTCCGCCAGACTGGGTATTCTGATAGGCACAACATTCAATCTGTAATACAGATCTCGCCTGAATGTTCCCTCTTCAACGCATTCTTCAAGATTCTTATTAGTGGCTGAAATAATGCGCACATTAGTCTTTACGGGCACTGTGCCGCCTACCCTGTAAAATTCGCCATCCTGTATCACCCTCAGGAGTTTGGCCTGCATCTCAAGAGGTAGTTCACCTATTTCGTCCAGGAACATGACGCCATTATTTGCCAGCTCAAAGTATCCCTTTTTTCCTCCTGCATTGGCTCCGGTGAAGGCACCTTTTTCATATCCGAAGAATTCAGACTCTATGAGGTTAGGCGATATGGCTCCGCAGTTTATCTTAACAAAGGGCTGCATTTTTCTGTCACTGTTTTTCTGTATTATATTGGCAGCCTTTTCTTTACCTACGCCGGTATCTCCGAATATGATAACATTGCAGTCATATTTTGACACCTTTGTCATATCATCAAGAACTTTCCACATGGCCTTGCTCCTGCATACGAAATCTTCCACAAGAGTCTTTTCAAGCATGGGTCTTCTGTAAGGGTTTTCTTCATCGTCTTCGGGCTCCTGACGGCCGGACTCAATGAACTTGGCATCCACCAGATAAGGCGCCATATCCCTTACCACTTCAACGTCAAAATCATCATAGCCTTCCAGGTACCCTTCCGCACCGCGCACATCAAGGCTTTTGGATATGGACTCCGTAATATACAAAGCGATATTAAGATTGTTTATAAGATTTGCGAAAAGAACCGTACCTCCCGGTTTGGTTGCCAGTATGTTTATAGTCTCGGCGCCCGGAATTTCAGCGCAGTTTATGGATAAATCAAAAAAGGATTCCGCATTTAGTTTCTTTAGGCATTCAATAGGTTTAAGAATGTCAAGAAAATTCACTTCATTAAAGACTTTTGAAATGAGGCTGTCTATTCCGCGGCCTGCCAGTCTGGTATTGGTTCTTTTGTCCAGGAGACAGGTTATTTCGCTGCCTTCCGGCGCAGTCTTTCTTATGACATAGCCGTAAAGCAGGTTGGTAAGCATGCTGTTGCCTACCACCAGAAATCTCTTTTTTGCCCCCACCAGACTGCGCAGTCTGAACAGGGTTCCTGACTGGTCAAAAGCAAACATCAGCATATCAAGGGGAAGATCTTCCGGTGCTTTTACAACCGGAATCATGCTGTGAACTATAACATATCCCTTTGCCTCAACCTGGTTAAAGGCTCTGTTTATCGAAGTTATTTCCTCTATATACATAGGGAGAGATGCCGCAGACGCATTGCATATGACAAGGTCGCCTTCTTTCAGTCCCTGCACGTTGTCATATCCGCTTCCTATCTCTTCTACCGTCCCCATTACCAGGCCTCCCGTATCAGTCACCGGATTGTGGAGCTTTCCGCGGCGTATTACCATATCTATGATATTCTGTTTTATTTTTTTCTCGTCATCGTTGGATTCCGTGCAAATCTGCTTGAAACCGGTTCCTTCAAGGTGTATTCTTTTTATGGAAACCCTGAGTTCATCGGGATATATATTGCGGCCGTTGTCAAGCTTCCATGCCGATGTAGGCAGCACATTCTTCGGTTCCAGCACTCGCTTTATACCATATGTCATTGTCATTTTATGTTCACTCCTTATACGCGTGAACCTAAATCGGTTCGTTTTCTTGGCAATTTCAATGATAACTCATTGGCACGCATTTTGCAATATATTATTTCATGAATTCAAACCAACCGTTGGTTTTACATTTTTTCGAAAAAAGGAGAAAGAGAAATGGAAGAAAAAATCACTTCAACCCTGAGATTAAGAATGTCAGCTAAGGATGCTCATTATGGCGGAAATTTAGTAGACGGAGCACATATGGTTCACCTTTTCGGAGACGTTGCTACTGAACTGTTAATCAAGTTTGACGGAGACGAAGGTCTGTTCTGCGCATATGACAACGTAGAATTCTTAGCTCCTACATATGCAGGCGACTATATTGAAGCTTACGGTGAAATCACCAGCGTAGGCAACACTTCCAGAAAGATGAAGTTCGAAGCAAGAAAAGTTGTACAGGCAAGACCTGACATCAGCGCTTCCGCTGCAGACTTCCTTGAAGAACCTATCATCGTTGCAAGAGCAACAGGAACTTGCGTAACTCCGAAGGAATGCAAGAGAAAATAATCTGCGTACAAGGTAATTACTAATACATCTTTAAAATAATTGCGGGACCACCCTTACCATGGCCCCGCAATTATTTTTTATATCGGTTTTTTCATCTTTACCGTTGCGTCATCAGCAGTTCTTAAGATATTGCACTTCTTCCGGTGTAAGTTTGCGGTAGTGTCCTTCTTTAAGGTGCCCCAGCCTGACTTCTCCTATGGCGATGCGTGTCAGGCTCTGCACCGGATTACCCACCGCTGCAAACATCTTCCGTACCTGACGGTTTTTGCCCTCATGAATTGAAATTTCCACAAGGGTGGAATTTTTTCCTTCCTTGATGATTGAGACTCTGGCTCTGGAAGTCACAAACCCACCTATGTCAACGCCGTTTCTCAGTTTTGCCAGCTTTTCTCTTGAAAGAATTCCCTTAACCAGGGCTCTGTATGTTTTGTCAAGTTCATGTCTGGGATGAGTGACTCTGTAAGTCAGGTCGCCGTCATTTGTCATTATCAGCGCGCCTGTAGTATTGTAATCCAGCCTTCCCACCGGAAACAGCCGCGCATCCACGTCTTTTACCAGTTCATTTACCGTCATTCTCTCTTTATCGTCTTTCACTGATGTGATAACTCCCAGAGGTTTGTTCAGCAGAAGATAGACAGGCTTCTGCATCCCCTCTACAGGTCTGCCGTTAACCTCAACCACATCTTCATCTTTTACATCATATCCCGGTTCCTTCATTACCGCGCCGTTTACTTTTATGTTGCCGCTTCTGATAAGGTCATCCGCTTTGCGCCTGCTGGCTATTCCCGCCTGTGAAAGATATTTGTTTATTCTCATTTTCTCCCTCTTTGCTGCTCTTTTATGTGGTTATTTTATCACAGCAGTCTATTGATTGTAAACATCAAGGAGCCCTTCCGCCTCCACGTTTTTTCTTATAAGTGCCACATCGGTGGTGTAAAGCCCTCTGTCTTTCATTCTTTGGAAATACTCTCCTCCTGCAAAGGTGAATCTTCTGTCAAGACAGTTCTCCTCTTCCATAACTTTTAAAGAAAATTCCATGATATCCCCCACGGCCAGGCTGCCGGGCAGCCGGAGCATGGATTTTCCTTCTGCGTACATTACAGAATTATATCCTGCAAGAGACCCTGTAGTTATTGCCTCCGTATGACCCACAAAGAATCCCGATTTCTCGCCGGCCAGGAAAAGGTTTTCCAGTCCCTGAGCTTTCATGTACCCGTCTCTGATTCCAACTGACATATACCTTACGGAATTACCTTTGCCGCCTGCGTACGGATCGGCAAACCTTGCATTTTTAAACTCTTCAATCTCTCTTAATTCTTCAAGATTAAAATACGGTGTCATGAGCTTTGCGTGACCCGTATCTATAACAACGAGATTCTCAGCAAAGGCATCCAGCGCATATTGTCTGCATACCTTTCTGGCAAGTTTTTCTCTGTTGACCATTTCGGGCGGCAGAGGTATCACCGCCACTCCGTCCTTTTCCAGTTTTTTTCTCAGTTTTTTTGAAAGGCTTTTCTTTTCCAGTTTGCACGATCCGCTGAAGGCGCCACGGCCTCCGTCCTTCCTGACCGCCATCAGATCATCAAGACCGGCTCTTTCTGTTATGCTCACCCTTGGCCCGAAGGATGGGCACCTGAGCACACACATGGAACATCCGTTGCCGTATCTCATGCAGTTACCCATAGGACCTGCCGAGCCTGTTGCATCAATAAATGCATCCGCTTCCAGTTTTTCACCTTCATGGGTAACCAGTGCCTTTATGCGACCCTCTCCTTCCTTGATCACATCTGTTATTCTTGTCATCATCCTCAGCTTTATCCCCAGCTTTTTAAGATATCTGTGAACCTCAGGTTCAGTCAAGGTAACATCATAGAAGCTTGCATGGCTGTGGCCGGGGAAATCCACATTCTTGTGAACTGCCAATTTGTCGGTAATATGGAAAAGTTCCCCGGCACCCAGATTTATATTTTCCTCGGCCGCCGTAAAACGCCCGTTGTTCCTCATTATGCCTCCCACATTTCCGAGACCCAGAAGCAGATCTGTCTTCTCTGCCAGAGTCACATCCGCTCCTCTTTTGGCTGCCCTTACAGCAGCTGCTGCTCCGGCCCAGCCGCCTCCGGCTATTAAAATTCTGGTCATAAACGCACCTCCCTTTTAATTCTATGCGCTTTGGCGGTACTATATTTTCTGCTTTACTTTTTTATTTTACTAGTGTATACTTTACTTTTTTATTTTACTAGTGTATAAATGTACTATAAGTATATTTAGGAGGAATTATCCAATGAAAAAAGTCAGCATTTTACTTTTAGCTTTATGCCTCATTTTCATGACTGCATGCGGTACAGCTTCACCTACAGACGCTCTCAAAGCTGACCTTGAAAACGCAAAATCAAGTCCTGATGAGATCATAGGACAACTGGGAGAAGACGGTTTTGGAGAAGAAGCTACCCAGGCGCTTGTGGACAAGGTTCTGGAATTTGATTACCAGCTTGGTGAAGAAAAAATTGACGGAGACAAGGCTACCGTTGAAACGACCATCACAACATATCCGTTCGGTGAAATCTTCACCGGTATCGTAGCTGATTTTATCCCTCAGGCTTTTGCCAATCCGGACATGACCGATGATGACGCGTCAGCTCTCCTTGATCAACTTCTGATGGACGCTCTGGACAAGGCCGATAAAACCTACTCCAAAACCATAACCATAGAACTGTCTCAGGAAGACGGAGAGTGGGTGGTTCAGGAAAGTGACGAAATGTCCAACGCCCTTACCGGAGGTATGCTTGATTTTGCCGCTGCAGCATCAGGCAGCAAATAATATTTCAGACTAAAAACTTAAACTGTCGCCTGCAGGCAGGGAAGCTTCCCAAATCTGCTGCAAGACGACAGTTTTTCTTTTATGCCAAATGCCGGAGTGAAACCGGCTGTAAACAAAAACAGATTTTTGCAGAGAACTCCGGCTCTCTGTTTTTTAATTACAGGTGCGGTTTCTTTCGATCAGGCTGTATAATGGCAGTGTGTCAGCCCATACGCATATGACGGAAACACTATAAAATTTTTAAAATCACATGAAGTATATACTTTTTGATATTTATAAAGAAAATTGTTTACTTTTCCAAAAAAGTCCTTCTCTTGCCTCTTATGAGCAAAAAAAGTTTTTTTGTGCTTATATGACACTGCATTTGCAAGCTCTCACTGTAGTTCCGTCATTATCAGTATGCGAACATGCGCCGCATATTCCTTCGCCGCAGCACATGTTGGCATGGTTGGGAAATATAATCTGCCTCATGGGTATCTGCGCCTCCTCTGAAATCCTCTGTACAAAATACGGTGAGGTCATAAACATCAAATTAGGGCGTTCTGTCGAGCAATTGAGACAATACTCATAGTCTTTCCTTATTTTACGCCCCACAGCTTCAACATCATTCTGCAGACTGACCTTTTCAAAATCCATTCCTCCAAAAAAGTCAAATACAAATTTCTCCGGCAGTTTCCGGCTGTCAAGGTAAAAAGCTGCCATATTATTCCCTATCTGGCTCCTGATATTTATCAAAGGAATTGATGCTATTCCTTTGGCAACTATCACCGAAAGCTTTTCAGGTCCATATATTTCACCATTGACAATTCCGCTGAAATATGGTCCGCGCAACTGCCACAGGCTGCCTGCGCTGCATCGCTTCATCAGTCTCATGGTCTTTGGTCCCGTAATGTTTACAGCCACCGCAATGGTGCTTTCTTCCGCAGCGCTTACACACTCCATAACCGACAGCGGAACCGTCCATCCATCTTCGCCTGCTATGACAAAGGCTCCTGCTTTCCGGCATTTAAGAGCAAACCCCCGAGGCACATGAATTTTCACCACAGCCAGTTCCTCTGAATAATTTTTCCTCTCACGGACACGGAAAATTCTGTGCTCCAAAGGGTAAATACAATTTCTGTTCCTCTGCATATATTCGGTATACGGACACACTCCCTGCCAGGTAACCGAACAGTCGCATATTCCCTTGCGGGACATGCTGCATGTATAGCATTGCCCTGCCTCCATCAGAATGCAGGGGCATCTCTCGCTGCCTCTGTCTTGGCATACATATCTCATGAGCTTGCCTCCCTTGCAAATCCGTAATCCAGAAGCTTGTAAGCATCGCTGAACCAGTCAGGTGCTCTCAGCACAACCGCGATAAGTTCTCTGCCATCTCTTTTAGCTGACGCTGCCAGCGTGCGCCCCGAATCTTCCGTAAAACCGATTTTTATTCCTGTCGCACCATCATACTCAAATATGGTCTTATTTTTGTTCCTGAATATCCGTCCGCTGTCAGGGCTTTTCCATTGACCGGAAGATACAATTATGCGAAACTCCTCTGTTTTCAGCGCCTCCCGCGATATTGCAGACAGGTCTCTGGCAGTGGTGTAATGTTCTGAGTTGAACAATCCGCTGGGGTTGACAAAATTTGTTGAGGTGCAGCCTAACTCTTTTGCTTTTTCGTTCATGCGCTCAACGAAACGCTCCATAGTACCACCGCAGCAAATGGCTACTGCATTGGCTGCATCATTTCCTGACTGAAGCATCATGGCATACATAAGTTCTCTGAGAGTGACTTTCTCTCCTTCCCTCAGATATGCAGATGAGCCTTCTTCTCCTGCCGCAGCAGCCGGTATCAGCACGCAGCTGTCAAGATCGGCGCCTATCTCATCCATTATCTCAAAAGCAGTCAGTGCTGTCATGATTTTCGTAGTGCTGGCAGGGTACAGTTTCTTATCTGCATTCTTTTCGTATATGACGCTTCCGTCTCCGGCTTCTATCAATATGGCTCCTTCGGCTGAAATATCAGGAGCCCGCAAAATCTCCTCCGAAGCCTCTGTTTCCCTTACGGAGGCTCTGAGATGCGGTCCTGTATATTCTGCCAGCCCTGCCGTAATACCCATCAGCAGGCATACAGCTGTCAGTACTTTAATTTTTTTACTCATAAAAAACTCCCTCTCAACATTTTACTGTTTCAAGGGAGTTATATTCCTCTAAATTTCCATCTGCATCTGCCCTTCACCATCCATAACGGAAAGTTCCTCAGCATCCTCGGCGATTCCGCCTGACACTATGCTTTCAATATCTTCTATCTCAGGCAGATCCTTTATGCTGCTGAAACCGAAGTTTTTGAGAAACACATCGGTGGTTCCGTAAAGGATAGGTCTGCCCACGGTGTCTGCTCTTCCTTTTTCACAAACCAGCTCTTTCTTTATCAGCCCGTCCATTACTCTGTCACACCTGATTCCTCTTATAGCCTCTATCTCTCCTTTTGTGACAGGCTGTTTGTATGCCACTATAGCCAATACCTCCAGCGCTGATTGAGAAAGTTTTTTCATCTTTACGGGAGTGCACAGCCGCCTTATATAGTCAGAGTTTTCCTCTCTTGTTACAAACTGGAAAGACTGATTTATCTGCCTTATTACTATTCCGCGGCCTTCCTGTATATATTCATCCTTAAGTTCCAGAAAGCATTCCATGGCTTCCTGCCTGCTTATGTTCATCACATCCGCCGCTGTCTTCACGTCAAGAGGCTCTCCCCATGTGAACATCATGGATTCAAAAGCAGATTTTATGCTTTTTCTACTGCTCATACTTTATTTCTCCTTCTTCAATCCTCTCGCCTGCCTCGACTTCTATATCGCCGTACGTAACCTTCTGTCTTACCTTTATTACGTTTTCTTTTGCCATTTCCAGCAGGGAAATAAATGTTATGACCACATCATAGCGGTTTTCTTTTTCAGGCACCAGTTCTCTGAAGCTGAACACTTTTTTGAGTTTCCGGCGCAGCTGCTGCGTTATGTAGGCTATTCTGCTTTCCACCGACGCCTTTTCTCTTTCGACACGAGTGTAATGCTTTTTTACGGCTTCTATCCGCTGCCGTCTTTCAAGAAATGCCGAAAACGCTCCCGCAAACTGCTTCAGATCCAGGTTCAGGTATTCATCCGGCTGTTGAAGGTATTGGGAAATGTCCTCCTGAGGCTTATCAAATATATCCTGAGCTGCTTCTTCTCTCTGCTGCAGTATTTCTGCTGCCTTCTTGAATTTTTTATATTCGAGGATTCTTTCAACCAGCTCGCTTCTCGGATCATCTTCCATAATGACCTCTCCGCTCTGGCTGATACGCGGAAGTATCATCTTTGACTTTATCTCTATCAGCGATGAAGCCAGAACCATAAATTCCGTAGACACAGCTATATCCATGTCCTGCATGGCTTCTATGTAGTCAAGATACTGTCTGGTTATGCTGCTTATCTCTATATCATAGATGCTCATCTGAGCATTCTCGATAAGATAGACCAGCAGATCAAAAGGTCCTTCAAAGGATTGGATTTTTACTTTGTAACCCATCTTTATTGTTTACTCTCCTGCCTGTTATAGTAAAGCAGTGCGCACACTACTATTATGCATCCGATTATCTCGTAAGGTTTTGGTATCTGTCTCAGGAAAATTACTGCCAGTATAGTTGCGAATACCGGATCACCTGCCTCCCATGTGGAAACATACAGCGAACTTACGTGTCCTATGCACAGGTTAAATACAGCATGAGCTCCTATCTGGCAAAGCATGGCCATTACCACAAGGAGAAGATAGTCTGATGCGCTGTATCCTGTAAAAGCGGTTCCCGTAACCAGCATTCCCGCAGTAAAGCATATCCAGCAGGAGAAGAACACCAGAAGCACATAAAGGCCGCCGTCAACTCTCTTTCTCACAGCGTCACCCACGGAAAAATACAGTCCCATAAACATGGCCGCCATAAATGCAAAAATATTTCCCTTGAGATTTCCCCCTGCAAAGGTGCTGTAATCAAGTCCGACGATTATCGCCCCGCCTATCAGCGCTACCAATATAGCAGCTACCGACTTGAGACTTACTTTCTTTTTGTAGATAAATACCGTTACCAGCAGAACCACCAGCGGGTGAAGCGCAGCCAGTACGGATGCACTGGCAACATTGGTGAATTTCACCGCATTGAACCATGAAAAGAAATGGCCAAAAAGAAAGGCTCCTGATATGAAGCACCACAGATAGTCCTTGGGATCGATTGCCTTCAGCGCAGCTCTCTTTTCTTTGTTTGCCATGGCGGGTACAATGAAGAAAGGAAGAGCTATAGTCAGCCTCCAGAATCCTATTGCCATGGAGGAGGCACTTATAAGCGATCCTAATATTCCCGATGTCGCTCCGAATATAACTGCCAGTACAGTTGCAATTTTGGCATGTCTTGCTATAAGACCGCCTTTATTATCTGCATTTTCCATTTTTTAACCTCTTATTTCTTTTCCATAATCTTTTTAAGATTTATATCGTATGGCGGTCTTACGATTCCTTTTTCCGTTATAACCGCCGTTATATACTTGTGGTCTGTAACATCGAAAGACGGATTGTAGGTTTTGATTCCGGCAGGCGCCATGGGTTTCTCGTACCACATGCGATATATTTCTTCACCCTTGCGCAGTTCTATTTCAATGTCCTCTCCTGAAAGGGTTTCCATATCTATGGTTGAAGTAGGTACATACATATAGAAAGGAATTCCATATTCTTTTGCCAGTATGGCAACTGCCGATGTTCCTATTTTGTTGGCACCATCACCATTGGCCGCCATGCGGTCGCATCCGACTACTACTGCATCCACCCAGCCTTTTTTCATCACCGAAGCCGCCATATTGTCACATATCAGCGTTACATCCACGCCCGCTTTATCAAGTTCCCATGAAGTCAGTCTTGCTCCCTGAAGCAGGGGTCTTGTCTCGTCAGCAAAAACTCTGAAGTTGTATCCTCTTTCCTGTCCCAGATAAATAGGTGCAAGACATGTACCATATCTAGCCGTCGCTATGGTTCCCGCATTACAATGAGTCAGTATTCCCATTTCCGGCTCAAGCAGAGAAAGACCGTATTCGCCCATGCTGCGGCAGGCTTTCACATCTTCGTCATGTATTGCCTGGGCCTCCTCCAGCAAAAGGTCTCTTCCCTCCTGTACTGTGGCTATACCTGCTTCTTTGAGTTTCTGCTTCATTCTTCTGAGCGCCCACGCGAGATTTACAGCTGTCGGTCGTGCAGTTTCCAGATAGTCCGCACTTTCCTCCACATAGTCGGTAAACTCAATTACTGATGTGCCACTGTATCTTGAAGCCTCCACATAAAGACCGTATGCTGCCGCCACTCCTATGGCAGGAGCACCTCTTACCTTCAGCTTGTATATGGCATCCCACATATCCTCTTTGGTTTTTATCTCTATATATACTTCCTCCCCCGGCAGCCGGGTCTGATCAAGAAGGTACAGCTTCCCTTCCCGGTATCTCACCGGGGATATGTCAAATATTTTCTTCTCTGTATTCATAAACAACCTGCCTCAAATAATTTAAGTATTCATCATATGACAGAATCACCTGGCCGCTGAGAGTGTCGGTACATCCGGCCACCTCACTGAAAGAAGGAGCTTCCATCCAGCTTATGAGAACCTCTGCACAGGAGGCGTCATCATAGGTAAAATAAAAGTCATCAATGCCTGTCACATAGTAGAAGAAGTCAGCTTCATCACCTATTTCCAAAGCTTCAATTAAATCATATACACCGTCTCCGACGGTATCCCCGTAAGAATTTTCTCCTGCATACCAGTCTATCTTGTCGAGGTAATCATATACCGTACTGTCGTCAAGCCAACGGTAGAAGTCTATCTGATAGATAAAATCCTGTACCTCCCATATCTTTTCAGCTTCCTCCTGATCAATCGGCAACGGCTCATATCCGAAAAGTTCGTCGTATTCCTGATCTCTGACCTGGGTCTTGAATCCCATGAAGGCAATCAGAACAGTCAGTGCCAGTGTAATGACTGTAATTACAGTGGATGCACTGCCGCTCCTGGATTTTCTGCGCGATCCCGCTGCGTTTGAAATAGAAGGACCTTCGAAGAAGGCTTTTTTATTGCCGGATGGTCGGTCCTGCATCCCTGTTTCTGTATCTTTCCTTCTGTAATCGCTGAATTTATCTCTCTTTCTTCCGTGCCCTGTATTTTTTTTATTGTCCGACGACGGCGGTGCCCCGGTAAGGACTCTGTACGCCTCTCTGACTTCTTCCATTTTCTTGCGGGCATATTCCGGATCATCCTGATAATCTGCGGATTTCAGTTTAGACATTTTCTTCTCATAGGCTTCTTTGATCTTGTCATACGAAGCCTCCTGTGCAAGTCCCAGCATTCTGTAGTAATATCGTTTATCCATCATGCTCCTCTTGTTTCTCAGGGCTCTGCCCTTATCAGCTGCGTCCGATAAATCATTATACCATTTTTCAAAATAACATAAAACCCGAAAGGCCAAATTTTTCTCTGCCTTTGGCATAAATATTCCCTTGCCTTTTCAGGAAGTGCAGCTGCTGACAATAACAAATCTGTTGCCACAGGCAATTTTTTGGATTATACTTTATTTGTAATATTTACAAATGGTTTGCAACTTTAAACAGGAGGCATAAAATGAAATTTTACATTGTAGACGCATTTACCGACACCCTTTTCGGAGGCAACCCTGCCGGAGTTGTCATCCTTCCGGAAGGAGCAGACTTCCCTTCAGATGAAGTCATGGTTAAAACCGCAGCTGAACTCAGATACTCAGAAACAGCTTTCATAAAAAGACTCAACGAAAAAGAGTTCAATATACGCTATTTCACACCTGCAGCAGAAGTGGATCTGTGCGGTCATGCTACCATAGGCTCTTTCAAAGCTCTTCTTGAGGGCGGTTACATAGAAGATAACAGCAGCTACATCAATCATACTCTTGCCGGGGATCTGAATATTGATGTAAAGGACGGCTTTGTTCTCATGGACATGGCTGCTCCTGTAAAAATCGCTGAAATAGCAGATAACGCAGGCCTCGACGAGCTTTACAGAATCATGGGCCTTGACTATGCCGATCAGAAGGCAAAGGGCGTAAACCTGATTCCTCAGATGATTTCTACAGGACTGCCTGATATAATGATGCCTGTGGCATCTCAGGCGGATCTCGAAGCCATAACACCTGATTTTCCTGCATTGTCTGACCTTTCCTCCAGGTACGAGGTTACAGGCGTCCACGCTTTTACTCTCGATGCTGAAGAAGGCACCACCTGTCATGTAAGAAACTTTGCACCTCTGTATGATATAGATGAGGAAGCTGCCACAGGAACTTCCAACGGAGCTCTCACCTATTACGGATATCTTAACGGTTTCGTAAAGGACGGCGATGACTGTCGCTTTATACAGGGTGAGAAAATGGAAAGGCCTTCTGTAATACTCAGCCATCTGAAAGCAGACGGAAGCGGAAATTGCTCCATTCAGGTGGGCGGCAGCGGTGTAATGCTGGCAGAAGGAGATATAAGACTGTAATATAAATTATCCTAAAAAATAAGCGGACCGCTGACGGTCCGCTTATTTTTTTAAGATTCAGATTACTTCTTCCAGAGTCCGTGAAGATTGCACCAGGCATATGCTGCAACCAGCTGATCTCCCTCTGTCAGAGCAAACTCGACGGCAGGTCTGTCGCCGGCTTTTAGAGTTTTTCTCTGCACACCTTCTTTTGTTTCTATGGCCACCCAGCCGATGTAATGCTCTTCAACCATAGGATGTTCAACATCTCCTACAACTACCTTTACCTTATTTCCTTCAACCGTAACGGCGGGAACATGCTTTTCCACGGCGGCATCCACGGATCCCGGAACGATTTCTTTCATCTTTTCACCGCAGCACACTACAGGAACTCCTGATTCCTTTACAAACTCAATGATATTTCCGCAATGTTCACAAACATAAAATTTCATCTTTTTTTCCTCCTGAATTTAAGTAATATATGTTATTATATATTTTTTTCCCACAATAAGGGGAAACTAAACGAGTCTCTTTTATATTCGGGAAAATCTCTTTGCCGCTGCTGCCGATATTGCATTCAGCCCACCGGTAAGTACGAGCAGCACCAAAGCCGTACCATAGGCCTGCTCCTCATAGATTCCTTCCGTAAGCAAAGCATACATATGAACTGAAAGGGTTCTTGTTGAACTGAACACTCCTTTTGCAATCCGGCTTCCCGTCCCTGCTGTAAAAATCAGCGCCGCCGATTCCCCGGCTATTCTTCCTGCAGCCAGGATGACACCTGCTGTAATCCCCGGCAAGGCTGCCGGAATTATAATCCTGAATATGGTTCTCGCTTTCCCGGCTCCCAGCCCCATGCTTCCCTCCCTGTACGCTTGAGGAACGCTCAGAAGTGCATCTTCTGTGGTTCTCATTATAAGAGGAAGTATCATCACCGCCAAGGTTGCAGCCCCTGAGAGCAATGAATACCCCCACCTGAGGGTTATGACAAAAAGCATATATCCGAAGAGCCCATAAACGATGGATGGAATGCCTGCAAGAGTTTCTGCAGTCAGCCGTATAATTTTCACACCTATTCTTTCTTTTCCTGAATATTCAGCCAGATATACTGCGGCGCACACACCCATGGGCAACGCCATGCCCAGTGACATGCCGGTCATTATAGCCGTATTAACCATTGCCGGCATCAGCGAAGCCTTATCTGCACTGTCCCCGACAGAAAAAAGTTCCTCCGATACAATGCCGGGTATACCATTGTACAGAATGCAAGCTATTATGCCCATCAGTACACCTGCGGTGATTACCGCTGCCGCCCAGACTTCAACGCGCAAAGCCAGAGACATAACCGATGCTGTGTCTTTTTTTCTCCTCATATATCACGCTCCTCTTTCAGCAGCGCCAGAGAAGTATTTATAAGCATTACGAAGACAAGCAGCACCAGAGCAGATGCCATAAGCGCTTCCCTGTGCATTCCTTCCCCCGCATATCCCATTTCCAGCACAATATTGGCAGTCAGCGTTCTGACACCGGAAAAAACCGAATCCGGAAATACTGCCTGATTACCTGCTACCATGACAACAGCCATGGTTTCTCCTGCTGCTCTGCCCATCCCCAGGACAAGACCTGTAACAACTCCCTGTCTTGCTGCAGGAAGCACGGTAAAGAATACGCTCTGCTCATGAGTGGCTCCCAGCGCCCGGGCGCCGCGGTAGCAATCCTCAGATACAGCCCGTAAAGCTGCTTCTGTCACTATTATTATCGTAGGAAGTATCATGATTCCCAGGAGAATTGATGCTGTCACAATTCCTTTTCCGGTTCCTCCGGTGAATCCCTGCACCAGCGGCACTAGCGTTTTCAGCCCGAAAAAGCCGTAAACTATTGATGGTATGCCTGCCATAAGTTCCACAGCAGCCTTCAGCGGCCCATAAAGTCTGCCGGGACAGAATCTCGCCAGGAATATGGCACACAACAGCCCCACAGGTGCTCCCGTAATCATTGCGCCTGCTGTTATATATGCACCAGATGCAATCATGGGAAGTATTCCGTAAATTCCCTCTCCCGGGAGCCAGAGTCTTCCGGTTATAAATTTAACCGGGCCCGTTTCCCTCAGAGCGGGAATTCCTTTAATAAGCAAAAAAATACAAATAACGGCGACTGCGGCCATCGATACGGCTGCTGCCGATACGAATATAGCCTTCATCGCCTTTTCTTTGTATTTGCTCATATCAGGTCCAGTATTTCCTTTCACCTGTAAATATTTCTTTCACCTGCTCTGAAGTCAGGTTCTCTATGGGATTTTCATCATTGACAATTACTGCTATTCCATCCCGGGCGATAATCTGTTCCCGGACGCCCGCTGCTTTCTCTTGCGATGTCAGTACCCTTGAAGAAGTTGCCAGTTGGCATGCCCCCTCTGTCAGAGAAATTATTCCCGCGCCTGAGCCTGTCTGCTGTATATCCACTGTGACTCCAGGCTGAATTTTTTTATAATTCTCCGACAGACTTTCCATAAGCGGTGCCACTGAAGTTGATCCGGCCACAGTTATTGTTCCTTCCAGATTCACTGATTTTATGTATTCATGTGACCGTTCTATGCCGGCAACATACCCTTCACTTTCTATTATATCTGCGCCTTCGCGCCCTGCTATGTACTTTACAAAATCTCGTGTGCACGCATCGGGATTTCCACAGTCTGCAATGAAAAAATCCCGTGTAAGAGCATAATGTCCCGCTTTCACATTACCCGCATCCGGATAGACGCCATCTATGCTTACAGCCTTAACACCCTTTGCCTGTGAAGATGCCAGAACTCCTGCCGATACATATCCTATGGCATTTTTATCTCCGGCCACGGTGGTTATAACCACATATGTTGATGAAGTCACCTCGGCTTCCGCAGAAGTGCTGTCATGCCCGGCCTCTTTTATTTTCAGGATTTCTGTAAATGCCGCTCTCGTTCCTGAACCTTCTTCTCTGGAAATCAGATGTATTCTCTTTTCATCCTCTCTGATGCAGCCTGTCAGAAAAACCAGTATCAGAATTACCGCAAACAGCGCAAGTGCCTTTTTCATGCTTTTTCTCCCTTCCTTCACTCAATTATCTTTCCATATTTGAGTGAAGCTATACTTAAGCTTATGAAAAAGCACCCTGTACTTATTCCTCCGTTTTCAGCAGTTCTTCGAAAGGCCTGTTTTTTTCTTTCTTTCCGCCGGCCAGCTTCTGCCTTATTTCTTCTGACGTATTCAATACTTCCTGTCTGAACTCACGTGCTGACATTCTGAAGGCTCCGTCTCCCAGTGCCGCCATCTGAACCGGTCTGTCGGAAGTTACAACAGTTACATCCGAAGTTCTTCCCAGCTCAAAGACCGCCTCTTCTATAAACCGGTCCGCCGTCTGTGCCTCTCTTGTATACACCACTTTAATCTTCTCGTAATCCAGATGGCTTCCGGGGCTGCCTTTCACTTTATATCCGTCAAACACCACCGTCATTTCCATTCCTTTATAAGAGCGATAATTCTGCATTATATCCATAAAAGCTTCTCTTGCCGCATCTATGTTTACGGTGGCCAGTTCCTTAAGTTCCGGCCACGCAAAAACACAATTGTAACCGTCAATTATAAAGTGCCTGTCGCCCTTTTCCTTCCTGCGTCTTACTCCTTTAGGCATTTCAGGCTCAGGTTCCGGCGGTTTACGGTTTCCTCTGCTGATGCGTTCCCTGCGCAGTGCTTCATCTCTTTTGCTCCTGCCATATGTCCTGAAAAAAATCTCTTCCAGTTCTTCATTTCCGGCTCTGCTCAAACCTCTGCCCGGCATTCTCTCCGGAACATAATCGCCGGTTATGTTTTTTTCGGGGCGAATGTGAGCTTCCTTTTCCACTTTGTCCCATTCAACATAAACAGCACTTCCGTGACTGCAGAAAATTGACCCGGTGGGATTTTCCAGATCCCCCTCGGGATTATAGCCGGCAGCGTTGATTATCTCGCTGCTGTTATGGCACTCTCCATATCCCGCAAAAGACAGTGCCACCTTCCCTCTTCCTGAGGTATAGGCTGCCACCTCTCTCTGATAATCTGCAAAAAGTGATACCGGTCCTTCTCCTTCCAGCAGATTCATACCTGAAGCCGTAATCTGCGGCAGCTGTGAACTGCCTCCCATTCGTTGTATATCCGACAAAGCTTTTCCTACATTCTCGGCAGGCACCTGGATTTTAAATGCATACATCGGTTCGAGGAGGACAGAATCCGCCTTTCTCAGCCCGTTTCGCACGGCCCTGTAAACGGCCTGCCTGAAGTCACCTCCCTCGGTATGCTTCAGATGAGCCCTGCCTGCTGTAAGAGTTATCTTTATATCTGTAACAGGTTTCCCTGCTAACACACCTATGTGCTCTTTTTCTTTCAGATGGGTCATGATAAGGCGCTGCCAGTTTCTGTCGAGGCAGTCCTCGCTTACCTCGCTTTCAAAAATCAGTCCGGCTCCTCGTGGCATCGGCGTAAGTCTGACATGAACCTCGGCATAGTGTCTCAGCGGTTCAAAATGACCTATTCCTTCCACTTCATTTGTTATAGTCTCCTTGTATATAACGCTTCCCTCACCAAAAGCCACATTCATGCCGAAGCGCTCCCTTATTTCATGCTGCAGCACTTCCAGCTCAAGCGCCCCCATTACACTCACCTGTATCTCCCCCGGATTATCTTTCCATGTCAGGTTCAATGCCGGATTTTCCTCTGAAAGGGGTCTTAATTTCTGCAATGCCGTCACAGGATCAGTTCCCTCCGGCAGAATAAGTCTGTAACGTAAAGCAGGTTCTATGACAGGTTTCTTTTCGCCTGACAGCTTCGCTGCCCCCAGCCTTTGCCCTGCATATGTTTGCGCCATTCCGATTACCGCACATACATCTCCTGAAGAAACCCGGCTTACACTCTCAAAGTTTCTTCCCGAATAAAGCCTTATCTGCTCGGCTTTCCCCCGACCTTCGTTCTCATCTAACACCATCTTGCTTTTAAGGGTTCCTCCGGTTATTTTCATATGCGTCTGCCTGAGTCCCTGTCTGTCTCTGGATATTTTGTAAACCACCGCACCGAAATCATTTCCGTACTCCGGAGGTGTTCCAAAGGTTTCAACGGTTTTGAGCAGTTCTCTGACTCCGTCAAGCCTCAGAGCAGCGCCAAAGCATATGGGGAATAGCCTTCTTGACTGTATTGCACGAGTCACATCTTCTCTATTGAGGCAGCCGTGAGAAAGAAACTTATCCATCAAAGTTTCATCGCATGTAGCTGCATCTTCCGGCGACACTATCTCCTCGCCGCGGAATTCCACAAAGCTCTCTCCCAGTTCTTCTGTAAGATCTCTTATTATTTCCTTCCGGCTGAAATGTGCCCTGTCCATCTTGTTTATAAACACAAAGACAGGGACCTCATAGGACTCCAGAAGCCGCCATAAAGTGACTGTGTGGCTCTGCACTCCCTCGGTTCCGCTTATAACAAGCACTGCATAATCCATAATCTGCAGGGTTCTTTCTGCTTCGGTACTGAAATCAGTGTGCCCCGGTGTATCAAGAAGCACAAATTCCGTATCTCCCAAAGCAAAGCGAGCCTCTTTTGAAAACACTGTTATGCCTCTGTCTCTTTCTATTGTATTATTGTCAAGGAAGGAGTCTTTGTGATCCACGCGCCCCTGTTTTCTAATTGCTCCGGTCTCATACAGTATAGCTTCCGAAAGTGTCGTCTTTCCTGCATCGGCATGAGCCAGAATCCCCAATACTATTTTTTTCCTACTCATACCTTTACCTCGTACAATTTTTAAGTTCTCTTACATCATGGCTCATCAGAAGAGCATCTTCCCTGTTGTGAGTTATTACCAGCACAGTTTTTCCGGATATGGATTTTTTCCATAGTCTGTCCATTATCCTCTTTTTCAGCTGTATATCAAGTCCACGCATAGGCTCGTCCAGAATCATAAGGTTAGCATCCGCAAGGAATGTTCTCCCCATGGCTACCCTATGTTTCATTCCGCCGGAAAGCTGATCCGGAAGTTTCCACAATGCATCGGATATTTCAAGTTCTTGGGCCATCTTAACCACCAAGTCTTCTTTTTTGTCAGATTTATGCGGAATACCGTTTCTAAGCAAGCTCAATGCCATATTGTCATATACATTGAGCCACGGAATCAGTCTGTCTTCCTGAAAAAGCATAGCTATTCTCACCGGGCAATCTGCTGTGACCTTTCCGATGTCAGCTTTCTCCAGTCCCGCGGTTATTCTTGCAAGAGTGGTTTTGCCTTCCCCTGAAGGACCCATTACCACGGTTACACAGCCTGCCTCCATCTTCATATCCGCATTTTCCAGAACCTTCTTTTCACCGAAAGACTTATGCACTCCCTCAATAAAAACATCAGGTGCTTTCATTGCCTTTCTTTCGCCGGTTTCTGACCTTTTCCCCTCTGTTGATGCTTTGGCAACTCTGCTGCCCTCATACCCTCTGTATCGTATTTTTTCAAGACCCATTGTCAGAAGTTTTTCTGTAGTCAGGCTCAAAACAACAATAACAGCTATGTACGCAAAGAGAGATGGCGTGTCCAGATAATATTTTGCATTCATCATCTGGTATCCCAGTGAATAGGCAGGAATTGAAAGCACTTCCGCTGCCACAACCGCTTTCCAGCTGAGTCCTGCAATAAGCCTTATTGCAGACTTGACCTGCGGAAGTATTCCCGGTGCATAGATGAATCTGATTTTCTGAATTGCAGTAAGCTGATAAATATCTGCCAGTTCCAGCAGCTGTGCATCCATAGCATCCAGCCCTCCCAGAATATTGGTATATACTATGGGGAAGCACATGAAAAAGCATACTATTATAGCTGTGTAGTCCGCCGGTACCAGCAGTATCACATATATTATTATAGCCATTACCGGCACTGCTTTAAAAAATCCAACAGGTAAAGTCAACAGACTTCTTGCAACATCTTTTCTGTAGGCAATCCATGCACACAGCGTTCCCGCAACCATGGACAGCACCATGGAAATCAGGCAGCGCAGCATGGTCCAGCCTATATTCATATAAAAGCTTTTTTCTCCTGCAAGGTCAGCAATCGATACCAGCGTCTGCCATGGACCGGGCAGCAGCAGCCGGCTGTTTACAGCCACAGTTGCCGCCTGCCACATTGCAAGCCAAAAAAGGCCGACAATTGCCGACCTTATTTTTTTTGATTCATTTTTCACCTTAGTAGTAGAATTCTTCATCCGGCATCTTTCCGCCTATAGAGGCAGGTTCCATTTCAAAAAGAATCTCATTGAATTTTTTAAGGATTGCTCTTCCTTCTTCCCTGTCATCTCCGTCAAAGAGTACAATTCCGCATCTTTCTATAGCAGAAGCAGCAATCTCTTTCTTTCCTATGAAGCCTTTTTCAGTAATAAGGGCTGCTGCTTCGTCTCCGCCCTCGTTGACAAAGTCAACGGACTTTCCGTAATCATAGAGGAACAGTGTCAGGTCGCCTTCTCTCTCTTCAATAAAGCTCTTTCTTGCAATAAGCACACCCATAGGCAGTTCTTCGCCGGTGGCCTCCTTCCAAAGCTCATTAAGATCAAAAATTTGGCTGTTATCTGCCTCCTGGCTGGCCAAAGCAACAGATACAAAAGGTTCCGGAAGCATGGCAACAGTTCCCTTCTGGGAACACAGCTTTGTGTTTACTTCTGTATGGTTTGAAAGCCATTCTACTTTTACATCTTCCCCCATGGTGAGACCGGCGTTTTCCAGTACTTTCTGAAGGATATATTCAGGTGCTCCTCCCTTGCCGCTTGCTATTATGGTTTTGCCTTTAAGATCCTGCAGTTCTTTTATATCTGTATCATTTCCGACAATATAAAGAACTCCCATGGTTATAGGACTTATTGCCTGTATCTGTCCCTCTGTCTTGTTGTATATGATTGCCGCCATATTGGACGGAACCGCAGCAACATCTACCTCTCCGTTGATAATCTTTGCAGCCGCATCTGACGGAGCCTGATAAACAGTTATTTCATACTTGTCTGTCTGATCCATGAGCTGTACCATTCCCATTCCCGTAGGGCCGTTTAAAGCAGCTATTTTAACGGGCTGAGTCATTTCTTCAGGTATATTATCGCCGCCGCACCCTGTAATCATTGCTGCGACCATCAGCACTGCAAGTACAACTATCATTCCTTTTCTTAATTTCTTCATGTCATTCCTCCGTAGTTAAATAGTCTATTCCTTCGCATCATCCTCCTCAGCTTGTGTGTCGTTCTTCTTTATCTGAGGAACCGTATGCTGAGCGTCCGTAAGGAATATATATATATACATAAATGTTATAGCCGTGAGCCCCAGCGTCTCTACATAAAGTCCTCTGCTGAAAAGAACCGCAGCCACTCCCATTATTGCCGTTATACCATAAAGCATCAGTGTTGCCCTGCGCTGACCGTATCCCAGCTTCATAAGCCTGTGATGCAGATGTCCTTTGTCAGCTTCCATAATAGGACGCTTGTTTACGAATCGTCTGAATATGGCGAAGAAAGTATCAAAAATAGGAACTCCCAGCACCAGTACCGGTATTATCATTGTTACCAGCGTTGCACTTTTTACTGTACCCAGAACGGAGAGAGTCGCCAGCATAAAGCCCAGATACAGTGATCCCCCGTCTCCCATAAAAATCTTTGCAGGGTAAAAGTTATAAGGCAGAAATCCCAGAGTTGCCCCTGCCAGTGCCAGCATGGCGCCGGCTGCCAGATAGGTTCCATGAATATATGCCGTATAAGCTATGCATAGAGATGCAATAGCAGCCGTTCCTGCCGCCAGACCATCAAGACCGTCTATGAGGTTTACCGTGTTGGTTATCCCTACAATCCATACCATTGTGATGATAAAACAGAGCACGTCACCCAGTTGACTGTTTCCTTCGCCTAAAAAGTTCGTCAGAAACTCTATTCTGATTCCGTTAACATACATGATAAGCGCTACAAAAGTCTGTCCGAGAAACTTTACTTTTGCAGAAAGATGCTTTATATCATCTATGACTCCCAGAATATATATGAGAGCCCCACCCATCACTATGGTTACAACCCGCGGGTCGAACTTTAAAAAAATCAGCATAGCCGTCGTACTTCCGGCAAAAATAGCCAGTCCTCCAAAGCGAGGCATGGTCTTCGTATGCATTCTGCGATTGTCAAGAGGAATGTCCACAGCCCCTATCTTGGGTGCCAGTCTGATGGCAACAGGTGTGACAAGAATCGACGCTGCCAGTGCCACTAAAAAGGTGATCCATAAAGTATTGTACATTTTAATAGTTGCTCCCTGTTATAACTTTTCGATTTCCAATCCTGCTTCATTTAATATGGAGGCTGCCAGCTGATCCGGATAGCCTTCCCTGATTACAATCCTGCTGATTCCTGCATTGATTATCATCTTTGAGCATATTGCACACGGCTGGTGAGTGATATATATGGTTCCTCCTTCTATGCCATGTCCCATTGCTGCTGCCTGAATGATAGCATTCTGCTCAGCATGAAGAGCCATACACAGCTCATGTCTCTGCCCTGAAGGAACATTAAGCTGCTGCCTTATGCATCCTCCTCTTTCTTCGCAGTGCATGATGCCCCTCGGCGCACCATTATATCCTGTTGCAATGGCATGTCTGTCTTTTACGATTACAGCACCCACATGACGTCTCATGCAGGTTGAACGTTTAGCCGTAAGTTCTGCCATTTCCATGAAATACTCATCCCAGGTAGGTCTTTCCATATTTGTTTCTCCTATTCGTAATAAACTTCTACCAGATACAGCCCTTCTGCAGGCGCCCTGTGCCCTGCCCTGCTTCTGTTTTTTGATTCTATTGTGCTGGCCATGTCTTCCGGTCTTCGCATCCCCAGGCCGGTTTCCACCAGAGTCCCGGCTATTATGCGAACCATATTATACAGAAATCCGTCACCTGAAATTTCAATCCAGATGTCTTTATTTTTTTCAATGATATCAAGTCTATACACATTTCGGACCGTGGTCTGTCGCTCCTGCCCTCCCGAAGACTGGAAACAGGCAAAATCGTGGATTCCTACTATGTGTTCAGCAGCCGCTCTCATGGCATTGATATCCAGCGGTCTTCCCACATGGTAGCAGTATTTTCTGCGGAATATGTCAGGCTCATGGTCGTTGCTTATTATATACCTGTATTTCTTACCTTTGGAATCAAATCGCGCATGAAAGTCTGCAGGCTTCTCTTCCACGTATAGTATCCTAATATCGCCTAAAGACGATGCTATTCTATTGCCCCCTGCCAGAATGTTATTGGCCGCAAGTGCAATCTTTTCTGTGGGTATACCGTACTCACCGCTGAAAGAAGCGCGCTGTCCCAGAGCGTGAACTCCTGCATCGGTGCGGCTTGTCCCATTAAGAGTTACCTTTCCTCCGCAGACTTTTGTAAGGACTTCTTCCAGTTCACCCTGGACAGTCCTGGCTTGTGGCTGCCTCTGCCATCCCGAAAAGCCGCTGCCGTCATATTCTATTGTCAGCAAAAAATTTCTTTCCATGGGTATTTGACTTCTACGCCTTTGGCAGAATTATCTTTTTGTTCTCTTTTGATTCTCTGTACAGAGTAAATTTGTGTCCTATAGCCTGCACAAATTCTGCCTGCAGTTCCTGAGCAATATCGTTGGCGGCAGTTTTGGGATTTAAAAGGCATCCTTCCTGAAGTTTGACTTTTATCAGTTCCCTTGCCTCAAGGCAGTCGTCGATTTCCTTGATTACATTACCTGTAATGCCTGCTTTACCTATATATACCACCGGATCTATATTATGAGCCATGGCTTTTAAAAAACTTCTCTGTTTGCTTGTTATCATTTATTTCCCTTTCTATTGAAGATATATCATAATATTATAACTCATTTTGTGCAAAATGACCAGATAAATTACTGCTGCTATTGCCACATAGGGTATCAGCGGTCTCTCCTCCCGGGGCTTTACTCTTTTGGTCACTGCAAGCCAGAAGAGATGAACTGCGCTTATAAAAGAAGACATGACAAACACGGCTGCAATTCCGTCAAGCCCGACACACAATCCCAGGGCTCCGAAAAGTTTGATGTCTCCTCCGCCCAGCGTGGGTTTCCTGTATATCAGTCTTCCCAGAAAACCTATAAGCACCATTATTCCCAGTCCTGCAAGGGCTCCCCATACTCCCGACATGGGTCCTGCCGTATGATGAGGTACAAATCCTATACCGCCTACTGCCAGAAGGATTATCAGCTGATCCGGCACTATCATATATTTTGCGTCGGCAATAGCCATCTCCGTAAGAAGCCAGCAGGCTATCAGAGCAATCACCGCATATACAGGGTCTTCAAGTCCGAGTTTTATTCCGGCCATTACAAACAGACATGAAAAGCAATATTTCCATGGCGTACTTTTTATTCTCTGATGAGTGGGGTTTTTCAGTTCCTCATCAGGTTCCTCTCCATAGTCACACAGCCATTTGCCGGGCATCTTATTAAAAAAATAAACAGCACCGTTGCCTGCGATAATGCCTGCTCCTATGGCAATGATGCATGTAATTACGGTTATGGCATATTTCTCAAACATTTATTCCCCTTTCCGTTCCCTTTGCATATGACATTCTACCACACAGGCAGCCACCATGTAAACCGCCACCTGAAGGAATACCCTATTGACAAAGGCTGCCGGCGGGTATATACTTCCAACTGTAGAATTTAATAAATCTTCAGGGCAGGGTGAAATTCCCTACCGGTGGTAAAGCCCACGAGCCGCAAGGCATGATTCGGTGTGATTCCGAAGCCGACAGTACAGTCTGGATGGAAGAAGATTAACAAATAAGTAAGTCCCATATCTGCTTATTGCTCTGGAGTGTTTTTGCATTCCGGAGTTTTTTATTTTTTTCAGCGCATAGCAGATAACCAGAGATTGCTTTAACAGTTTTCAGTGCCCTGAACTTTATGTTCAGGGCTTTTTTATGGAGGTACTCATGAATGATACAGATTATATGAGAATTGCTCTTGACCTGGCTGCCAAAGGCATGGGAACGGTCTCTCCAAATCCCATGGTAGGCGCCGTAATAGTCAAGGAGGGAGAAATAATCGGTACAGGCTGGCACAGACGGGCAGGTGAAACTCATGCAGAGCGCAATGCTCTTGCTGACTGCAGTCGGTCGCCTGAAGGTTCAACCATGTATGTTACCCTTGAACCCTGCTGCCACTATGGCAAGCAGCCACCCTGTACAGATGCCATCATCAATGCAGGGATACACCGCGTAGTGGTGGGGTCTTCTGACCCTAATCCTCTGGTGTCAGGCAAAGGCATAGATATTCTCCGCTCATCGGGAATTCAGGTCACCGAAAATGTTCTCAAGGATGAATGTGACAGATTAAATGAGATATTTTTCCACTACATAACCGGAGGCACTCCTTTCGTTATCATGAAATATGCCATGACCATGGACGGAAAAATTGCCGCTTACACAGGCCTTTCTCAATGGATTACAGGCGGGGAAGCCCGCAGTCATGTACAGCTGCAGCGTCACCGCTGCCGCGGAATAATGGTCGGCACAGGCACAGTGCTTGCAGACGACCCCCTGCTTACCTGCAGACTGCCCGGCGCAGAGAGCCCCCTTCGGATTATATGCGACACTTCATTGCGCACACCTCTGTCATCACGGCTCGTGAGGACAGCAGGAGACGTTCCCACCGTCATAGCCACCTGCCTTGACGATGAAAGGTTCCATAAGCCTTACGAAAAAGCCGGCTGCCGCATTCTTGTGCTTCCATCCGAAAATGGTCATATAGACCTGCGGCGGCTTATAAAAGTTCTTGGCAGCGAAGGCATAGACAGCATTCTCCTCGAAGGAGGCGGAACGCTTAACTGGGCGGCTCTGAACAGCGGAATAGTCAATAAGGTTCAGGCATACATTGCTCCCAAGCTCTTTGGCGGCCGGGATGCTAAAACCCCTGTAGAAGGTCAGGGTGTGCTTTCCCCTGCCGAAGGCTTCAAGCTTAAAAACAGCACCATAACTAAGCTGGGTAGCGATTTTCTCATAGAAAGCGAGGTTGAAGAGGATGTTCACAGGGATAGTTGAAGAAATCGGACTGGTTGAAAACGTAAAAAAAGGACCTGCCTCGGCATCAGTGACCATAAATGCCCCTGCAGTAACTGCCGGAACAAAAACAGGTGACAGTATTGCGGTAAACGGCATATGTCTTACCGTAACATCCCTGGCGGGAAGCACTTTTACGGCAGATATCATGCACGAATCGCTTAATCGGTCTTCTCTTTCAGATCTCAGGAGGGGCAGCCGGGTCAACCTGGAAAGGGCCATGGCAGCAGACGGGCGCTTTGGCGGTCACATTGTTTCAGGCCATGTGGACGGAACCGGTATAATATCCGCTATAAGGGAAGATGACAATGCAGTATGGTATACCGTCAGAACTTCTCCTGCCATTATGCGGTATATCGTGGAAAAAGGTTCTGTAACAATTGACGGAGTAAGTCTTACTGTTGCTGCAGTAACGGAAGATTCCTTCTCTGTTTCCATTATTCCTCATACCCGGCAGGTCACCATCATGGGAGATCTCAGAGCCGGAGACAAGGTTAATCTTGAAAACGATATTATAGGAAAGTATGTGGAAAAGTTTCTTAAGCCTGAAGAAACATCCGTCAAAAGCAACAT
>DCJK01000011.1 GCA_002320005.1 Firmicutes bacterium UBA1702
GAAGGCTAAAAAGGCAGCTAAATAGCAGTAAAGTATAAGAAAACATATTGATAAACTATTATATTATTATACCGAAGAAATTGACAAATAGACTTTCGCATTATATGTAAAAGGTATAATGTAAATAATTTAATATGTGCAAATAAAACTCCCGTGACAGCAATGTCACGGGAGTTTTATTTGTGTTATATTACTTTAACGGTTATCTGGTTACAGATGATATGTAACTTACTCTGAAAGTTCCATTGATCTTTAACAGTTCTTCGATGGCTTCGGCATCTGTAATGGATGACTTGTCTGCTTTGTCCGCAATGATTCCCAGAAGTGAAGAAAGATCCAGCTGCTCTTCGGGCTGGAAATATTCCACATAGACATTATCTTCCATTTGATAGTTTGTATGCATCAGACTGACCGCATCTTCAAAAGTGCCTATTTCATCGATGAGGCCGTTGGCTTTGGCTTGCTTTGCAGTGTAAATCCTGCCGTCTGCAAGTGCTTTCACCTCATCGGTTGACATGTTTCTGCCGTCTGCCACAATGGATACGAACTGTTCGTATGCTTCATCAACCAGACTCTGGAAGATTGCGCGCTGTTCTGAAGTCATAGGCTCCACATTACTTCCCATGGCTTTGTTGGCGCCGGAAGTTATGGTAGTGGTTTTAATACCCAGGTTCTCAAGAAGACCGCTTATATCCACAAAGCTTCCCATTGTAACCCCGATAGAACCTGTCCAGCAGTTTCTGTCGGCAATTATTTTGTCACATGAAGCCGATATGTAATATCCGCCGGATGTGGCCTGAGACTGCATGGAGGAATATACCGGCCGTCCGGTAGTTTCCTGATATTCCCTTATCTTCAGGTAAAGCTGGTCAGAAGCGTACACGCTGCCTCCCGGAGTGTTGACATAAAGTATCATTCCCTGATTCTGCGAATCCTCCATCATGGCATCGATGGCATTGAGAAGATACTGATGATTATATGTGTCTGTGCCATACTCATCTATTGTGCCCTCGACACAGAGAACGCCGATATAGTCATAACCGAAACCTGTAGATACAGCAGTGCTGTCGCTGCCGGCAATTTTATCAAATGCATTGCTGCAGCCTACGGAAATGAGCATTATTCCAAATATAACAGCCGCTACTATAATCAGGGCTTTTGCCCATGTCGGAAGTTTGCGCTTCTTTGCAGCGGCGCCGCAGGCCATTGTGTCGGAGTTTACTGAAGTTCTGCCCTCGCCGGAGCCCGAAGGTGCTGTCGCCCCGTGATAATCATCTGTGCCGGAGCTGTTGCTGCCGGAAAAGGGCATGTCATCGGAAAACTGTCCGTCTGAGTAGTACTGAACTCGCTTGTTATTGTCCTGTTGATCCAAAATTATAACCTCCTTCTGCAGATGTTGCTGGATATTTATATTTCATTTTACCATGAAAAAAAGCTCTTGAAAAGGGAAATATAAAGGGTTGACAGTGTACTATTACATGTGGTACGCTTGAGGAGAAAAGGGAGGTAAGCTGATGTTTGAGCTTGACTTAAGAAGCCACAAATCAATATATGAGCAGATAACAGACAAGTTCAAAGAGCTTATTATGACAGGAGAGCTTGAGTGCGGGGCCAAAATACCGTCGGTAAGAGATCTTTCAAAGACCCTCGGTGTCAATCCCAATACCATACAAAAAGCTTACAGGGAACTTGAGAGACAGGGCTATATTTATACTGCCACAGGGGTGGGGACCTTCGTGGCTGATAAAAGAGATATAAAGCCCGACCATGAGGCTGTTGAAAAAGCTAAGGAAACCATACGGGGAGGTTTCAAAGAACTGCTTTATCTGGGTCTCAGTGCAGAAGAGGCGATGAAAATCGCTCAGGAGGTAATAAGAGAGAAGGGAGAAGACAAGTGATACGGCTGGAAAATCTGTGCAAAAGCTACAGCAGTAAAAAAGTGCTGGATGATTTTAATATGACCGTGCCAAAAGGGGCAGTGTACGGTCTAATGGGGCTTAACGGTGCAGGAAAAACCACTGTTATGAAACATCTGGCAGGTTTCCTCGTGCAGGATTCCGGTACGGTTACCATAAACAACCAGCCGGTAGTGGACAATGAAGAACTTAAGAACCGGGTACTTGTCATCCCTGATGAGGTATTCTTTTTCAGAGGATACAGACTTAAGGAAATGAGGGGGTATTATAAAAACATATACAAAAACTGGAATGACAGTCGCTTTGAAGAAATGACAAGGGAGTTTGACCTGGATGTCGGGGGGAATCTGGGGAAATTCTCAAGAGGAATGAAGAAGCAGGCAGCCTTCTGCCTGGCCATGTCAGCCATGCCTGATTACCTCATTCTCGATGAGCCCATAGACGGTCTTGACCCTGTGGCTCGCAAGAAACTCTGGCGCTATATAATGGGAGATGTTGCCGAAAGAGAGATGACGGTAGTCATCTCGTCCCATAACGCAAGAGAGATGGAAGATGTGTGCAACTATATAGGGATAATCCATAACGGAAAGATGATATTTGAAGCGGATCTGCTGGACATGGCTCCGGTAACCATCAGCGAGATATTTGCAGAAAAGTTTGAAGGAGGTATGGGAAATGACTAAGAATTCTTTTGGCCTTTCCAAGCCTCTTATGCTTGAGATATTGAAAATGTATTGGTATGTGCCGGTTCTTTCCTTCGTATTATATTTTTTCACCGGCATATTTCCGATACTTATAAACATTCGGCGTCTGGCAGAGATGGACTATTATATCTATAACATTATGGCAGGATGGAATCTTGGAGGGATTCTCCTCATAGTGCTGCTGCCTCTTGTGATGTCAGTGCTGATGATGAATTTCATACATAATGAGAGTAAGTCACTGACACTTCATTCTCAGCCCATATCAAAATCCAAGCTGTTCAACACCAGATTTCTGGGCGGATGGCTTATGTGCATTGCACCTGTGGTGCTCAATGCCCTCCTCCTGGCTGCTATAAGTGCGGTGAAAGACATACCTTGTGACGGAGGCAATGTAAAACTTCTGGATATATTGCTTTGGTTCTTCACACTGACAGCGGCTTTGACATTTTTTTACGGACTTTACTCGCTGACAGGAGCTTTGACAGGAACCACAACCATGCATGTGCTTACATCCATAGTGATGTTTGTTATTTTTCCGGTAATATGCTTTATAATAATGACATATTGCTCCATTTTCCTGAAAGGATGGGAATTTCCATCGGAATGGCTCAGCTACCTTTCTGTGGATATAAATCCGGCAATCAAACTTCTTTTCAGAAATGGGATAGTATCTGTAAAAGAATGTATTGTATATTTTGCTGTAGGTCTTGTTCTGGCATACGCCGGCAAAAAAGTATACATGACAAGAAAGCTGGAACTCATAGGAACTTCGCTGCTGTCTTCGGTGTTTGAAGAAATTCTCACCTATCTCATCACCTTTGTCGGAATGGCTGTGTTCGGTCTCGCTGCATGCTACTTCAGTGAATCTGACGTAGTTACTGTTGCCGCAATGGTGCTGGGGATGATATTTACCTTCACAGTGGTGAAAATAATACTATACAGAACCATAAAGATTTTCAGCAGAAAAGCTTTAAGAAGCCTTGCGGTATGTGCTGCAATCGGTCTGGTGTTCACACTTTTTACGATATTTGATATAGGAGGATATAGCAGGCATGTGCCTGAAATCGAAGACATAGAATCCGTGCAGGTTTCCGGAATTGCCAGGGAAAGCTACGGAGGATATATCTTTGGCGATTTTGCCGATGAGTATTGTGTTGAAGAAATAGAACTGAAGTCGGAGGAGTCCATAGCACTTGTGAGAGATCTTCATACATATGTGGTTGAAAATGGGCTGTACAATTGTACCGATTCCGACCCTGAAAGCAGCATGAGCGGAGTAACTCTTTACTCCTACGATGGCACTGAGAACCTGATTTCCAAAGAGTACATAACTATTTCATACAAGCTTAAAAACGGAAGATACTTCAAAAGAGTTTTTGACGTTTCGATGAATCAGAAAATAGCCCATATGATTGATGCCATCATGGAATGCTCTGAATTCAAAGAAGCTTCCAGACTTGTCAACAGGGTAAATGCAGATAGAATAGAGTATGTGGAAATAATAAACCAGTGGACGGAATATTTCGCAGATGCGTCAGATGAAGCCATGCCTGAAGTTACTAATATAAGGATAGAAAACAAAAACCTTATAATGGAGCTGCTTGAGGCTAAGGATAAAGACACCGAAAACAGGGGATATCTGCAGAATAATGCATCTTTTGAAGAGTACATCGGTGAAATATCCATAGTATTTGAATCCCCAAAGAAAGAACGACACAGGTTCGGCAAGCCTGATTCCGAGAAAGCCGTATATGTAGAAATTTGCTCGGGAGATACAAATGTGATAAATTTCCTGAAGAAAAACGGTTACGGAGAGGCGGCGCCGGCCAATGAAAAATAGCATAGGTAACAGTGAGAGAGGGTGTTTTGTGCAGATGATGAAAAGTCATCTTTCAGGGCACCCTCTTTTTGGAAGTGTTTGTTATGAGAAAATGGTTGCGGAGGCAGAATGTTACGAAAAGTAGCTTCAATGTATGAATCTGTTTATTGACTATGGGACGCTGCTGCGGATAATATGAAGCAAAACAGAGAATCAGGAGGATTGAATTATGAGCATAGGTGAGAAAATAAAGAAATGCCGGATGTGGAAAACTTAAAGAGCCTGTCTGCTCTTTTCGACATCAGTGTCGACTACCTGCTGTATGACGGAAGCGATTTTGAAGGTACGGCTGTAAAGGAGGCAATAGATCTGAGCATATATAAAAAAGGAGGAGCGTGCAGGTCAAGACAGGAGGCAGTCGTAAAAGCCAGGTATACGGAGGCCGAAAATATTTATGCCCTCCTGAGAAAAAGAAAGCTCACTCCGGCAGAAAATGTGGTAGACTTTATAGTACAGCCGGGTGTTCTGCACATTGCTGATTCACTGCAAGATAATTCCTCGTGGTACCTGGTTGAGCAGCAGGGAAGACAGTTTATGGTGAAGGTAACAAAAGAGTTTATGGAAAGCAGACCGCTGGCATCAGCCTTTGCGGGAAAGAAGAAGATAGTAGGAAATAACATATTCAAGAAATTTTACCGGATATAAGAGGAATATGAAAAATAAATACGAAAAATACAGAACTGTAATAATCGGTGCCGGTGCTGCAGGCTTGTATTGTGCAAGCATGCTGAAAGAGGCTGCAGCGCCGGTGCTCATACTGGAGAAAAATAAACAGCCGGGCCGTAAGCTTCTCATGGCCGGCGGCGGCCAGTGCAACCTGACCCACGGCGGATCGATTAAGGATTTTATAAGCCATTACGGTGATAACGGACGGCTCATAAGAGGCGTGCTTCAGCGCCATAGCAATATGCAGCTCGCGGAGTTCCTTGAAAAACTTGGCGTTAACACGATTATGCGGGATGATGGGAAGGTATTTCCTGCCTCTATGGATGGAAGGGATGTACTGACGGCTCTGATAAGGGAAATCAGCAACAGAAAAATCCACTTGAAATGTGAAAAGGGTGTAACAGACGTTAAAAAATGCCGGGATGGCAGCGGATTTAGGGTTGAGACCGGAGATGAGGTTTTTCAGTGTGAAAATATTGTTGTAGCTACCGGCGGATGCTCTTATCCGTCTACCGGCTCTGACGGCAGCATGTTGCGGATTCTCAGAGATGGCATGTGTATTGATGTGAAAACACCAAGACCCGCCCTTACACCGGTATTTGTTAAAGACTACAGATATGGATCCTTAAGCGGCATAAGCTTCAGGAACATCGGTGTTACGATACATGCTCAGCAATCTTCAGAAAGTGACAGCTCTGCAGCAGTCAGAAAAGTCAGTGGTGATCTGCTGTTCACTGAGCGAAATTTATCTGGCCCCGTAATTCTCAACTCATCAAGATATATGACTGCCGGAGACACACTGTGTATAAATTATCTATATCCCGCTTCAGGATCCGAACTCGCTGCCAGGTTCAGGGCGGATTTTCCGGGAAATGGCAAATCGCCCAGAACTTACATGAGCGATGAACTGGGGCTTCCGAAACGCTTTTCAGCCCTTATTGAAGAAAATCTTGGAATCAAGGGCAGAAAAGTATCTCAGCTGAGCGGAGGGGATATGGCACGCATGGCTGAGGCTCTTACGGCTGGAAAAATGATAATAGAAGAACTTTCGGGCTTCAGAGAAGCTATGGTGACTGCAGGAGGGGTAAGCCTGGATGAAATAAGCCGGAAAACCATGGAATCAATCAGATATAAGGGGATGTACATCATAGGAGAAGCATTGAATGTGGATGGCGATACGGGCGGGTACAACCTTCAGTTCGCATATTCATCTGCAGCTTCTGCTGCGGAAGCTCTTAATAACAGCCTTTGCAGCAGCACGGCCTGATTTGACAGCACCTTCCATAGTTGCGAATGAGGAGGTAAGGGTGTAATCCCCGGCCAGAAAAAGACCCGGTATGGCTGTTTTCTGAAGAGGGCGCAGCTTCTGCTGACCTTTTCCCAGAGAGTAAAATTTGTCTTTTTCGTATACTTTGCGGACGCTATTTACAGTGCCCTCCAGACATAATGAAAGGGACTTCATTTCATCAAGCACCGTTTCAACAATTTCGTCGGTGCTTTTTTCAATGTAATCAGCCGGATTTCCCAGTATTACCGAGAGACGGCCCGGAAACTCTTTGAAGGTGGAATGTGACTGCTCGGCGAAACTTACCATATCTGTACCCGGGCCGAAGACTGTAACATCACGCCCAAAGGCAGGCCTGCTGAGTGATAGCTGTATGGTGCAGGCAGACATGGTTTCGAGAGAAAACAGGCCGCTGCGTGGGAACTTATCCTTCAGCGAATAAAGGATTTTTCTTGCCGATGTAATATCAGTGGCGAGAACAATGCTGTCTGCAAAAAATTCATCAGCCATACCCTCTATGTCAGATGATGTTTCAACACCCATGGCTTTGCCGCCGTCCATAATGATACGGCTGACAGGGCAGCATGTAACAATTTTTCCTCCCTGCTTTTCAATCCGGCGGCTTATGGGTATGCACATGACATCGCTCATGCCGCCTTTAAATGCACCCAACCTCATTTTGTAGAACTTAAAGATAGCAGGAAGAAAAAGCCCGAAAAAAACAAATGCGGAATAGTTTTCGGGAGGAAGAAAAAATATACCGCTGCTGAGTGGTTCCACCACTAGTTTTTTTGCCCGGCGACTCACTTTATGACGATCAGCAAACTCTGCTACGGAATAATTGTCAGCTTTGTCTGAAAAAATACATGAAATCAGACCTGACATAAAAAAAGGCACAAGAGAAAGCTTGTCAGCAGCAGAAAGGCAGTCTCTGTTTCCTAAAATACCCTTCCATGTTATGACAGGCGCCAGGAGAGGAGCCAGACCCAGTACCACTTTTTTATTTTCATCCTTCACCATTATTTCTGCCGTGTTTTCCCATTTTAATATACTTCCGGGTTTAACCCCGCATTTTCTCAGCAGCCTTGGAAGCGAACTGTAATATCCTATATACCGGTGAAGGCCGGACTCGACAGTCATTCCATGGTCATCAAAGGAAGCCGTCCTTCCTCCTATGTGGTCTTGTGCCTCGAGTACAAGAACTTTCAGACCTCTAGAAGTCAGTTCATATGCGCATGACAATCCTGCCAGACCGGCTCCCACTACGATTACATCATAACTGCAGAACTTCCTGCCGCAGCAGATCTTCCTTTCCCGGGCTGCTGTATTTTTGTTCATAAAGCCTTTGCAAGCCTCCTCCTTATGCCTTGATAAACTGAATATATTTGTTAACATAGTATTCTCCATAAAGCGATAAATAATCAGCTTGAGACATAGATTTTTTAACGGCAGAGAAGAAGTCTGTTATTCAAATGCTCTCTGAAGCTGTTTTATGACGTTCAAGTAAAAATACTTGACACTGTGAATAAAGGGTGATATACTACATCATGGTGTCAAGCAAAAAGCTTGACAACGATCCGCAGTCTCAAGTCCGGCAGCAATGCCGCGAATATGAGCATAGGACAGAGAAACGAACCGGATCGGGAGGAGTTCATGACAAAAGATTTTGGAAAGATTGCAGAGACCAGTCTGCTGTACGATTTCTATGGCGCTTTGCTAACAGATAAGCAGCGAGAGGTAATGGCCCTCTACCATGAGGAAAATCTTTCTCTTTCTGAAATTGCGTCGGAATTCGGCATCTCTAGGCAGGCGGTTCATGATACCTTAAAAAAAGCGGAACAGGCGCTGAAGGAATACGAAGAAAAGCTTAAACTTATGGAAAAGTTCGCAAGGACGGAAGCCGCCATTGCGGAGATAGATCATGAGATTGAAGAAATAGAAAAGCGGGTAGCCCTATGGAGAGCAGGCTGTTCGGCCGGCGCTGCAGGCGAGTCAGAGGCATGTTTTGCCGGAAGTTCTGCAGGAGCCGCGGAGAAAAGCCCTCTGGCAGGGAACGCCGATAAAGAGGATATGCTTATTATTGAGCAGCTCAGGAAAATCAAGTCTGTCATAGACAGTCTGGAGGAATAAATGGCATTTGAATCATTATCCGAAAAACTTCAAAGCACGTTTAAAAAACTGAAAGGTAAGGGAGTGCTGACAGAGGCCGACATAAACGAGGCCATGCGGGAAGTAAAACTTGCCCTTCTTGAAGCGGATGTAAACTTTAAAGTCGTAAAAGAATTTGTATCAGAAGTCAAGGAAAAGTGCATGGGGCAGGAGGTCCTTGCAAGCCTGACGCCCGGACAGCAGGTAATAAAGATTGTAAATGAGCAGCTGACACAGCTCATGGGCGGAACGGGAAGCAAGCTGACATATTCACCCAGCGGTTTCACAGTACTGCTGATGGTGGGTCTGCAGGGTACCGGCAAGACCACCACCTGCGGCAAGCTGGCCGGCTATCTTAAGAAGAACGGTAAAAAACCAATGCTCTGTGCCTGTGATATATACAGGCCTGCAGCAATCGATCAGCTGGAAGTTGTTGGCCGGTCCGTGGGAGTTCCGGTGTATGTGGAACGTGATAACCGTTCTGCTGAGGAAATAGCGGTAAACGCCCGTAAGGAAGCCGAAAAAAAAGGCTTTGATGTCCTGATTGTTGATACAGCAGGACGGCTTCAGATAGACGAGGACCTGATGGAAGAACTGGCAAGAGTCAAAAAGACGGTACGGCCTCATGAAATTCTGCTGGTTGTTGATGCGCTTACAGGTCAGGACGCGGTCAATGCTGCAGAGGGATTTAATGAGAAACTGGGCATTGACGGTATCATAATGACAAAGATGGACGGCGATTCCAGAGGCGGCGCTGCACTTTCTGCCAAGAAAGTTACAGGCAAGCCGGTGAAATTTATAGGTGTCGGAGAAAAATTCGATGCACTGGAACCTTTCCATCCGGAAAGAATGGCAAGCAGAATCCTCGGAATGGGGGATATGCTTTCATTGATAGAAAAAGCTCAGGAAAGCTATGATGAAGAACAGGCTGCTAAACTCGAAAAGAAGTTCCGAAAGAACGAGTTTACACTTGAGGACTATCTGGATCAGATGGAGCAGATGAACAAAATGGGAGGACTGGGCAAGCTGATTGAAATGATGCCGGGCATGGGCGGCAAAAAAGTCACTGATGACGAAATAGAAAAAGGCGAAAAGGAATTAAAGCAGATGCAGGCCATCATCTATTCCATGACGCCGGAGGAAAGGCAGAACCCTCAGGTTCTCAACGCCAGCCGCAGAAAGAGAATTGCGGCCGGATCAGGCCAGCCTGTCAGCAAAATAAACAGCTTAATCAAGAAGTATGAGGACACCAAGAAACTGATGAAGCAGTTTACAAGTCCCGGCTTTATGAAGAAAAATAAAAGATTTAAAGGATTGTTTTAAGGAGGAAAAACAAAAATGGTAAAGATCAGATTAAAGAGAATGGGAGCACACAAGAAGCCTTTTTACAGAATCGTAGTTGCAGATGTAAGAGCACCTAGAGACGGCAGATTTATCGAAGAGATCGGATACTACGATCCGATGAAGGACCCTAAAGTAATAAAGATCAACGAAGAATTAGCTCAGAAATGGCTTTCCAACGGAGCACAGCCTACAGACACAGTAAAGGATCTGTTCAAGAAGACCGGAATCATAAAATAACAGGAAAGCGGTGAAGACTAATGACTAAACTGGTTGAAGCAATCGCAAAGTCACTGGTTGATAATCCGGATGGTGTTGTGGTGTCAGAGACGACCGGACGTCAGGGTACGGTAATCCGCCTGAAGGTTGACCCAGGCGATATGGGTAAAGTTATCGGCAAGCAGGGCAGGATTGCAAAGGCATTCCGCACTGTTGTCAATGCCGCAGCAACAAAGGAAAACAAAAAAGTGACAGTAGAAATTGTGAAGGAATAGCTTTTAATGACGGATATAGGCACATATTTACCGGTACAGGTATTTATGTGCCTATAGTAATAATCAGGAGAAAAATGGAAAAAATTAAAATAGGAAAAATCGTCAATGCAGTGGCCCTGAAGGGTGAGGTAAAGATATATAATTATTCCGATTATAAAGAAAGATTCGAAGAAATAGAAAAAATTCTTGTCATGGACGGCAGAGAATTGAGAGAAATGAAAATAGAAAACATCAGGTATCAGAAGAACATGGTGATAGCCAAGCTTGGCGGTGTAGATGACAGGACACAGGCGGAAAAACTGAAGGATTGTGATGTCTTTATCACCGAAGAAGATCTCAGGATATTGCCTGAAGATACCTTTTATATAAGAGATCTTATAGGATGCGCTGTTGTGGATGATGCAGCAGGGCAGAAAATAGGAACGGTAAAAGATGTGATACAGAACTGTGCTCAGGATATCTATCAGATAGAACTGACTTCGGGAGGAGAAGCTCTCGTTCCGGCAGTAGCTCAGTTTATAAAAAAAATTGACATAGAAAACAAGATAATAAAAATCAATGTTATTCCCGGCCTTATCGGAGGGGCTGAGGAGGTTTAAAAAGGACGGAAGAAAGCTATGAAAATCAACATCCTTACACTTTTTCCCGAGATGTTCACCGGTGTGACTCAAAGCAGCATACTGGGACGGGCCTGCCAAAAAGGTGTACTGGACATAAACCTTATAAACATCAGAGACTACAGTCTTGATAAACACAACAAGACCGACGACACCCCCTTCGGGGGCGGGCCTGGAATGGTGATGATGGCTCAGCCTGCCTTTGATGCTCTAAAAACCACATCGGGAAAGGTTATATACATGTCCCCCAGGGGCAGCCTTTTGTGCCGGGAAAAAATAGAACAGCTTTCCTCTGAAGAGGAGCTTACCATACTTTGCGGGCATTATGAGGGAATGGATCAGAGAGTCCTGGACTACTGGAATGCTGAAGAGATATCCGTAGGAGATTACATCCTTACAGGAGGAGAACTTCCGGCCATGGTGCTTATAGATGCGGTAGCAAGGTTTTTGCCCGGAGTTCTCGGCAACGAGGCATCTGCTGCAGATGAGTCGATATATTCCGGACTTCTTGAGTGCGACCAGTATACGAAACCCAGAAACTATCAGGGTATGGAGGTACCGGAGATACTGACAAACGGCAATCATAAACTGATTCATCTCTGGCAGTACGAAAACGCCCTTAATATCACCAGAGAACGCAGGCCGGATCTGTGGAAAGCATATATAGAGAGTGAAAAAAATCTGACAAAAGATGAGAAAAAAATATTGGAAAAGGTTGCGGCTAAAGAACTTTAGAAAGGTTGTCTTACACCATATTTCGTGTTAAAATATAAAAGATGAAAAAGACTTCTTTGAAGACAAAAAAAGGACTCATTGCCTTTCTGGCGCTGTTTATCCTTTTATATGTGATAATATATGTGGTACCAAAAGTTTCGGATATCTTTACACAGACTTATATTGCTCAATACGGCACGTTGGAGGTAAGCCGAAAGGAGGAAGCCGTTGTGGTAAGAAGCGAAGAGGTTTACAAGGCATCTGCAGGAGGGAGCCTGCAGAGAAAAGCCCAAGGAGGTCAGCTTCTTAGAGCCGGGAATGCGGCGGTGACTGTGGCAGGTTCAGATCAGGCTGTTTCCGGACGGGGCATTGTAAGCTACTATTACGACGGATACGAAAGCAGAATCACGCCGGATAATATGGAAAGCCTCAGTGAAAGCATCATAAGTGAATTCAAAGAAGGTGAAGGAGTAAAAGATACTGCTTCAGGGACTGTTGAGGCAGGCAGTGTGGTGTTCAAACTGATAGACCCAAGCAAATGGTACCTGGTATTCTGGTCAGAAACAGACGATGCCCAGGTGTTCAGTCAGGGGGATAGTGTGCTGGCCGACATGGGAGACGGTGAGCGCATACAGATGACAGTAAAGAGCATAACCAAATCTTCGGAAAAAAAGCGTATAGTACTGGAATGTGACAGATACTACGACGATTTTGATAAGTACAGGGTCAGGGAATGCAGCATAATAGCTTCCAGCTACAGCGGTATTATCCTCAACACTGACAGTATAGTTGAAAAAGACGGCGTTAAAGGCGTATATGTGATGGACAAGTTTAACAAGACAAATTTTGTTCCTATAATGATTCTTTCAGAACAAAACGGTAAAACCGTAGTTGAAAAGAACTACTTTTACGACCGGGAAGGACAGCGAATTGACACCGTAAAAAATTATGACGAAATTGTAAAATCCGGAAACAGATAATATTGACAAAAGGGAGTGATCAAAATGTCAATCGGAGGAAATATTGAATACATCCAGGATTTAAAGAAAAAAGCAGCTGAGAGATCAGGACGAAGCGGAGATGATGTGTTGCTGGTAGCAGTAACCAAGCTCCATTCAACTGACGAGATAAACGAGGCCATTCACTGCGGAATCACAGATATAGGTGAGAACAAGGTGCAGGAGATAATGGACAAGTATGACAGGGTTGAACCTGTAAGGTGGCATCTGATAGGTCACCTTCAGACAAACAAGGTAAAATATATCATAGACAAGGTGTCCATGATACATTCCGTTGATTCTCTTAAACTTGCTCAGGAAATTAACAAGCGTGCGCAGCAGCACGGACTTGTTATGGATATTCTGATTCAGGTTAACTCAGCCATGGAAGAAAGCAAGTTCGGAATTACCACAGAGGAGACAGGTGAACTTATCGGACAGATTCTTGAAACATGTCCTAATGTAAGGATAAGAGGTCTGATGTGCATAGCTCCTTTTGAAGATAATCCCGATGATGCAAGGGTGTACTTTGCTGAGGTAAAGAAGCTTTATGACAAATACGGACAGATAGATCACCCTATGCTTGACTTCAAATACCTTTCCATGGGTATGTCCAATGACTTTGAAGTCGCCATTGAGGAAGGCTCCAACCTTATTCGTGTGGGCACATCGATTTTCGGAGCCAGAGATTATTCGAAAAAAATGGGCTAATAGAACTGCAGGAGGAAATTAAATGGGATTTTCAGACACTTTTAAGAAACTGGTCGGAATTGAAGAAATTGATGACGAATTTGACAGCGAAGAAATAAAAGAAGAAAAAGAAAGAATTTCGAGAGAGAGCACACGCAAGGCTGCGCCGGACTTCAGAGCTCCCAAAGGCGGAAATGAGGCGCCTAAGGCAGTGCCTATTGAAAGGAGAATTTCGGTTGCAGGAACCAGCGCTTTCAAGCTGGTAGTAATTGAACCAAAAAGCTTTGACGAATGTCCTAAACTGGTTGACAGCCTCAAGGGCAGAAGACCTGTAATTATAAATCTCGAAAAAATAGAGACTGAAACCGCCAAAAAAATATTTGATTTTTTAAGCGGAGCTACATATGCTTTAAACGGAAACGTTCAGAAGGTTGCCAATAACATATTCATATTTGCACCTGAAAGCGTTGACATTGCAGCAAATCAAGACGAAAGGGGATTTGACTTCGGGGGCAGCAAAAACCCTTGGAGATAATCTTAAAGGAAGACATGAAAGGAATTCTGGTTTACGCCATATACATTTTCTGTAACATACTGGTCACGGCGCTGCTTATAAGAGCGCTGCTCAGCTGGTTTGTAAGAGATTATTACAGCCCTCTGGGTAAAATTTATTCGGCTCTTATCAGGTTCACCGAGCCTATGGTGGAGCCATTCAGAAGGCTGCTCAGCAGATTTAATACGGGAATGCTGGATTTTTCAGTGCTTCTGGCCATGGTGGCAATTGAAGTGATTGCAAAGATCCTTGTAAGGATTATTTTAATATTTTAACACAATGTTTTAGGAGGAAGCTATGATTACACCTGCCGATATTGAATACAAACAGTTCAGCAAAGCGGTAAGAGGATATAACGAGGATGAAGTAGATTCTTTTCTGGATCTGATCATTGTGGACATGGAAAACCTTATCAGAGAGAACAAGAAACTGAAAGGGGATCTGGAAAGGGTCAAAGCACAGGCTGAACAACAAAGCAGCGCTGAGACGTCGGTGTACGAAACTCTTGAAACTGCCAAATCGCTGATGAACGATATTGCAGCAAGTGCAGAACGCAGAGCGGAAGTCCTTATTAAAAATGCGGAGCTGGAGGCTTCTCTGATAACAAAAGAAGCCAAAGAGTCCATTTCCAAGCTTACGGATGAGGGAAACAGACTCAGAGGAAGAGTGGAAAATCTGAGAAACAGATACAAGAAAATGCTGGAAGATGAACTGGAGCGAGTAAGTTATGTTAACGATGATCTGCTGGAGGAATTTGAAAAGGAATTTCTGCCTGCATCAATGACTCCGGACAGAAGCACTGTGGTGATGGAACCTATAAGCAATCCGGCAGAAGACAAAAAGCAGGACTTAACAAAAACCATTGTAAATCTTAGATAATAGGGGGATTCGGGGCAGGTGCCCGTCAGAGAAATGAAAAAATTCAGGTATGTGTTGGTAGTTGGGATTATTTTACTTGATCAGGCAGTAAAACTTCTGGTACGGACTGCAATGTATGTAGGTCAGAGCTTTCCTGTGTTAGCAGACTTCTTCCATATAACTTATGTGCAGAACAGGGGGGCAGCTTTCAGTATTCTGTCCGGTAAATTCTTACTGCTTGTTGGAGTTCCTGCTGCAGCAGTGATATTTGCGCTTTGGTATATGGAAAAGCATATTGACTGTCACTGGACGCTTATGCTTTCGCTTTGCCTCATAATCTCCGGAGGAATCGGCAATCTGATAGATAGAGTGTTTATGGGATTTGTGACGGATATGTTTGATTTTGGATTTTTCCCTGTATTTAATGTTGCGGATATTGCAGTATGCGTCGGAGCAGGGTTTCTGATACTTTACACATTCTGGTTTTCTGAAAAGGAGCAGATAAGCGGCAGCAATGCCTGAACTTTAACATGAAAGAATCTAAAGAATCTAATGAATACAAAATTTTGGCAGATAAAGAAAGCAAGGGCACTAGAATTGATTTAGTGCTCTCTTTAAAATTGCCTGAAATTTCAAGGAGCTTTGTACAGAAACTCCTCGAAGGCGGAGCTGTAAAGGTAAATGGCAGTCAGTGCGTATCAAAGAAATACAAAGTAGAAGAAGGCGATGTCATAGAGGTCAATCTACCTGAGCCAAAAGAACTGGAAGTGGAAGCTGAAAACATACCTATTGAGATTGTTTATGAAGATGAAGATCTGATGGTGGTAAATAAGCCAAGAGGAATGGTCGTGCATCCGGCAGCGGGGAATGAAAGCGGCACCCTGGTCAATGCGGTGATGTACCATTGCGGAGACAGGCTTTCTTCCATAAACGGAGTCATAAGACCCGGAATAGTTCACAGGATAGATAAGGATACCAGCGGACTTCTGCTGATTGCAAAGACGGATATGGCTCACGAATCTCTTTCCGCTCAGTTGGCGGAACACTCCATAACGAGGCGCTACCAGGCTCTGGTTTTTGATAATCTGGCGGAAGATGAAGGAGTTATCGATGCACCTATAGGCAGAGACCCTTCCAACAGGCTGCGGCGCGCCGTGACAGAACTTAACTCAAAAAGAGCAGTGACACACTGGCGTGTTATTGAACGTTTTGGAAGATACACTCTTGTGGAGGCGCGCCTTGAAACGGGGCGAACTCATCAGATAAGAGTTCACATGGCATATATCAAGCATCCTCTGGTTGGGGATGAGCTGTATGGACCTAAAAAGCAGCCATTTAACACGATGGGACAGCTGCTGCATGCAGGAGTATTGGGGTTTCGGCATCCAAAGACAGGAGAGTATATGGAATTTCAATGTCCCAGACCGGAGATATTTGACAGCACATTGGAAAAAATAAGAAAACAGCAGGGGGAAAATCCATGGAGAAGATAAGCCTTAAGCCCGGCACATTGCTGTGTCCCGTACCTGCAGTAATGGTAAGCTGCGGAAACGGTGACGAAAAGAATATTATCACAATAGCCTGGACGGGAATAATAAATTCCAAACCCCCTATGACATATATTTCTGTTCGCAAATCCCGTCATTCTCATGGAATACTGAGCACCAGTAAGGAATTTGTGATAAACCTGACTACAGAGGAACTTGCATATGCAGCAGACTATTGCGGCGTAAAGTCCGGTGCGGATATTGACAAATTCAGGGAAATGAAACTTACTCCGGTAAAAGGAGATCTGGTGGATTGCCCCATGATTGATGAATCTCCTGTAAATCTGGAGTGCAAGGTTGTAGAAATAAAAGAATATCCAAGTCATGACATGTTTGTTGCCGAAATAGTAAAAGTACATGCAGCTAAAGAGCTTATGGATGAAGAAGGGCGGCTGGCGCTGGACAGAGCAGGGCTTGCGGCCTATGCTCACGGACAGTATTTCGGATTGAAAAAGACGCCTCTGGGACGCTTCGGATTTTCCGTAATGAAGAAAAAGACCAGGAAGCGAATAAACAGAGAGAATAATCACAAAAGGAAATCGTCATATGTAAAAAGGAAAAAGAAGGGGTAGCCGCAGGACGAAACGGCAATATCCCCTTCCTTTGGAACCGGATTGCAGGATTATGGATTAATAAAACAGGGCTCATTTAAGATTTTCATAAATTGGTGATTTTAAATTGTAATGCTCCCGAAGGAGGAAATCTCAAGTGCGCGACTTGATGTAATCAATGCAATCCTCACACAGATAACCACATTTGAAGGTTATGTTGTTGTGAATGTTCCCGCATAGCGAGCAATAATGTTGCCTCATGTCTATACCTCCTTAATTTACAGCCTGGCCGCACTCAAGATGTAAGTTGATAATACACCGCGTGGTATAAAATGAAAAGACAAAAAAGTAAAAATATGTAAATTTTGATACATAGTTGTAATATTTTGGAATATAAAAGAACGACTCTATAATAAATGCTGGGGTGGCTGAAAAGAATTTCCGCTATCTCGGCATTTTTCAGTGCAAAAGAAATTGAGCATTAACCAAAACTCGGCTGAATTTAAAGCACGGAATGCTCAAATTTTGGCAATTTAAAAAAGCAAATGTTTATGCTTTTCTCAACTGTTTATTTAACATGACTTTCGGGATAAAAAATAAACGGTAAGGCACTAAAAAACAGAGAGCCTAAGCCCTCTGAAAAAAATAATTTTTATTTGTAGTTTTTTCAGCCCCATTACATTTGACATAGAACCGGGAAACGGCACTATATGCCGTTTTTTTTGTCAGGCAGCGCCGGATTTACCCAGACAGTCCTGTTATTGGTGAATATGACCATGCCGGGTTTTGCACCGGAAGGTTTTTTTACATATTTTACTTTTACATAATCCACAGGAACGTTTTCCGATGAGCGGCCTTTGCTGTGATATGCTGCGATGGCAGCAGCAGCCAGGATGCTTTTCTCGTCTGGTTCCGCCTTTCCGTTCTGGAGTATAACGTGGGATCCGGGGATATCCTTTGTGTGAAACCATGTATCCTGTGAAGAAGCAGTCTTGAAGGTAAGAAAATCGTTTTCCTTGTTATTTCTGCCTGCAAGCACGGTCATACCTCCGGGAAGAATGTATGTGTAAGGCTGTGCTTTATATTTTTTCTCCTTGAATCCGCCGGGTATTTTGCGTTTGCGTACATACCCTGTTTCTTCCAGCTCCCTGCGCAGTGCATCGATTTCTTCTGCGTTATCTGAATTCTCCAGGAATGAGAGTACCGATTCAAGATAACTGATTTCAGCTGAATTTGACTCAAGCTGAAGATGCTTTTCTTTTACGGCGGTTTTAGACTTCCCGTATTTTTTAAAATATAACTGAGCGTTCTTTGAAGGGCTGAATCTTGGATCGAGAGGTATGGAAACCTGAGACCCGTCATAGTAATTGGTGACTGTCACTTTTGTTTCACCGCTTCTTACTGAATGAATGTTTGCCGTAAGCAGTTCTCCCCACAATCTCAGCTGCTGAGAATTTTCCGCCTTGAGAATATCTTCATTGAGGCGCTGCTCTTTAAGATGAAGTTTATCAAGCTGTGCGGAAACAGTTCTTATCAAGTCGGAGGCTTTCTGATGAGTTCTGCCTGAAGTACGCTTGTGACTGAAAAAAAATTCCAGGCAGGTGCTGAGGCTTGGGAATTCGGTTGAGGTGCATGCACCCTCGTATTCTGAAAGCGGGATGATATGGAACTCTTTAGGTGAGTTTTTTTCGTCGGAATACACTCGCGGTGCAAGGGTTCCGTTTTTTATCCGCAGTAACACTGAGTTAAGAAAGGCAGCTGCATCTTCGTGAGAAGAAAGTTCTTCTGCAAAGGCAGGAGAAATGCCGCCTATTCTGCGCTGGAGTGTCCGTGCGTCCATTGAGGGCAAAGCCTTGAGATCGGCTTCTGTCACCTGGGAAAAAGGTATTTTGTCCTGAAGCGGTGGGTAGCAGTATACTATTCCGGGAAGAATCTGGCGTACCCTGTTGACATCTATGGATATTCTCTTTATTGAATCGATTATCTTACCCGAGGCAATATCTATGAGTATAATGTTACTGTGCTTGCCCATAATCTCGAAAATGAGCTTTTTTGATACGGTGAAGCCAAGTTCATTAAGGGTTTCAAGAGAGATCTCTATAATACGTTCACAGTCCTTCTGGCATACCTGGGTAATTCTCGCTCCCTGAAGATGTTTCCTCAGAAGCATACAGAAAGGCAGAGGAGCCGGAGGGTTAGCCGGGCTGTCATCAATCAGATGTATCCTGGCTGATGAAGAATTTGCCGAGGCAAAAAGCTTCAGGTTACCTTGCTTTGTATGAATGTTAAATACAAGTTCATCAGCTTCCGGCTGATAAACTTTTTCTATTTTTCCTGAGATGAGTTTTTCTTTAAGTTCCGTGGCAATTGCCATGGTTACTATTCCGTCAAATGCCATATGTGCTCCTTTCATATTCTATTTTACCATGGCTTGATGCCGTGAGCAAGAGAAAGGCAGAAGGCAGGCGCTTTATACTCATGAGCTTTATAATACCTTGTCAAACTCTTAACTTTCGTGTACAATAACCATTGTTATCATAGATATAATAAGAAAGAGAGAAGAAATCAGATGATAAAAAGCATGACAGGCTTCGGACGCAGTGAATACAGCGACGGAAAAAGAAACATCACCGTGGAGATAAAGTCGGTAAACCACAGATATTCGGACATATCCGTCAAAATGCCGCGCCGGTACGGATTTGCGGAAGATAAAGTCAAAAATATCGTAAAGAGCAGATTGCGCCGCGGCAAGATAGACGTTTCCATAATGGTTGAGAATATTACGGAAAACGATATAAATATAAAGCTTAACGAGCCTATTGCAAGGCAATATTACGAAAATCTCAAAACACTGCAATCCACTTTTGAACTTTGCGGCGATATTTCACTGAGACTTCTGGCCACCATGCCGGATGTAATGAAGGCCATACCGGATGTGGATGACGAGGAGGAGATTACAGGGGCGATTCTTATACCGGTTGAAGAGGCGGCAGCCAATCTGGAAAATATGCGCACAATAGAAGGAGAGAAGCTGGCGGAAGACCTGCTGATAAAAGGCGAAAACATAAAAACACTTCTGGATAAAATCGCTGAGAGGGCTCCGCTGGTGGTGGTGGACTATACGGCGAAGCTAAGAGAAAGGATCGCTGAACTTCTGGCAGGAAGTGCTGTAGTACCTGAAGACAGAATACTGACGGAAGCAGCCATTTTTGCAGATAAATGCGCCATAGATGAAGAAATAACCAGATTGAACAGCCATCTGCTGCAGCTGAAAAAGATTATAGGTTCTGATAATGAGGCAGAAGGAAAAAAGCTGGATTTCCTGGTTCAGGAAATGAACAGAGAGGCTAACACCATAGGATCAAAAGCCAATGATATAACCATAACAAATTACATGCTCGAAATAAAAAGCGAAATTGAAAAGATAAGAGAACAGGTGCAGAACATAGAATAGCTCTTGAAAGTTTTGACGTATTGTGTTAAAATATATATTTATAATAAGCACAATCTGAAGTAACAGGAGTTCACAATGGATCCCAGAGAAAAGCACCCGGGAAAGCTGTTCGTGCTTTCCGGCCCTTCCGGAGCAGGGAAGGGAACTATATGCAGAAAATTGTTAGAAGAAACCGAGAAACTTGAACTTTCGGTTTCCATGACGACCAGAAGCCCGCGTCACGGAGAGGTGGAAGGAATAAGCTATTTTTTCACCGAAAAAGAGGAATTCGAAGAACATATCCGCTGCGGAAACCTTCTGGAACATGCCCAGGTTTACGGAAACTATTACGGAACACCAAAGGCGCCGGTTCTGAAGAAACTGGCAGCCGGGATCGATGTAATCCTTGAAATCGATATGCAGGGGGCGCTGAAGGTAAAAGAAAGTTATCCTGACGGAGTGTTTATTTTTATTCTTCCACCTTCAATGTCGGAACTCCGTAAAAGACTTACCGGTCGCGGAACAGAAACGGCTGAAGCCATAGAATTGAGACTGGGTGAAACTCTCAAAGAACTCTCGTATATAGAAAAGTATGACTACTGTGTGGTAAACGGTGTGCTGGAAGAAGCAGTGGCACGTGTCAAAGCCATAGTTGTGGCTGAGCATTCAAAGGTTGCCTTTACCGCCGAAGAGCTTATTGCAAGTTATAAGGAGGAAGCGTAATGTTATATCCATCAATTAACGAAATCAGAAAGAAAGCGGACAGCAGATACACCATCGTGATTCTTGCGGCGAAGCGTGCCAGAGATATTATTGACGGCAAGCCTATACTCACAGAAGCAGAAACAGAAAAGCCTGTTTCCATTGCTGCCAATGAAATTGCAGAAGATCTGATCACTTACCGCAGAGAAGAAATGTAAAAGAAAAGAATGCATTGCCGGCGTCTTGGCGCCGGTTTTCTTTTTTTGATTCTGTTGATTCTGTCGAAGAATGTCATAAAATGTCACAAAAAACTTAAAATCGTCGAAGAGTAATAAAACATGGCAGAAAAGGACAATGGTAAAATTTTAAGTAATAATCAACCACCTGGAGAGTCACAGTTTAAAAATAAAGTCAGGAGGCTGTAATGGGTAATTACATTCCGGTAATCACCAGAGAATACATCGGTAAAGTGGATGTTGACGATATAATTTATATCGAGCAGAGGCAGCGGAGGATGGCAATAGTAACCGAAAATAACACCTACGTGTGCTATGAGAGAATAGAAAACATAGAAAAAGCGCTGGACAAAAGATTTTATCATACATTGAAGAAACTCATAGTAAATCTGGACAAAATAATCATGGCCAGAGATCAGATTATAACTTTTCAGGGTGGGCAGGAGCTGTGTCTTGCAAGGGAATGCTTTATCAGGACAAAGCAGGCATATGCGGCATATCTCAAAGAACTGCTCTGATGCTTCGCGGATATGAAAAAAGTAAATCAAAATTACCAAAAAGTCCTTGCAATTTCAACGATTTTATAGTATATTATTTCAGTAATGCGCCTTCGGACGCAAATAATTATAACAGGCACACTCATACCGGCATTGGTTGCCGCGCTTCCCTGAAATAAGGGTGCAGTTTTGCAAGCGGATTAGCGGTTGAGTGGAAGCAGAAACCAGGAGGAATAAAAATGGCAGTAATTTCAATGAAACAGTTACTCGAAGCAGGTGTACATTTCGGACACCAGACAAGAAGATGGAACCCTAAGATGGCTCCTTACATCTTCACCGAAAGAAATGGAATCTATATTATCGACTTACAGAAAACTGTTAAGAAAATCGAAGAAGCATACGATTTCATGAGAAGCGTTGCGGAAACAGGCAGACCTATTCTTTTTGTAGGAACAAAGAAACAGGCTCAGCAGGCTATCAGAGATGAAGCTACAAGATGCGGACAGTTCTACGTAAGCGAAAGATGGTTAGGCGGAATGCTGACAAACCACAAGACCATCGCACAGAGAATCAAGAGACTGGCTGAAATCCACACAATGGAAGAAGACGGAACTTTTGACAAGCTGGCAAAGAAAGAAGTTATCAAGCTCAGAGGAGAAATGGAAAAGCTTGAAAAATATCTGGGCGGAATCAAGGATATGCAGGGAATGCCTGGAGCAATCTTTGTTGTAGACCCTAAGAAAGAAAGAATCGCAGTTAAAGAAGCAAGAATCCTCGGAATTCCTATCGTAGGTATCGTAGACACAAACTGTGACCCTGATGATGTTGATTACGTTATCCCTGCGAATGACGACGCAATCAGAGCCGTAAAACTTATCGCAGGAAGAATGGCAGATGCAGTTATCGAAGCTAACCAGGGCGAAAGCTTTGATGAAGGTGAAGAAGCAGAAGCTCCTGAAGCAGAAGAAGCTGTTGAAGAAGAAGCAGAAGCTGAAGAAGATGCCGAATAATAATCGATGATATTTGGGAGGACAGGAAAATGGCAGTAACTGCACAGTTAGTAAAAGAATTAAGAGAAAGAACCGGAGCAGGCATGATGGACTGCAAAAAGGTTTTAGTTGAAACTGACGGAGATATTGAAAAGGCAATTGAACTTCTGAGAGAAAAAGGTCTTGCCAAGGCTGCAAAGAAGGCCGGCAGAATCGCTGCAGAAGGTCTTGTAAAAGTTGCTTTTGACGCTGAGCACAAAGCAGCAGCAGTTGTTGAAGTTAACTCTGAAACAGACTTCGTTGCCAAAAACGAAGAATTTGTAGAATTCGTAGAAAAGCTGGCTGACATGGCACTCAAGGCTGACAGCGATGACTTGGAAGCTTTCAAGGCACTTCCTTATGAAGGTGAGGGCACCGTTTCAGACGCTCTTAACAGCAAAATTGCCAAGATCGGCGAAAACATGAATGTAAGAAGATTCCACAAGATGGCTACTCCGGGAGTTGTTTATACCGGATATATCCATGGCAACGGCAAAATCGGTGTTATCGTAGGTATCGAAACCGAAGCAGCCGCTGACGAAATTGCAGTATGCGCCAAGGACGTTGCAATGCAGGTGGCTTCCATGAGCCCTAAGTTTGTCAATGAAGACCAGGTTGATCCTGCATGGCTGGAATCCGAAAAAGAAATCGCAAAGCAGCAGCTTCTTAACGAAGGCAAGCCTGAAGCTATGCTGGAGAGAATTATACCGGGTAAAGTTAAGGCTATTCTTAAGGAAGTATGTCTGGTTGACCAGAAGTTCGTTAAGAACGGAGATCTGACTGTTGCACAGTATGTTGAAAGCGTTGCCAAGGAAATAGGCAAGCCAATGAAGGTTGTTGAAATGGTTAGATACGAAGTAGGCGAAGGCATAGAAAAGAAAGAAGAAAACTTTGCTGAAGAAGTAGCTAAGCAGATGGGAGCTAACTAATATAATCGGTTAGGCAGCTCATGCCGATAAAAAACTTCATTAAAACGAAAGCCAAAACCCCGTTGAAGCATTGATTTTACGGGGTTTTTAATGTGACGGAAAGGGTTTAAAGTTCTGACACATATTGCAATTCCTGAAGAAAAATGTTATAATTTGAATTCAGAACAGATGATTCAAATGATTAGAAAACGGATTTTGAGCATAATGTTTTCGACATGTATGCAGATTGTGGCTGCGCCTAGGCTGAGTTTGCAGCCGGAAATGCAACCAATATGGGTAACCGGTATTTGGCAAAAACAGCAGCAGTCAGGAACAGGAGTGGAATATCCCGGAAGCAGATAAAGGAATATCAAAAGGCAGGGTTATTGAGGTTAAAGGATTCAAGACAGATGGCAAGCCGGTCGTAACAGCAGCTGAAAAAGAAACCGTGAACTAATACACAAATTATGTGGATCAGTGGTAATTGGCAGACAGCAGTATTACGCTGATTACTCACTTAAGTCAATCAGAGCAGTTAAATAAAGGGATTATCAAAGGGGGAGTTTTCTCCCCTTTTTTGACATAGCAGGATTTCACTATTTTTTATTGATTTGATAGACGGAAATCTTCTTATAAGCCCGCGCAAGTGTTTATAAAACCTCGCGAAAATGGCTTAAAATCAAGGTTTTCTGCATATCGTCATTTATCTTGCCATATCTCCGTATAAGATGATTTTGTAAGACCGGGCACCATTTTGGCACCACAAATTATAGGAGGACGACATGAAAAACGTACTTTTAGACAAGGGTATTATACTCCCGTCCGGCGAAATCAGCAAGGATAAGATAAACCTTGTAACCGGAGCAATCACGCAGCCATTCGCAGAAATGGTATGGGTAACGACAGGCGGCGACATGGAAACCGTAAACCGCTTGACCGACGTACTTGTTACCATGAACACCCCCGCCGACCGGGGGAAGCTGTTCAAAATCATAAAAATGCTCTATGGGCTTATGGGCTTGCCCTTTTCCGAGGAAGCCGAGCCTATGGACGCAGACCCCGCCGTTTTGGAATACTTCATTTTTTCCTTTACGGCAGACTTTGGCGAAGTCATACAAGACCTCATAGCCGAAGAAGCAGAATAACGCACCGCACAGGCGGCGTTTCTCACTTCCCACAAGGAAGAACAGGAACGCCGCTTTTTTCATGCCCTTTGTTACGCAGTAGGCATGAAAAAGCCCTTGATTTACGCGGCTTTGCGGACGCGGTTTTCAGCGGATAAGGGATTGATACCTAAACCCTCAAAATCGCGTTTCTATTGCGTAACAGGTATGCAGCAAAGGAGTGATGAAGCTATGGCAGTTTTCAGAGTGGAGCGCAACAAGGGCTATACGGTTATGAGCAACCACCACTTACGCAATAAGGAGCTATCCCTAAAGGCAAAAGGGCTGTTATCGCAAATGCTGTCCTTGCCAGAGGATTGGGACTACACCCTTGCGGGGCTGTCCTTTATCAACCGGGAGAAAATCGACGCTATCCGGGAAGCCGTTAAGGAACTGGAACGCGCCGGGTATATCGTGCGTTCAAGGGAACGCGACGAGAAAGGACGCTTGCGCGGCGCAGATTATGTGATTTTTGAGCAGCCGCAGACCCCGCCTGTATCGGATTTACCTACATTGGAAAATCCAACATTGGATAATCCAACGTTGGAAAAACCTACGCAGAAAAAACCTACGTTGGAAAATCCAACGCAATTAAATAAAGATATACAAAAGACTAACTTACCCAAAAAAGAAAAATCAAATATAGATTTATCAAGTACCGATTCCATTCCTATCCATTCCCTAAATCCCTTGCCTTACGACGGGGAAGCGGCAGAGCCGCCGGAACGGAAACGAAAGGAAGCGACAGACGCATACAGCGTTTATGAGGAAATCATCAAGGACAATATCGAGTACGACCATTTTGTACGCTACGGGCAGGTAGACAAAGACCGTCTGGACGAAATTGTTTCGATTATCCTTGAAACGGTATGCAGCAAGAGAAAGACAATCCGTATCGCCGGGGACGATTACCCGGCAGAGCTTGTCAAGGCAAAGTTTATGAAGCTCAACAGCAGTCACATTGAATTTGTCTTTGACTGCATGAAAGAGAATACCACCAAAATCCGCAACATCAAACAGTACCTTAAAGCGGTGCTGTTCAATGCGCCGAATACCATTGACAGCTACTATACCGCCCTTGTCGCTCACGACATGGCGACAGGCAAAATCTAAAGGAGGATTACCACATGGCACAGAAAACAGGAGCTTTGATTTTTGACGAACAGACCGACCGCTACGACATTCGCTTTGACATTGCCGACTATTACGGCGGCTTGCATTGCGGAGAGTGTTTCGACGTATTCACAGGCGGCAAATGGAAGCCGACCCGCATTGAAATGAGCGCGGCGCAGGAATGGTACCTTGTGGGTATCCGCGCCGAGGATTTGAACGGCTTGCGCGTCCGTATCTAAAGCTTATGGGCGGCTACCGCAGCGGCGTACCACCCTAACACTATCAGACTACCGCGAAAGGAGGACGGTAAATGCAAGATGAAATCAACGAAAAGACCATAGCCCTTTACATCAAGACCGGGAAGCTGACCGC
>DCJK01000037.1 GCA_002320005.1 Firmicutes bacterium UBA1702
ACTGACGGTATGCCCGTCATACCATAGAAAAGCGGTCTCTCTTTTGAGACCGCTTTTGCTTTTGCTATTTCTTTTCTTTGTCCGTCAGCAATGCGGCATACTGCGCCGGCTGACTGTCTATCACACGATCACATATTCATCATCTTCCGAATGCTGTTGGTATCCGAAACCATTCTGGCTTCTGCATATCCCCCCTCTTCTTTTCCCTCTGTCTGATTGGAGATGTCTATCATGTCATTAAGATGGGACCCCGTCTGTCCTCCATATACGTGCCACATGGTGACTGTGATGATTTCTTTCCGGTTTAAGGTGCATCCGCATATGCACAGTGCCGGCATCATTCAGGATAAACCAGTGCCGCCGGCTTTTTCATAATATTTTCTCCCGAAGTGCATAATATAATGTTGCGTTAGCAAAAATAGCAATTGCTGATAAAATTTCCCCGCGGTATTCCCTCTATTTTTCATTCTGTTGTGGGATTTCTGCGGCAGAAATATGCCGCATTATTTAATCAGCTGTTTCGGCAACAGAAATCTGCCTGACTTGCGGGACTGCCGTACATTTTTGTGAGCACCGTTTCCTTGCAACCTTACGTTGCCGGACTTTTTATAATACGATATCCGGCGTAGTTACAGAAAGCAAGAAACAGAAAGGAGGTCAAATACATCTATCTAATCTGAACTCTGCAGAATCATGTTGATGCAGATCAGATCATAATTTCTTATTTTGGAGGACGAATATGAAAAATAAACATGGTAAAGTGCTCAGCATCTTGCTTTTATTCTGCATGCTCTTTTCTCTTATGCCAACGACAGTTTTAGCTATGGATAGCAGAGAGACCTCGCAGACCACCACCAACGGTGCTTACACAGACGGCACATGGGCTGCCGGAGGGAACGGCACTGCCACCTATACTATAGATGGTACCGAGGTTCAACTCTCCAAGACGGCAGCTGCCGTAGACGGAATGGAAAACACCTTTGATATCACATTAAGGGTGGTTACAAGCACCAGCGTTTCCACCATGACTAATTCCGGAGCAGTTGTGCTTGTCATGGACACCTCCGGATCTATGGCGGCGTGTGCAGAGTGCGGCGGTCCAATGGTTTTTTCCGGAAGAGACTATTATTATACTCATGAATCCGACTGTACACATTACAATCGGAACAACAACACTGTAACTTCAACACAGACAAGACTTTATTCAGCCAAGCAGGCCGCGCAGACTTTCCTGTCGGCTTTCGCAGGAACAGATGAAGCAGCAACACGTATGATCTCAATTGTGGAATTCAATTCGGATTCAGAAATTCATCTGGGCTGGTACAATGTGGCCGGCGGAAAGGGAAAGAATTCCTACGACACTGCATCTGCAAGTATAAACAGACTGACTGCCGGCGGCGGCACAAACCTTGACAGCGGCCTCAGAAGAGCAGTTTCCCAGCTTGATTCCAATGATGTAAGAAGTATAACTTCAAAGAATGTTGTCCTTCTCACTGATGGAAAACCGACTTACAATTCCACATACCGCAACGGCGGCAACGGACAAGACGGAAGCTGGAATAATAATAATGCAGCAAAACTTCAAGCTGATGCAATAAAAAACAGAGGAACTGGCATATATACCGTATGCTTCGGTGCAGTCAACGATATCACCTATGACGGCGGCCCTACTGTGGGAGAATTTCTGAAAAGCAGCATAGCAACATCCTCCGGCACCGCCTATAATGCAGACAATACCGCCGAACTTATGAATGCTTTCAAAGCAATCAGCGACAGTATCACCAGCGGCTTTGATGGAGAAGGCTGGACTGCCACCGATCCCATGGCAGACAAAATAAACGTAACCTCAGGCGGAGTTCCTGAAAACTTCACTACAGAGAACGGCAGCACCTATACCTGGACTCTCAGTGATGCTGAAACAACAGAAACTGACGATGTTACAGAATATGTATATACCTGCACTTACAGGGTAACCCTTGATGTCCAGTCAGCAGACTTTCGGGAAGATACCTTCTACCCGACTAATGAAGAGACCTTCCTAAATGTTGATGGTGAGCAGTATGCCTTCCCAGTTCCAGGTGTTAAAGGATATCTTCCTCGCACATCCGTTTCCGTTTCCAAGTCATGGGACGACAACAACAATCAAGACGGTATTCGCCCTGCCTCAGCTGAAGTACAGCTCTTAAAGGATGGCTTGCCTTTCGGAGATCCCATAACTCTGAATGCCGGAAACAACTGGGCCTACACCTGGGATGATCTTATTGCTGAATCGGAAGGAAAATACCACGTTTACACTGTACAGGAACTGAATGTCGCCGCAGGATATATGCCTTCTGTCGACGGTGAAAACAATGCTTATGTTATAACTAACATCCATTCTCCGGAGCAGATTTCTGTTCCTGTTGAAAAGGTATGGAACGACAGCAGCAACCAGGACGGCATTCGTCCTGATTCCGTAACAGTGAAACTCAAAGCTGACGGAGTTGACACAGGCAAGACTCTGACTCTGAATGCTGATAACCTCTGGAAAGGCTCATTTACAAGCCTTGATAAGTTCAAGGCAGGAAAAGAGATCAAATATACAGTTGAAGAGAATTCCACAAACGGATACACGGCAAAAGTTGAAGCCAATTCTTCTTCCGGAGGATTCACAATCACCAACAGCCATACTCCTGAAAAAATCACCATAGAAGGTTCAAAAACATGGACTGACGCTGACAACCAGGATGGCATACGCCCTGACAACATCACCATAAAGCTTTTGAAGAACGGCAACGTTATCCAAACTAAGGTTGTAACAGAAAGCGACGGTTGGGCATGGAGTTTCACAGGCCTTGACAAGTACGAAAATCAGGGCGAGACAGTAGTTTACACCATTTCAGAGGGAGATGTTACAGGCTATACTGTTTCATACGAAGGTTATAATATCACCAATACACATGCCACTTATAAGAGAGATGTTACAGTTTCCAAGGTATGGAACGACAAGGATGATCAGGACGGCATACGCCCTGCAGATATTACTGTAGTTCTGATGGCTGATGGTCAGGAGACCCGGAACACAATTGTTCTCAGTGATGCAAACAATTGGACAGCAAGCTTCACGGGTCTTGACAAATTCAAAGCAGGTAAAGAAATTAAATACTCCGTAAAAGAGGTAACTGTCAACGGATATGAATCGGTTGTTAAGGGAAATATGAATGACGGGTTCACCATTACCAACACCCACACTCCTGAAACAATCAGCATCACAGGTTTAAAGACATGGGATGATGCAGATAATCAGGATGGAAACAGACCTGAATTCATTACGGTAAATCTTTTAAGAGACGGTCAGGTTATTGATACAAGAAAAGTTACCGCTGCTGATGACTGGTCATATACTTTTGCAGACCTTGACAAATACAAAAACGGCGGTGAGGAAGTTTTTTACACAATAACAGAAACCTCTGTTGACGGTTATTCTACAACTTATGATGAATTCGACATCACCAACAGCTACACCCCGAAAGAAACCAGCATTACGGTTACCAAGGCCTGGGCTGACAGCAATAATGCTGACGGAATCCGTCCTGACAAAGTCACCATAAAACTTCTGGCCGACGGAACAGACACAGGAAAGACTCTTGTTCTCGACAAGAACTCCAACTGGACAGGTAGTTTCACGGGCCTGGCTAAATATGACAAGGGGCAGCTCATTGAGTACACCATCAAGGAAGTTCCTGTAGACGGATACAAAACCGTGATTACAGGCGATGCCGAAACGGGCTTCGTAGTAACCAACAGCCATACCGTACTTCCGAATACAGGAGACCGCAGCCATTCAATGCCATGGCTCATGCTCATGCTCGGTGCCGGAGCAGCTCTTGCCGGTGCCGGACTCAAGAGAAGAAATGAGAATGCATAAAATCATTTCTCGTACTGCTTCATGAGGCTCGAGATTCAGTAAAAAGAGCACCTGAATAAGCAAAGAAACGGCTGAAAATATTTCAGCCGTTTTTTTAATATACAGGATCCATCTGTTTTTCCCGGCATCGGTAATGCTGCCTGCTTTTGCATTGTGCAATATTTCAGATTACATTTTAATAATCCGGCCTGCGTCTATGAGATACAGGTACATTTCTGTCACCTCTTTGCCGGCAGCATTTTGCAGCGCTTCCCGGTAGAGTTCCAGCTGTGTGCGATACCTTTCACGTATGAGATCGTCCCTTCCGGCAGCTGCGTCTTCCATATTTCCGGTTTTATAATCGATGAGTATCAGTTTTCCCTCTTCTTCAAAGAAGCAGTCGATAATTCCCCTTACCAATACTTTTTTCCCTTCTTTTTCTGTAAGAAGATTAAATCGTTTTTCTCTGTAAATCTCTCCGCTTGCTGCCATTCTCCGTGACAGAGGAGACTGCACAAATTTCAGGAGAAGTTTTATGTTGAGTACATCCTTTTCCTTTTCCGTAAGCATTTCCTTCAGAATCATGTCATTCATAAGACTCAGGATATATGATTCTCCTTCAGCCTGTGCCCTTGCAAAATCTATACGCTCCAGAACAGCGTGAAATGCCGTACCACGCTGAGCAGCATCTATTTTTCTTTCTCCGGCGACAAAAGCCGGTTCTTCCAGATCGCTGACACTGCTGCGGCCGCTTTTGTTGAGACTGCTTACGGAATACTTGGCTCGTGCTGTCAGATCGTCATCAAAGGGATAATGATACGTCATCTTTTCCAGTACATCCGGAGACAGTTCTTTTTCTCTGCACTGCTCCATGACATGCAGTATTTCCGAAGAACTTCTTTTCTGGACTTTTGAAAGGTTAAGCAGCTTTTCATCATCCACGGTTTTCATTCCTGCCGGACGACTGCATATTGTTTTCCCTGTCATGGCAAAATAACTGTTTTCTGCCGGTTCAGACTCCATAACCTTTTCCACATCTTCCGATATATCATTGCATATTCCCAGAAGCATAAGCTTGTCTTTTGCCCTTGTGAGCGCCACATAAAGAATACGTTTCTCTTCATCCACTTCTTCTCTGTGAAATCGCTCCCTGATCATATTCTGCAGCAAAGTAGTCTTGTACCAACGGTTTTCCGGATCCACCATAGGGAATCCAATACCCAGATCTTTATGTATTGCCGGTGCTTTTCCTGCGGAAGTGTAGTTAAGGCGTCTCATATATCCGGCCAAAATCACCATAGGAAACTCAAGACCCTTAGATTTATGAACAGTCATTATTCTGACAAGGTCATCATTCTCGCTCACCAGTTTCACCTGTCCCATGGATACTTTTTTTTCTTTTATTGCCTCAATGTACCTTATGAAGCCATACAAGGAGCTTCCGCTGCTGCTTCTGTACATCAGAGCCTTATCAGTGAGCGCCCTTAAATTGGCCTGTCTCTGTCCGCCGGCCGGCATGGCGCCCATGGCAATATAAAACCCCGTATCCATGAGTATTTTCCAGATGAGTTTGTCCAGCGGCATTATTCTGCTCAAGTCTCTCCAATTTTCAATTTTTGTCATGGCTTCTGAGCATTTGCGGCGTAAACCGGAGTCAGCTCCCTGTGTGCCGTATGCAACAAAAGCATCATAATATGCCCCTTCCCTGCATGCTGCTCTGATGGTCAGAAGTTCTTCCACAGAAAACCCCATCATTTCAGATCTCAAAAGAGTAAGCAGCTGTATATCCTGTCTGGGATTGTCGATGATATAAAGTGCTGACAGGAAGGAATTGATTTCCATGGTATTAAAGAACCCGTCGCTGTCATCTATATAAGCAGGCAGATTATTATCTGTAAGCACTTTATGGAATATGTCACCATAGTTTTTAACGCCACGCATGAGTATAACAATATCTCTCTTTTCAAGAGGTCTTTCCCTGCCCTCTTTGCTGTCAAAGATCGGAGTTCCCAGGTTATCTTTTATTATTCTTGCAGCAGCCATGGCTTCTTTTTCGGCCTTCATTATGTTTTTAAGTTCATCGTCTATCTGCGATTCCTCTTCCCATGGAACCTGAGTCAGATACAGTGCAGGCTTTTCAGATGATCTGTCTCCAAAAGGATCTCCCATATACAAGCGAGCCTTTTCATCATATCCCGGCATTGTCTCCTCAAATATGTCGTTTATAAAATCAATTACAGGTTTCTTGCTTCTGAAATTTCTGTTAAGGTCTATTTTGACTGAATCAGGTACATTGCCGTCACTGTAGCTTATGTACTTTCTCTGAAATATTTCAGGTTCCGCCAGCCGGAACTTATATATGCTCTGCTTCACATCTCCTACCATAAAAAGATTGTTTTTTCTTTTTATAAGATCTATGAGAGCCTCCTGTATAACGTTGCTGTCCTGATACTCATCTATAAATATGTATCTGAAACGGTTTCTGTAGAATTCCGCAGCCTCGGGATCCTTAAGTATCCTGTAGGCATAATGCTCAATGTCACCGAAGTCCACCACCCTTTTCAGGTCTTTTTTACTCCTGTACAGTTCATCATACCTCTTAAGAACTTTTTCAAGATAAAGCCCTGAAGGATATGTCAGATCCATTTCGTGACATAACTGTGAAAAATCTCCTTTGAAATATGCTTCTTTAAGTTCTTTTACAGCCTTCTTCGCCGCATTTCGGTTGGCAGAGACTTTCGCTTTTATTTCTTCTCTTCCGCTGAACATTTTGGGTCTCAATGCAGGCAGTTTAAAACCGTATACTGCTTTTCTGAACTCCTCATAATCTCCGGAAGCCAGAGCTCTTTCCAGAAGCTCAACAGCTTCCATATCAGCCTCAAGGCCATCTGTCAGGAGCCGGTCCGCCTCAATAGCCTTTCGTGCCCGAGCCACCTTTTCTCTGCCTATCTCCATAAGATACTTTCCTGCAGGTCCGTTTCTGAGCCCTGCACCGTCTTTCAGCTGCTCAACGCTGTCTCTGAGCCACTCAAAAGGATCAGGAAGACTCATAATTGTGTTGTAGCAGTTTTCCACGATTGTGCGGAAACGTTTTTCGTCTCTGTCTCCGCTGTAACATTTCAAAAAGTGAAAGAACTCTTTGTCGCCTTTTTCAAAGAGCTCCTCCAGAAGCTCATCCATGGCTTCCCCTTTAAGCAGGGCCTCCTGGGTGCTGTCGCATATGGTAAAATCAGGTTCTATCTGTATAATATAAAAATACCTGCGTATTACTTCCAGTGCAAAGGCGTGGAAAGTGCTTATATTGGCAGAAGGCAGCAGATTCAGCTGTTTTTTCAGAAAATGAAACTGTTCCTGTTCTTCTGCCGAAAGGTTTTTTCCCGCCATATGGTTTGCCGTCGATGAAATAGCTTTTCTGATCTTCTCTTTCATCTCTGACGCTGCTGCATTGGTAAAAGTCACTATCAGCATATTATCCACAGAGCACCTGTCTTCCATAATAAGCCTTCTTATGCGCTCAACCAGCACCGCCGTTTTTCCGGATCCTGCAGCTGCTGCCACCAGAATATTTTTATTTTTCAGTTCTATTGCTTCACGTTGTTCTTCCGTCCAGTTCATGTTTTCTCTCCGCTGATTTTTCTCTTTTTATTTTATCACAAATTATCTCCTGTGCGAAGATTCTTTTATTGCTGCCTGAAATGTGGTATATTTGTATTATAAATCAATAAAGGAGAATAAAAATGAAAAAGCCTTTCATGCTGATGATACTGGACGGGTTCGGTCTGAAAGATGAAGCCTTTGGCAATGCCATTGCTGCTGCATCAACGCCGAATCTTGATAAAATATTTGAAACATACCCCTTTGCGCAGCTGAGGGCCAGCGGCCTTGCCGTAGGACTTCCTGAAGGTCAGATGGGTAACTCTGAAGTGGGTCACCTGAACATCGGTGCCGGAAGAGTCGTCTACCAGGAGCTTACCAGAATAACCAAAGCAATAAATGACGGGGCTTTCAACGGCAACGCTGCTCTTCTGGATGCAGTAGCCCATGCACAAAAAACAGGCGGGGCCGTCCATATAATGGGACTGCTTTCCGACGGAGGCGTTCACAGCCACATCCGGCATATCAAAGCCGCCCTTTCCATGGCATCCTTGCGCGGCGCCTCAAAAATATATCTGCACTGTTTTCTGGACGGCCGGGATGTTCCTCCGACTTCCGGAGCGGGATATGTAAAGGAAATCTGCGAATTTCTCCAGAGCCTGGGTCTTGAAAATTCTATGGGCGTCATCTGCGGCAGATATTACGCCATGGATCGTGACAAACGTTGGGAGAGAGTCAAGGAAGCATATGATGCGCTTACTGCAGCTAAAGGCATCCGCACCTCTGACCCTGTCGCCTCAGTTGAAGCCTCCTACAGTGAAGGCATCACCGACGAATTTCTTAAACCCGTAATCTGCAATCCCGAAGCAGTCATAAAAAGCGGCGACAGCGTTATATTCTGCAATTTCAGGCCTGACAGAGCCAGGGAAATCACCAGAGCATTCGTTGATCCTTCTTTTGACGGTTTTGAAACTGCATGCATCACTGATCTCAAATATGTGTGCATGACTCAATATGATGCTGCCATGCCTAATGTTTCCGTTGCATTCCCTCCTTCTTCCATAAAGAACACTCTTGGTGAATACATATCGGATCTTGGAATGACTCAGCTCAGAATAGCCGAAACCGAAAAATACGCTCATGTAACCTTTTTCTTCAACGGCGGTGTTGAAAAGCCAAATCCTCTGGAGGACAGGATTCTCATTCCTTCTCCAAAAGTTGCCACTTACGATATGCAGCCTGAAATGAGCGCATATGAAGTTACTGATAAGGTCATAGAAGAAATAAAATCACTTAAGTATGATTTAATCGTTCTCAATTTTGCCAATGCAGACATGGTAGGCCATACAGGCGTTTTCGATGCGGCGGTAAAGGCAGTGGAGGCGGTAGACCGCTGCGTCGGCCGAATTGTTCAGGCTATATCGGCTGTGGGCGGCCGTATCCTGCTGACGGCCGACCACGGAAACGCCGATGATATGCTGGACCATCAGGGAAATCCTGTCACCGCTCATTCCACTAATCCTGTGCCGCTGGCATATATAGCATCTGAAGAGGAAACTTCAAAAATACGTTTCAGAGAGGGTGGTAAACTTTCTGACATTGCTCCTACCATACTCACTCTCATGGGACTTCCTGTTCCTCCGGAAATGACAGGTGATGTTCTCATCGAAACGGCAAATTAGATATAAACGAAAACCGAACCGTCTGACATCTTTTTCCCGGCGCCTGTCCTGGAATGATGTCCCGGTTCGGTTTCTTTTTTATCTGTTTTTCATACTCTCTATGACTGCTTCTGCCGCCTTGATTCCATCAACGGCAGCAGAAGTTATTCCTCCTGCGTAACCTGCTCCCTCACCGCATGGATACAGCCCCCTTATAGAGAGGCTTTGGCCATCTCTGCCTCTCAATATTCTGACAGGCGAAGAACTCCTGGTTTCCACCGCATATACTTTTGCATCTTCGCAGTCAAAGCCCTTCAGCTTTTCGCCCAGGTGAGGCATTGCCTCGCGCAAGGCTGCCACAGCAAACTCCGGCAGGCAGCCTTCCACCTGGGGCGCCCTTCCGTCTCTCAGGTCGCCCCAGGTGGCCTCAGGCGCCGCGTAGCGGGCGCCTGAGGCGCGGAAGGCCTGTCTTTCGTACCGACGCTGAAATTCCACGCCGGCCAGGACATCCTCGCTTCCGAAATCCTCCGTCCGTACATCACATAGCAGCGCGCTGTTGGCAATACCGCTGCTCCGATCATGATAACTCATTCCGTTTACGGCAACTCCGCCATCCTCCGAAGAAGCCAGTATAACATGGCCACCCGGGCACATACAGAAGGTGTATACTCCTCTGCCGGCGGTAAGATTATCCTCTCTGCAGCGATAACTCAACTTGTATTCTGCCGGCGGCAGACCAAGTTCTTTTGCCGGCTTCCCGTACTGAGAAATATCTATCATCTCCTGTGGATGCTCTATGCGTATACCTATGGAAAAAGGCTTCTGCTCCATTGCTGCACCTTTTTCCTTAAGCATGGCAAATGTATCCCTGGCACTGTGCCCTATAGCGAGAATGGCATCTCTGCAATTCAGAACCTCTTTCCTGACTTTTCCCTCTTCTGTTCTGACTGAAAGTTCCAGCGCCTTTATGAGACCTTCCTCCACCACAATGTTATCCACTCGTGTGTCAAAGCGCACACAGCCTCCCAGAGACAAAATCTCTTCTCTTATATTAGAAACTACCGTTTTAAGAATATCAGTCCCTACATGAGGTTTCTGCCTGTAAAGAATTTCCTCAGGTGCCCCGAATCTGACCATCTCTTCCAGAACTTTTCCGATACGTATATCTTTTATTCCGGTGGTCAGCTTGCCGTCGGAAAAAGCACCTGCACCCCCTTCTCCGAATTGAACATTTGATTCACTGTCCAAAGGTCCTCCGGCCCAGAGTTTTTCCACATCGGCTGTTCTGCGCTCCACGTCTTTGCCTCTTTCCAGCACCAGGGGCTTAAGGCCTGCCTGTGCCAGAACAAGTGCTGCAAATATGCCCGCAGGCCCGAAACCTATCACCACAGGGTGCTGCTCTTCCCCCGTAAGTCTTTCCGGGTGCCTGACTTCCGGTATTTCATATCGTTCCGTCTTCACCGCCTGTGCACCTGCTTTTTCCATTTTGCGCAGGTCTGCCCGGCATATGACCGGAGAACCGTTTATTTCCGGTACAAAATCAATGGAATATATGAACCGTATGTCAGATTTATCTCTGGCATCAAGAGACTCTCTGACTATCTTCCATTCTTTTATTGTCAGTCCCTTTATTGATATCTTCCTGCATATTTTCCGGGGAATACTTTCTTTTGACTCCCCTAGGGAAAGTTTTATCTGATGAATTCTATACACTGTTTTACCCTTTCGCAGTCATACGCCTTTCCTTCCATCGGTGATAACGCTGCTCCTTTTCAGGTCTGTCGAAAGGATATCCGAAACGGAAACAGTCAATAACATCAGCATCCTTGACAATTTCTTCCAGAATTGTTCCGCATTCCGTTTTGCTACTGTGTTTTCTTACAGCAGCAGCTATGATTTCAATTTCTTCTTCGTCAAAGAGACCTGTAGCCTTCAAAAAGGCTTTAGCAGGTTCATACCCTGCCTCTGCATGCCCTGCCTGGCGACCGGTCACAACACGTCCTATGTCATGTACTGCTGCTGCACATGCTGCAATCTCAGGATCTTCTCCCAGCTCTTCTGCCATACGCCAGGCTTCCGACGCTGATGAAGCCATGTGTATTCTCTCCCATGCCAGGCTCTCATCTCTTTGACCTTCAAGCGGATCCTGCCGTTCTATGAATTCGTTATATCTCGTTTCAAGTTCAAGTAATCTGTTCATTCTGTTATCTCTCCCGGGCATTGAGCCATGGCGCGGCCGGCTCTTATTCCTCCCAGCCATGCATTATTCAGGTTGTATCCTCCGCATGGCCCGTCATAATCGGTAACTTCTCCTGCAAAGTACAATCCGCTTATCACTCTGGATTCCATTGTCTTCATGTCGATTTCTTCCAGAAGGACTCCGCCTTTTGTCACCTGCGCTTCTTTCCATCCTTTTCTGCCTGCCGGTGTAAATTCTAGGCACCGGAGTCCGTTGGCGATTTCTATAATATCTTTCATACCCAGCCGGCTTGCCGGCTTGCCGCCATCCATGGACAGCCTTTTCAATATATAGTCTGCTGCCGGCTTTTTTACAATAGTCTCAGTGAGTTCAGACACGCTGACATCCATTGATGCTTTTTCCCTGAGAAAAGCTATAAGACCGGCAGCGGTAAAATCAGGTACCGTGTTTATCATTATTCTGCATTCCGGTTTTTCCTGCCTCTCATCGTTATCTTTTTCTTCTCTGCCGTCTGCCGTTCTTCTTACCGGCAGGAAGGCCGACATATTCATTATGCATATTCCCGAAAGGCAGTCCTCTCTAAACTGAACCTCTCCTCTTTCCCGGAAAATGATATCACCTTTCTGCATAAGAGACACTTCTGCCTTCATACGCAGCCCTTTGAGCCCTTCCAGAGATTCTTCAGTTTCTACGGCGGTGAGTGAAGGCACCAGAGGTGCCACATTGTGACCTAACCGTCGCGCCAGCCTGTATCCGTCACCTGTTGAGCCATATACGGCATAGGACTTTCCGCCTGTGGCAATCAGGAGTTTTTCCGCCCGGAAAATTTCTTCTTTCCCCTTTTTCGAGTGTACAAAAATGCGGAAGCCTCCCTGAGGATCCGCTTCCGCATTGCATACTTCTGAATCAGTCATTATCACTGCGCCCAGTTTCTCTGCTCTTTTGCACAGAACTGCTGCCACAGACTTTGCTTCTTCTGAGTAGGGATAAATCCGTCCTGCTTCGTCGGCTCTGACTGCTATACCTGCCTCTTTAAAAAAATCCAGCACTTCGTCCCTGCAAGAGCACTGTAAGTTAGATAAGTTTCCTCGTCCGTTTCCCGAAGCTGCCAGCTTTTTAGCCGGCTGACTCATCTTTTCCAGAACAAGGACTTTAAGATCTTTTCTCAGGCTCATGGCAGTTACAGCCGCTGCAAGACCTGCCGGTCCTGCGCCCGCGATGGCAATATCAAACCTGTTTTCCATACTCATATTTCCTGTTTAATTATTATTTTCTTCGGTTTCATTAGTTTCCTCGCTTGGCTTAGGTGCCAGTGCGGCATCAAGTTCTTCTTCCGGAGTCTCCTCAATTGCTTTAACGTTGGCTTTGGCCTCTTTTGCCCCTTTGATAGCTTCCTTTGCAGCCTGATGAGCCTTTTCTGCCTCTTCAACTGCATGTGCAAGCATTTCTTCTTTTGTCATTATGAATTGAGACTTAACTACGAGGATTGTGCTTCCTACCATCAGTATATTGAGTCCCTGTACAAGAACGCATATGCCCACAAGAACGCCTACCGACAGCACGAAAAGATCGTTATTAAAGTACATATACAGTCCGACAATCATATTTATCAGACCTATGATCAGATGACCGTAAAAGTAGCTGTCCTTTGATTCCATCTTCTCCCATGCTCTTACCAGATTTCTGATGCCTGCAATGGCCGCCCACAGTCCCAGTACCAGAGGGACAGTCGTATCCGCCGCCAGCTTGTTGAATATAATCAGAAATCCCAGCAGAAAAGTGGTCATTCCGTCAATGAGCACCCACTTCTTATCTTCTTCATCGCCTCTGTAGCTCTTATATGAAAGGCATTCACAGATTCCGGCTGCCATAAACAATATTCCCAGTACAAATGCCACAGACAGGAATGTAACTCCGCCTCCGGCAGCTATCATAAAAATTCCCGCGCCTATAAAAAGCACGCCCATAATCATATTTAAAGTTCTCACGATTTTTCCTCCTGAATCTTAATTATTATACCTTGTAAACGCCTTTTAAGTCAAGAAAAGGGAAGTTTCTTTCACAAAAAATACATATAACAGCTTTCATGGTCATTTATTTTCGTGTTATACTGATTTCACGGGACAGAAAGGTCGAAAACAATATGAATTCATATAAAAAAGACAGAGTCATACTTCATTGTGATATGAACGGATTTTTTGCATCGGTTGAACTGCTTGATCATCCTGAACTGCGTGACAAACCTATGGCTGTAAGCGGGGACCCTGACAGCCGCCACGGAATCATCCTTGCAAAAAATCAGATTGCCAAAAATTACGGCGTGACAACGGCAGAAACCATATGGAAAGCAAAGCAGAAATGCCCTGACCTCGTGCTTGTTCGCCCTCATATGGACAAGTACAAGTTTTACTGCAGCAAAATAAACAAAATTTATCAGCGTTTCACTGACATGGTTGAACCCTTCAGCATTGATGAGTCATGGCTGGATGTCACCGCAAGCCGCAGTCTTTTCGGTTCAGGCCGTGAAATCGCTGACACTATTCGTAACACCGTCCGTAAAGAGCTGGGCATGACCCTTTCTGCAGGTGTCTCTTTCAACAAGGTTCTGGCAAAAATGGGCAGCGAATACAAGAAGCCTGATGCTACCACAGTCATATCCAGGGAAAATTTCAGAGAGCTCCTCTGGCCTCTGCCTGCAGGAGAACTCTTTGGCGTAGGACATGCCACATCAGATAAACTTCGCTCTCTGGGGATTTTAACCATTGGAGACATAGCTTCCGCTGACAGAAAATATCTTTTGAATATTTTCGGAAAGCAAGGCGGTATAATGTGGGAGTATGCCAACGGCATAGATGATTCCCCGGTTTCCCTGTATTCTGACAGGGAACCTGTAAAATCCGTGGGAAACGGCGTTACATTCCGTCGCGATCTGGTTACCGGCAGCGACATTGCCACCGCTGTGAAAGCTCTTTCGGACACGGTTGCCGGACGGCTGAGAAAATACGGCTATAAAGCCCGCGGTGTGAAAGTAGATATTAAAGACACATATTTTAAAGTTATATCCAGGCAAAAACAGCTGGATAATCCCAGCTGGCTTTCAGAGGAGCTGGCTGAGGCCTCTATGGAAATAATAAATGCTTCATGGCAAAAAGGAGCACCTATAAGGATGCTCACAATTACCGGTATTAATCTGACCGATGAGACAGATCAGGAACAGCTGAGTTTTTTCGGTAATGATCTTAAACACAGAGAGCAAACCGAAAAAGCAGAAATGACCATGGACCTCATCCGCAAAAAATACGGAACCGCCTCCATAGGCTTTGCTTCTGTAATAAACAATGACCTGGGAATTACCATAAAAGGAGACGGTGATGGTCCTTCCGGACGCAGGGATGACTGATTCAACTCTCACGGCAGTGCTTATTACCTGAACTCAGCCACTATAGGTTCGATGTATTTCCTGTCAGTCAGGTCTATTCCTTCAGTAACGCCCTCCAGGAGTCTTCTGTCATCTTCAGTAACCTCCTCGGGCTTTTTCTTTTCAAGCATATTTATCATCATTTTCATAATAGCCGCGTCGATTCCTTTTACCGATGAAGGATCATAACTTCCCGGACAATAATAGCATGTCAGCTTGTTGAGACCTTTCTTGTTAAAGTTTATCTCTCTCAGCTGCATTCTGGTATCCTGATGCATCACGTTCAGTCCTACGACAAAGATTACAATCTTCTTTCCTTCAAGGTGCCTGATATTCTTCTTTATAAGGTCAAACCCCATAATGCCGCCGGCATGAACACAGCCGCCGAAAATTATATTGTCATAAAGCGAAAAATTTTTTCTCTGGAAATCTTTTTCGCTTACCACAGGACAATCCAGCTCTTCGCCTATCCAGCGCGCGTACTTTTCAGTTGAACCATGTTTGCTTTTGTATACTACAATTGTTTTATCCATAATGCTCCCCTATTTGCTTAATGTATCTATTAGTTTGTATAGCTCTTCGCTGAATCTTCCGGGCATTTCCAGCGCCTCTGTCAGGTCATATGCCACTATCTGGCCGTCTGCCGTTCCAATTGCCTTGCTTTCAGATCCCTCCGCCAGCAATTCAACAGCCTTGGCACCACATAATGTTGCCAGCATCCTGTCATTGAGAGTAGGGCTTCCGCCTCTCTGCAGATAAGAAAGTACAACCAGTTTCGTTTCCTTCCCTGTACGTTCCTCAATAACCTTGATAAGTTCAGTACCCGACGTAGGAGTTCCTTCTGCCTTGATTATTATGCTGTGAAGTTTTCCCCTGTTACTTCCTTCTATTATCTTGCGGCATACCGCATTTATATCCTCTTTTTTTTCAGGCAGAAGCACGCATTCCGCACCTCCTGCAACAGCAGAATAAAGAGCTATATCTCCGCACCTTCTTCCCATCACTTCTATGACGGTGGTTCTGTCATGGGCAGATGAAGTATCTCTTATTTTGCTTATGGCATCCAGCACAGTACTTACGGCCGTGTCAAAGCCTATAGTGTAGTCGGTGTAACTGAGATCATTATCTATGGTTCCGGGAAGACCCATAACAGTTATGCCCCGGTGTGAAAGTTCAAGTCCCCCGTGAAGAGAGCCGTCGCCTCCTATCACCACCAGACCTTCGATGCCGAAAGTATCCAGAATCTCAGCTGCTTTGTCTATCCATTTGTCTTCTCTGAATCTCTCACTTCTGGCAGTTTTAAGTATTGTTCCTCCTCTGTGAAGTATATCTCCTACAGAGCTTCTGTCCATGGGGCGTATTTCGCCGTCAAGGAGTCCCTCATATCCTCTTTCGATTCCCCATACTTCCATACCTCTGTCTATTCCGCACCTTACAACAGCTCTTATGGCCGCATTCATTCCCGGCGAATCTCCGCCGCTTGTCAATACTCCGATTCTTTTCATTTTTACTCCCCTTTTAGTTCATCTTTACATTTTCAGGTCCCAGAAGGGCCCCAAGCTGGTTTTCCAAAGCCTTTGAAGGCTCTGCCCAGAGGCTATCGTCTGTACGAAGAATTTTTCCTTCCGGTAAGTAAATCAGCACCTGTGCTGTTCCTTTGTGGCGCTGCAGTGTGAATTTTATCTGTTCAAGTGCTATATTTTCTTCTTCACCGCCGGGTATTCTTACTTTAATCATTCCGCAAGGCTCCCGGTCACCTGCCGATTCCGCCTTTTCAGGGGAAGTTTCTTCATCTATAAGCACTATTTTGTCTGCCAGCAGCTTAGGAGCTTCATCTTCTTTAAAGTTGACGGTTCCCGTAACCGCAATAACACCGTCTCCCTTAAGACAGTCTGCACATTTTTCATATACGTTAGGGAAAACCACAACTTCACATACGCCGTAAAGATCTTCCAGCACCAGAAATGCCATCATCTTGCTGCTTTTGGTTATCAGCGTGCGTTTTCCCGTAACCATGCCTGTCATTACAGCCTTCATGCCGTCTCTTACCCTGCTCTGTTGTCCTGCTTCAGCTTCCTCTCCGGCATGATTGAGTTCTTCCGTGGTAAGAGTTGCGACTTTTTTCATTTTTTCGGCATAGTTTTTTAGAGGATGATCGGTGATATAAACTCCCAGCATTTCCTTCTCCATTGCAAGAGAAACCTCCTTGGAAAAAGGAGCGACATCAGGAAGTCTGAAAGTTTGTCCTACAGGTTCAAAGTCTTCTCCACCTATGTCAAAAAGTGACATTTGTCCCTGGAGATTTTTTTTGCTTCTGTTCTGAGCCGATTCAACCAGCCCTTCATATACACTCATCATTGCAGCTTTATTGTGGCTGAGACAGTCACAGGCACCTGCTTTAATAAGGCTTTCGATGGCCTTCTTGTTAATTCTGCCTATATCTATACGGTTGATAAAATCAAAAATGTTTTCTGCAGGACCCTTACCATCACGTGCTTCTATTATAGCATCTATGGCATTTTCGCCCACATTTTTGATTCCCATCAGGCCGAAGCGGATTTTCCCATCTTCAACGCTGAACTTCTTACCGCTCTTGTTGACGCAAGGGGGCATAACCTCTATTCCCATTTCTCCGCAGTTTCTTATATATTTGGATATCTGCTTCGCATCTCCCATTACGCTGGTCATCAGTGCAGCCATAAACTCAACAGGATAATGAAGCTTTAGGTAGCCGGTTTCGTAGGCAACTACCGCATAGGCTGCAGCATGACTCTTGTTGAAAGCATACTGGGCAAAGCTTACCATATCATTAAAGATTTCCTCTGCCGCCTCTTTAGGAATCCCGCGTCTTACACATCCCTCTATTTCGACATTGCCATCCTTATCTGTTTTGCCGTTGATGAAATATTCTTTCTCCTCCAGCATTACAGCCATCTTCTTTTTGGACATGGCACGACGCACCAGATCTGATCGTCCGTAGCTGTATCCTCCCAGGTCGCGTACTATCTGCATTACCTGTTCCTGATATACAAGACAGCCGTAAGTTACATCCAGTATAGGTGCCAGCGCCGGATGGACATACCTGATGCCTTTAGGATTCTTTTTATTTTCGATGTACTTCGGAATGGAGTCCATAGGTCCCGGTCTGTAAAGAGATATTCCTGCCACAATATCCTCAAAGCAACCGGGCCTCAGGTTTTTCATAAACTGTGTCATTCCCTGGCTTTCAAGCTGAAAAACTCCCTGAGTGTTGCCCTGCGATATCATCTCGTACACGCCGGCATCGTCGTAGCCCATCTTTGAAAAGTCTATGGTGACTCCGTAGTTTTTCTCTATCAGCTCCAGTGCATCCCTTATCACGGTAAGATTTCTGAGCCCCAGAAAATCCATTTTCAAAAGTCCCAGCTCCTCGATGGTGGTCATGGTAAACTGAGTTGCCGGTCCCTTATCCGACAGGTACAGAGGCACATATTCATCTATGGGTTTTTTGGAAATTACAACCCCGGCAGCATGGGTAGACGCATGACGGGGCATGCCTTCAAGAGCTCTGGCCATATCCAGCACCTGGTGAGCCTTCTGATTCTCTTCATACATTTTCTTCAGCTCAGGATTGGTTTTCAGAGCCTTGTCTATGGTCATGTTAAGTTCAAGAGGTATTGCCTTGGCAATAACATCTGTGTCCGCATAGCTTACATCCAGTGCGCGCCCTACATCCCTGACGGCCTGCCTGGCCTTCATTGTACCGAAGGTTATTATCTGGCATACCTTATCTTCGCCATATTTCCGTGTGACATAATCTATGACTTCCTGTCTTCTTTCATAGCAGAAGTCAATATCGATATCCGGCATGCTTACTCTCTCCGGATTAAGAAACCTCTCAAATATAAGATTATATTTAATAGGATCAATGTCTGTTATATGCAGGCAATATGCCACAAGAGAGCCTGCTGCAGAGCCTCTTCCCGGACCTACCATTATTCCCTGCTGGCGGGCATAATTTATAAAGTCCCATACGATAAGAAAATACTCCACATACCCCATGGACTCTATGGTTCCCAGTTCATACTCCAGCCTTTCTCTGAGACCGGTATCAGGATTGCTGCCATATCTCTCTTCAAGACCTTTATTGCATAGTTCCCTGAGATAATCTCTGTTGATTTTTCCGTCGGGAGCCGTAAATTCCGGAAGATGATACTGTCCGAACTCAAATTCCACGTTGCAGGCATCTGCAATCACCTGGGTGTTATCCACAGCTTCCGGTACGGAAGCAAATATTCTGCGCATTTCATCTTCACTTTTCAGATAAAATTCGTCATTGGGAAATCGCATGCGGTTCTCATCGTTGATGCTGGTTGCCGTCTGAATGGCCAGAAGAACATCATGAGTCTCCGCATCTTCCTTGCGCACATAGTGAACATCGTTGGTCGCTGCCAGCGGCACATTGAGTTCTCTGGACAACCTTATTAAGTCAGGTTTGATGCGTGCTTCCTCTTCCAGCCCCTGATCCTGTATCTCGATAAAAAAGTTCCCCTGCCCGAAGATCTCCAGAAGTTCCTGGGCTTCCTTCTTTGCTCCTTCGTAGTCTCCAAAAAGCAGAAGGTTCTGAACTTTTCCTGCCAGGCATGCCGAAAGGGCAATTATTCCCTGGCTGTGTTCCCTCAGAAGGTCTTTATCAATTCTTGGTTTATAATAATATCCTTTTATATATCCCTGAGATACAATCTTGATAAGATTTTTATACCCTGTCTCGTTTTTTGCAAGCAAAAGCAGATGACCCTGATGTTTATCCTTTTCGGGATCCTTATCTGTCATCTTTCTGGCAGCAGTGTATACCTCGCAGCCTATTATAGGCTTAATCCCCTGCTTCTTGCACTCTTTGTAAAATTCTACAACTCCGAACATTGCTCCATGGTCGGTTATTGCAAGGCTGTTCATGCCAAGTTCCGCAGCATGAGACACCAGATCTTTTATTCTTGCCGCTCCGTCCAGAAGACTGTATTCGGTATGTACATGCAGATGTGTAAATGCCATATTTTTCTCCTTTTTTATATTTTAGCACATCGCTTTTCTTTTTTAAAGAGGCATTTAGGCGGCGTCACCGCCTGTCTCTAAGGCTCATCCCCTGTCATAGTGCCGAAAGCCTTCTCTGCTGCCGGTCGGAAATAAAAGCACAAGCTCTATGGTGAATAAACCGGGGGGTGGGGTGAGGGGGCGGATAACCTGTATAACAGTTGAAAGATTTCATTATTTATGTTAAAATCCACATATCTTTCCGAAAGGAGAACAATATATGAAAAAAGTGCTTAAAATAATCGGCTGCCTCGTAGGGGTTATTCTTCTTGTTGCTGTCTCATACATTATCTATGTATTTGCAGATTACTACAGACAGGAAGACAATCTGGAACTTGTTCCGGACAGCTCTTTGTCAGTTGTAAAAGAAGTCCCGCTGCAGCAGGAACTTTCCGTTACATCATGGAATATAGGCTTTGGCGCCTATACTGATCAATACTCCTTTTTCATGGATGGCGGTAAATATTCAAGAGCTTTCTCCGAGGAATCAGTTGTTGAAAACATAAATTCCATAGCCGAAAAGCTTTCATCTTTTAATTCGGATTTTTATCTGATACAGGAAGTGGACGTGGATTCAACAAGATCATACCATGTAAATCAATATGATTTAATTACATCCTCATTTATTGAAATGGACAAAGTCTATGCCCAGAATTATGACTCGCCGTACCTTTTCTATCCTTTGACTGAACCTCACGGAAAGTCCAAAGCCGGCATTGTCACCCTATCAGATTATACCGTCACACAGGCATTGCGAAGAAGTCTGCCTATTCAGAGCGGCTTTGCCAAATTCCTGGACCTTGACAGATGCTACAGCATCAGCAGAATTCCCGTTGATGGCGGAAAAGAACTGATTCTCATAAACTTCCATCTTTCTGCCTATACCACGGACCCGACGGTAGCTGATTCTCAGCTGGAAATGCTATATAATGACATCACTGCAGAATACAAAAAGGGCAACTATGTAATATGCGGCGGAGATTTTAACAAGGACCTCCTTGTAGATTCTTCTGCCATATTTGGCGTCTCCGGCGAAGACTACAGCTGGGCTCAAAGCTTTCCTTATGATAATGTTCCCGAAGGATTTAAAGTCATAGCCCCTTACGATGAGGCTATTCCTGTGCCAAGCTGCCGCAATGCGGACAGACCGTGGGATCCTGAAACCAACTTCCAGCTTACAATAGACGGGTTTATAATTTCTGATAACGTTGAATGTCTGAAATCCGACGTCATTGACCTTCAGTTCGCATACTCCGATCATAACCCGGTATATATGAATTTTAAATTAAATTAAATTCAAAAAAACAACCGGCGTGCCCCAGCTGATTTATTCAGTCTGAAGCACGCCGGATTTTTATTTTGTTGCTTTATTTCTCCAGCTGAGGCTTTACCTCTTCATCGTATTCCTTTTTTATCTTTTCCAGATGTTCAGGCTCGGCCAGAAGCTTTGCAGCTGTCATGGCAAAACCTTTTACAAAGGTCATGCAGCTGTCCAGAGCAGTCTGGGTACAGGCCTGCTTTGCAAACTCCACAGTGTGAGGCTCATATGGATTTCCGTCTTCGGAAGGTCCCATACTCATTCCCAGCTGAATTGCAGGGCAGCGGTAACTTACATCTCCAAGATCTGATGAACCCGGCATTACAATTCTTCCAAAGCGGAGCATATTGCGTCCCAGAATCTCCATCTGCTCACATGCCAGATCCGAAAGAGCTCTGTTGCTGTATGTGTCCATAAAATCTTCGTCGGCGGGACTTATCTTCACGGTAGTGCCCGTTCCCAGGGCGGCTGCTTCCGCACATGCTCTCACCCTCTCGGCAAGGGGCTTCACGTCTGCCACTCTGTTGGATCTTATGTTGTAGACCGCTTCCGTATAGTCAGGAATAACATTTACTGCGGTTCCGCCTTTTGTGATTATACCATGAATTCTTGCATCCGGCTTTGTCTGCTGGCGCAGAGCGCTTACCATCTGGTAGAAGCTTACCACAGCATCCAGAGCATTACGTCCGTTTTCAGGCGCTCCGGCCGCATGGGCCGGACGACCGAAGAATTCAAACTTCAAAGATATAATAGCCATAGTGTCAGGGGACTCCGCATCCATTGATGCCGGATGTGCCATCATGACAGCATCGAAATCATCAAAAGCTCCTGCTTTTGCCATAGGTACCTTGGCTCCCGCTGATTCTTCTGCAGGTGTTCCTATAACATGTATCTCTCCGCCGAATTCATCGGCAAATTCCGTAGACGCTATTCCCGAACCCACCGATACCATTGCAATCAGGTTATGTCCGCAGCCGTGCCCCAGGCCTGCCAGAGCATCATACTCTGCCAGAAATGCCAGTTTAGGACCCGGTTTTCCGCTTATATAAGATGCATGATATGCGGTAGGTATGCCGCAGAAGTTATCCTGCGCATCAAAGCCGTACTTTTTCAGCAGTTCCACCTGCCACCGGCATGCCTTGAATTCTTCTTTGCCGAGTTCGGGATTTTCATGGATTTTCAATGAAAGCTCCTTAAGTTCCGGCGCCAGCATCTCCACCTTTTTTTCGGCTCGATTCTGTATTTCCTTCATATTCAGACTCATCAGGCTTCCTCCTGTATCTGAGCTTCTTCTTTGTCTCCGGGAAGCTCAACAGTTATTATACCTTTCTTGTACATCTTCTTTGTTATCAGGTAGATCACAGGTATACATATGATAATTACAAAGCCTTCGAATGTTTCATAAAGATCAGGTACTACCATGTACAGGGCAATGCATACTACAAACGGAATGATAAGTGCCAGCAGACGTTTATGTACCAGTACTCCACCACCTACATCGTCACTGAGAGAGCCCAGGAACAAACATCCGAAGAGTGCAGGCAGCACATATCCTGCAGCAGTAGTTACAAACGGGGATGACAGGAATGGCTGAAGCGGAGTCAGCAGAAGCATGCCAATTGCAAGCATAACCAGAGTTACCAGAGAAGATGCGGCAACTGCAACACCGATGACTGCATCTCCCTTTTCTGTTCCCTGCTTCAGGTCTGCAACCTTAAGCGCATTGAGTGCGGCAGGAAGCTTAAGATTCAGTACATTACCTGTTATCAGTGAAATATAGTATGATGATCCCATTACCGGAATCTCAGCAAAAGTTTCCGCTATTCCGATAGGAATAAAGATGGCTGACAAGCCTCCGGCAGCAACCAGCAGATCGCTGATTTTAGGCATTATGTCATAATATCCGCTTATAATAAGAGGAATGGCAAAGAACAGCAGCAGCGCACAGATCATCAGGCGGTTGCCGATTTTATGCATTCTTTCATAATATTCGTTTGCATTCACATTTTTGTTTTTCTTCATGTCTCTGATACCTCCCTCTTAAAAAAGTTTATCCCAGAATACAGATGCAACCATGGCACCCAGCAGGCTGACTGCCAGGACAAATTCGTTAAGCCAAGGTGCATTTGCCTTTTTTGCAATAACCGAAAGAACAACTGCGATAATTGCACTTGTAATGAATGTCATAAGACTTGCCATTCCTCCGAAAAGCATCGGAACGATCAGTGCGCAGAGCAGAGCTGACATAAAAACAGTCTGAGCAACTGCTTTCCATCTCTTGTCCTCACCGCCGAGCTTAAGAGTTCCCATATGAATCTTCTTGTTGAAGAAAACATTAAATATAAGTGAAACACTTATGCCCAGACACATTGCCCATGCCATCAATCCGAAAGCATATCCGTCAGCATTGTTAACATCAAGATTCAGCGCATTAAGAGCCATGTTGGCCGACATAAGCTCATAAGCCACAGATCCCAGTACTGACAGTCTGAACCATGCATAAGGAAGACCGATTACAACCGCAAGAGTCACAAGACCTGTTACTATGGCTATGGAAGGCACGATGGAGAAGGTCACTGATGATTTAATTACAGCCTTCAGCGTTTTCTTATCAATGCCAAGTTCCAATGCATTTTTGTAGCTCAATCTCAGATAATATACAGTAAGTCCGGCTACAATAATAATTCCAACTATGACGCAGACCCATAAAAGATGGCTGCCTGCAACGTCTTTAAAGCTCATATAAATTCCTCCTTGTGTATATTATTACTTGTATATTATTACTTGTATATTGCTATTATAAACTCTGGACTTAGACCAGAGTCAAGCAAAATTTAATTTTAAAATAAAAAAAGGAGCAAAAAACTGTTTTGCTCCACAAATTTTACTGTTTTATCATGCAACACTTATTCATTTTACAGGTATCCATAATTCCAGATACTCGGCACTGTTCTCCGTTTCATATTCAGTAGCAACAATTCTGGTCAGCGGCCAGTCGGCAATATTCAAATTATTTTTTTCGATGTAATCAATTGCCGAAGCAAGCTGAGTGTAATCACGATTAGTATATACAACTCCGTAAAGATGCAGACATTTTCTTTGAGGAATTACATGAAATCTATCTGCCGGAAAGTCTTCCCTCTTTGAGATTCCTTTGGTATCAGCCATTGTAACGATGTAATTGCTTGCCTTCTGCCGGCTGCTTCTGTCATTCATTGCCAGTGCTTCTTCAAAAGAAACGAATTCTGCCTGACCCTCCTGTTTCGATATTATGGTCAAAAGAGGCATGGACTCCTTATCCAGCATATCAAAATCAGCCATTACCTCAGCCATGCTACCCTTTATCTCCTGGCATATGAACACCGGGGACATTATTATTTCCATCTTTCCCTGTCCCCTGACGCAGTCTGCAAGTTTGCGGCAATAATCGTCCATGAGTTTTTCTTTCTGCTGCAGCTCTGCAATTTTAGAAGCAAGTTCTTCTTTTTTTCTTGATACAATTTCCATCATGTCCTGAAGGTCTGAGCCATGCATCATATCTCTGATGCTTTCCAGAGGTATATCCATACGCCTCAGACGCATGACATAATCCATAGTGACAAAATCTTCCTTGCTGTATATCCTGTAGTTGGTTTCGTTATTTTTGGGAGGGCTTAATATTCCCTTCTTATCATACAGACGGACAGCATCCACAGTAAGTCCGTAAAACTTTGCTACTTCGCCTATATGATAGTCCTTCAGCTCGTACTTCATGAGTGTCACTCCTTGGCAAAACCTAATTTAAAATAGTAATCCTTATCCAGTGTCAAAGCAGAGTAGTTAAACATGTTTCTGACTTTCTCATCCATAAGCGAGGCATATTCTCTGTCGCTTTCTATGAGATCGCTCCTTGTTCCCCTCTCTGAGATCCAGTCCTTATCCTTAAACACCACAAATCCCTCGCTGTCTGAAAAAATGTCTCTCCCCATCAGCAGCCGGGAATCATATTCCAGCCCGAACATGTTTGACAGTGTCGGCAGTATGTCCATGTTGCTGCATACTTTGTCAACCTTTTCCGGTTCCATACCCATGGACCATAGTATGAAAGTACTCTCATACATTTCATATTCCGTGTCGATTTCATGGCCTCTGAACTCACTTATATTTTCTTCTGAGAGCCCATATGGATAATGATCTCCTGCAATGGCAATAACCGTATTGTCCAGTTCTCCTGCTTCTTCAAGCCTGGTCAAGAGCAGTCCCAGCGCTCTGTCCAGTTCGATGTTACAGGCCATATACGCACGACAGGGCTCTGACATGTCCAGATCCTTTACTGCTTCTTCGTTCTTTGAGGCCATGTCGTTTCCATAAAAGTTGTAGTTCATATGTCCGCTTACAGTCAGGTAATAAACATGGAAAGGCTGTATTTCTCCATCTTCATCTGCTGTGAGAAAGTCCGAGGTGGTCTTGTCTATCATCTCCAGATCGGATTCGGGCCACGTATTTTTAAAATGGTAACCGCCATCCTGCCCCGAAAAATCATATCCCAGGTTAGGATGAGAGACATTTCTGTCGTAATAATAAATGCTGTGATTATGATATGCTTTTGTCTGATAACCTTCTTTTCTGAGCTGGTTTCCGAGAGTAAAGGGCAGAGAATTTTTTGAGGATTCTTTCATTGACCATACACCGGGTTTTGGCACCAGCCCCTGAAGATTTACATACTCCCCGTCCAGAGTGCTTACTCCCCATATGGGATTATAAAAGTTTGTAAATGTATATCCCTCGGTCTGAAGCTTATATAAAGTCGGCGTATATACCGGATCTACAGCAAAGTCGGTAAAGCTTTCTGCCGTAATGAATATAAGGTTTTTCCCCTTAAAAATTCCTGTTTTCGAATTTTTTTCCGTTGGCTCCACGCTTCCGAAATATTCGTGCATGGCTTTGACGGTTTTATCCTTTTCTCCTTCTGCCATTGCTCCAAAATCCAAAGTACCGATAACATTGTCATCTGCCGAAACTTCTGCCACAGTTTCCGTATCCGGCAGCTGCGGTTCAAATCCGAATATAAGCCTGTATAAATCTATCGTCATGGCTCCCATAAGACCGGAACATTTTACCGATCCCTGGATTTCACCTATTGACCAGAGGTTCTGATGAGGAGAAGACGGATTTTCATCATCGACAAAGCATATGGCAAAGGTCCCTGCTGCAGATGAAAAAAATATAACGGCCGAAATAATCAGTAAGACCACTTTGCTTGTTCTTTCCTTATTGACTCCTGAAGATATTTTTTCGTCATCGCAGTGTGTCGAGAAGAATATTGCAGTTCCTCCCAAGGCAAACATGACAATGATCGGGATTATCTCATGAAATATTGCATCCCATATAACATCCTGAAATTCCACCACCTGTGCGCCATTGAGCATGGAGTAAAACGTGAAGAATGTCTCGAAAATATAATAATATACTATTTGTGCTGCAAATATCACCATGGTAACGGCCATAAGCGCATTGTATATTATCTTACCTGTTCTTTGGCGAAATGCTGTTCTCAGGAAGAACATAAGTGCCGCGCCTGCTAAGGAAATCAAAGTAATAATGCATGCTTCCAGTACAAAATAATTGTCTTTTGCATAGCCCAGTGTAAATCCCCTAAAGGCAGTTTCCATTAAAAAAAGAGCTCCAAATGTTGCAGCTAATAGTCTTAAATTCCTTGCTTTGACTTTCATCCCCAAATATCCCCTTCAGAATATGATAATGTTTATAATATTATATTAAAAATCGTCTTTCCGGGCAATATTCTTTGATAAATTTCTTTATCTATCTCTCACAGATGTTGATACAGTTACATACAATGATATAAGTTTATGGAGGTAAATTATGGCACTGGATACAAGAGAACTTTTTGCCAGGCTTATTCAATGCGAGGCGGGAGGCGAAGGGGAATACGGCATGGCCGCTGTGGCAACAGTGATAATGAACCGGGCAACCGTCACCGATGGTGAATTCAGCCGTGTAAACAATGGTGGAGACGTTCGCGCTGTCATAACTCAGCCCGGTCAGTTTGTATGTATGCGCGAATCTGTAGGCGGCTCATATAATCCGCAGAATGTTTATAATATGACTCCCACAGACATTCACTATCAGATAGTGGACTGGGCCATGGCCGGAGGCAGGCTGCTGGGGATAGACAATTCTCTTTTCTTCTTCAACCCATACAGTGACACATGCCCGACCTACTTTCCCACGCGCGTAGGAGTCATACACAACAGGGTAGGCGATCACTGCTTTTACATACCTACAAGTTACTATGCCGAAACTTAAATGAATTCAGGAGGTATTTTTATGGCATCATGCTGCGATAATGTTGTTACACCAAAAATGATAAAATCAGGTCAGGTTTCTGTGGGAGACAGGATTCAGCTTGAAGATATTCCTGTCTCTTCTCAGCAGCCCGCTGAATCTGAGGCATCCCCGGCAAAAGAATCACCTTACATAGAAGCTGCCTCTCCGAGACTCGAGGCGGAAAAGTCACAGGTGTCCCCGGGCGCCGGAGCAACACTTCCTTTTTCCCGGATGACATCCTATATGAACAACGTTTCCCTTAACGGAGAAGGCGAAGCTCCCTCCATTACTACACCCAGGGCTCCTATGACTCCCGATGGCTTTGATGAATCCATCGATTATGACTCAGTGCAGTCCTTTAATGGCTTTCTGCGCACCCAGATAGGCAGATATATGCGGGTTGAGCAGCTGATAGGCTCCAACACTATTGAAGATCGCTTCGGTTTTCTGGTAGGTGTGGGCAACAATTTCATTATTCTGCAGGAAATAACCACCGGGAACATCATGCTCCTTGACATATTCTCCATCAGGCTGACATATGTTTATTATTCTCAGCCGGTATTTCCGCAATAGCCATTGCATTACCCGAAGAGGGCATGTTTTGGCAAACAAGTGTATTTTGAAAATTCAAAACAAAACTTTTTATACCCTCTCTCAACTGTCCCGCAAAAAGGTTTTTCATCAAAAAACAGATATGTAAAATAACAAAATACATCGACATTTCATTTCTCCATCACTATGCAAAATCAAGAAATGCCGTCGCGCTGGCCGATGCGACGGCATTTCTTTTGGTGTATCTATTTTATAATACTATTTGTTTTCTTTTTCTTTGCGATGACGACGCCTCCTGCGCCTCCTCCTATAACCACTGCTGCAGCCAGAACTATACCCCACCACGGAATTCTTGATGAGTTTCCTGATTGGGCTTTTGCATGGCCCATTCCTCCGTCTTCTCCTTCCGCAGCATTTATATTTTCAATTCGGGTATTTCCACACGAAAGACAGATAAAGGTTTTTTCTCCTGCAGCGTTGTCAGCAGCCTCTTTGGTCACTTTGCCCTCGTCCCATTTATGTCCGGATGCAGGTATTGCTGCACGTTCAGTATAACCACAGTCACATTCTCTTGTCTTTATGCCATCTTCTGTGCATGTGGCTTGTGTTGTAACCATCCAGCTGCCGAATTTATGCGCATGATCGGAATTATTTTCGCAGAACTCTACCCGTATCAATCTGCTGTATACCGGTTGGCTTTCCATGTCTCCCGAAACATTCCACACGGCGTAGCAATACCATTTTACCCCCGGAGCTTCCGAAACTCTGTATTCAGAGCTTTCAGCTCCGGAAATAGCACATATCCCACTTATGTTATCAATGTTCGATACATACCACTGGTATCTCAGAGTCCCTCCGTCTGGAGAAGATGCATTTGTAAATAAAGTGACTCCGCCGTCACCCATGTTCAGATAACAGTCAGGCATCTGTCCCTCAATCACAGGAGCTGCCGGTCCAGCTCCATAGGCAGTAAGCGAAAAAAATATGCACATAATTATTATAGCTGTGATTATTAAAAATTTTCGTTTCATGTCGTCCTCCCTGAACATAAAATAAACAAATTACGGCATGATTATGTTTCTACTGCTCATAAACAGAAAAGTCATAGCAGCCGGGTTCTGCCGCCACATGTCCGTCCATCATGGAAAGCATGGGGTGGAATTCCAGCGTTTCCGTTCCATCTGTGACGGAAATCAGCACATCAGAATAAATTTCGCTCCTATTGCAGCGCAGCAGAATGACCTCGCCCTTTTTCCCTTCGTAAAGAACATCTTCATGATGATCATCATACTCGCCGTTTTCTGTCATTTCAGCCCGGCATACGGTAATGGAATATCCGTCATTTGCCGGCACAAAAGCGTACAGTTCTGCCCCTTCTCCGGGAATTAAAGGGCAGTCCTCAATAAACGGGTATTCCTCTGCACATGCGCTTTCTCTCACATAATCCCTGAGTTCTTTTTCTGTTGCGCCATATTCGACATAGCCGATAAAGGCAATCCCCACCTTATCACTGTGCTCTTGCATCTTTTCCTGCAAAGCTCCCGACTCCGAAATGCCCTCAAGTGGTTCACTGCAGCCGGGAATCAGCATCATGCTCAGGATAAGCAGAACAAGTAAATACAGCTTTCTTCTCACGGTATTTTCCTCCTTTTATTATATTTGTCTTATTTTATATTTATATAGAACACCTTGGCAAGTTCTTTTTTATATAGTAAGATTTTTCGCCGCATTATCTGAATATACAGAGTTTCAGTACACTTGCATTTTCTTTGCTACGAATAAAATCACATTTTTGATGTTTAGAAGTTTAGTGTTGATGTAGATAAACTGCAAAAAAAAACACCCTTTAAATGGTGGAGTTTTATGCATAAATACAGAATGGTTCCCGCCATGCTGCGCAATTATCCCAAAACTCTTCTCCTCTGCGGTGGTTGAGTCATCCATCTATTATAGCGTTCTCCTTAAAATTCTGCGGTCTTAGGTGTTCTCGGGAAAGGAAGCACATCTCTGATATTGCCCATTCCGGTAATATACATGATGATTCTCTCAAAGCCCAGACCGTATCCGGCATGTTTTACGCCGCCGTACTTGCGCAGGTCGAGGTACCACCAGTAATCCTCTTCTTTGAGTCCAAGCTCCTTCATTCTTGCGGTCAGTACATCAAGTCTTTCTTCTCTCTGGCTTCCGCCGATGATTTCTCCTACTCCAGGAACGAGAAGGTCGCAGGCTGCAACTGTCTTGCCGTCGTCATTGAGTCTCATATAGAAAGCCTTGATATCCTTAGGATAATCGGTTACAAATACAGGCTTTCTGAAGATTTCCTCGGTCAGGTATCTTTCGTGCTCCGTCTGCAAATCGATACCCCACTCAACAGGATACTGAAACTCCTTGCCGGATTTGAGAAGCATGTCAACTGCCTCAGTATAGATCACCCGCCCGAAGTCGGAATTTGCGATGTGGTCAAGTCTCTCCAGCAGGCCTTTGTCCACAAAGCTGTTAAAAAACTGCATTTCCTCAGGGGCGTTTTCAAGCACATAATTGATAATATATTTGATCATAGCCTCTGCCAGAACCATATTGTCTTCAAGGTCAGCAAAGGCGATCTTCGGCTCTATCATCCAGAACTCGGACGCGTGTCTTGCGGTATTTGAATTCTCGGCTCTGAAGGTAGTCCCCGTCTGGCCGTCAATGGCACGGATCGTCAATATCTCGTTGACTGTCGTACTGTACTACTGGTATTCAAGAGTTCCGCAACATAAGCATAATTTTTTTCATAGCAAAGCCTCCTCGTATATCTCTGTTTTATTCCTTCGTCAGCTCATAGACCGCGCCCGGCTGGGCAGTGCCTTCTCCGCCGGTAAGGGTCAGCTTATCGCTGTCAACAGAAAAGGTATATTGGCAGTCCACAACATTATCTGATTTAAAGTCAATACTCACAGCGTCGCCCGTTATATCGTAGGTGAACTCGTAGTGGTCTTTTTCGTCGATACACATACAGCCGCCGCCTTTGCCGTCAAATTCATACTCTGTATGTTCAGCGTAACGCCAGGTTCCTTCCAGAGCGGTCAGGTCGCCTTTACTGCCGGAACAGCCGGTCAGAAGCAAAGCAGCAACGACAATGAGAATAAGAATAACTGTTGGCGAAGAGCATACGGCCGTACTCCGCAGGTTTTGTCCGATTTTTTTTACCATGTGTGGTCTCCTTCATTTGGTTTCATTTGGTTTTTCCCTCTCCAAAAAAGCAAGGTTTTGTTTGCTCCTTTGGAGGAAGAAAGACGGTGGCGGATTTCCCGTCGTCGCCTTTTTAAGGTCTTTCATTTTCTATGCCGGCTGACTGCCGGTTAAGATGTCAGGTCTGCTTATTAAGCGTCTTCTCTTCTCTTTATTGCCAGAAGTCCGAGACTACCTGCCATGAGAAGTGATGCCCAAAGAAGCATTACAAATAGTCTGGTCCTTTTTTTTATGTTAAAATCTTCTTTTCTTTTTGTAATGTTGATGTCCACCTGTCCATGCCCGGCATGGAGGTGGCTCTACCTTATTACAAAAGCATAAAGGGCGATGGCGGAAGCTCCTGTCACCGCCCTTTGCTTAAAGGCCGCTTTTTAACTGTTTTAACTGATTATTCAGCGTCTTCTTTTCTCTTCTTGCTGTAAGCTACTGTTCCGAAAGTTCCCAGTCCGCCTGCAAGAAGCAGTGCTGCCCAGAGGAGCATGTTGCTGCTGTCTCCGGTCTTAGGTGTCTCGGGCTCGGTCACGGCTTCGTAACTCACAGAGAAGCTCATGCCGTTGGCATATTCTTCGCTGATTTCGCCGTCAACGATCTCCTTAACAGCGATTTTCAGATCCAGCGCGTCGTTCTCGAAGAAAGGTTCAATGCGCCACTGCTCGGAAGCATAGGTCCAGCCCTTTGTGGAGCCCTTCACCATGCGTACGCTGAAGCCCTCGGTGAGGTTGCTCAGCTGCTCTTTGCCGGTCACCTTGATTTTGATGATACCTTCGATGAAGGCAACGCCGTTCTCGTCAAACGCGATGTTTTCAACCGTAACGCTGTCCTTCACGATCTCAAACTCGGCATCCTCGACGCCCAGGTCGTAGATTTCGAACTTGAAGGTTTCCTTGGCAGGCTTCTCATCACCTGTCAGCTTTACAGCGAGGGAAAATGGCAGATCGATGGTGTACTCCTGCAGGCCAAGTGCGGGAGTGATGACATAATCACACACAGAGCACTTAATCGGGTCGGTTTCGGTTGCAGCCTCACGGTCAGGTGTATGAGCCTCCTTGCTGCTTTCGATTACAACGCCGCAGCCTTCAACGGTACAAGTGTGCCAATGGTTGTCACTGTCATACTTCCATTCGTTGCCTTCGGTATGTCCAAGAGGATCACCTTCGGTTGCATGGCATACAGAGCAGGTTTTTGGAGCAGTACAGGTAGCAGGTGTCCAGTTGTGATCCGCCAGTTCACCGTACTCAAAGGTTGCCGTGCCCTTTTCGCCGCAAGCGCAGGACTTGTAATAAGTAGCCTTTGCTGTGCAGGTGGCATCAGATGCCTTGTAAGCATCGGTTGCAACTTCCTTGTTAAACACATGGGTATGACCGAGCTGTGCTTCGATTACATAATCGCACTCTGTACACTTAATGGCGTACTCCTCGGTGGCATGACCCTGATGATCCGGTGTATGTGTTGCAAAATCGCACTTCTCTGTGCAGTTTGCAGTCTGGCAAGCATGCCAGTGACCGCTTGCATCACTTGTCCAGCCGGAAGCCGGATTATGCGCTGCCAGTTCACCATACTCTACATTACATACATCGCAGACAGCCTTATGCTGGCAAGTTGCAACATTCGCACCGGTAGAGCTGTGTTTAGCCTTGCTGCCGTCAATTACAACGCCACAGCCCATAGTCGTACACTCTTTCCAGTGATAAGTTCCGTCACTGTTCCAAGTAGAAGACGAGGTGTGTGCGCCGGCAGGAATAGATGTACCGGTTGCAATGATTTCTCCACAGCCGAGGCACTTTGTGTCGCCGGTATAGCCGTCAACCTGATTCTTGTGGTCAGGTTCACTGGCATTTACGGTAGATGTACCACCCACATGGGTGTTTGCATCCTTGTCGCCCTCAAAGGTGTGCGCATCGTTATGTTCCACATTTCCGCAGACAGAGCAGGAATAGTAGTACACCGCTTTGTCACGGCAGTTTCCGGCAGTTTTCAGTGCTTCCGCTTTCTTCGTTTCAGCAGTATAGCTGTGAGCACAGGATACCGTTACCGTACAGGTATCGGTAAAGTTGCCGTCAGCAGTTTTGACGGTGATGGTGGCGGTGCCTTTGCTAACACCGGTCACTTCACCGGTCGTTGCGTTTACGGTGGCAACAGCAGGGTTGTCAGATGTAAACGAAACAGTTTTGTTTGTTGCTTCTGCAGGTGCAACAGTGAAAGACGGGGTCTTTGTTTGACCGATATTGACGGACAGTGTCTCGTCAATGGTTACGCCGGTAACGGCTACCGGAGCGGCGGTGACATTGACATCTGCACCGGTAACATTGAAAGGCATATCCTCTACAGATTGATCGATAAGAACAACCTCTTTAATCGATACGGTCTTTGTTCCGGTTGTTCCGTCATCTACCTTACAGGAAAAGGTTAGAATTACCAGATCCGATGTGCCGGTGTAACCTGTTAACTGTGCGCTATACAACCAATAATATCTGTTTGATCTCGTCGGTACAATTATAGGTCCGTCTGAGTCAATAATGGTCTCCAGACCATCAGGGATAGAAATGCTGCCGTCATCAACGGTCAGCCCGCTGGGAATATCCAGCTTAAACTCTAAGCCGCCCATGTCGGTTACAGCTCCGATTGATACCTTATAGTTTATGGTATCTCCCGGATTTGCCGAGGTTTTGTCTGCTGTAACCTTAAGTTCAACAGGCGTTGCAGCTAATGCCGGCACTGCAGTTACCAGCAAGGATACAACCATGACAAAACAAAGCAAAATAGATGTGATTCGCTTGTTCATGACCAAGCTCCTCCTTTACTAATAATTTACGAGACATTCTTATACACCGCTTTCAGGGTCTCGCTTAGTCCCGAAAACGGCGGCGCAGATTTCTCTGCGATTTTATATTCTTAAACTGACCTTTCCTTCCCATATGGCTTATGGGACGGAAGATACAGTATTAAGACGTTTTATCGGCATTCCTTATGACCAGAGTGATATGCCCTTCAGATGATTAAATATCAGTTTCTTGTCCTTGACATTTATCGTGCCGTCTCTGTTGACATCGCCAACATCCAACGCATATCCGGTAAGGGCTCCTGATGGATCATTCAGATGGTTAAATATCAGCTTCTTATCTTTGACATTTATTGTGCCATCGCCGTTGACATCGCCCAGCAACCAAATTTCCACATCCTGCGTCACATTCTCTGCGCCCACCGTGACGGTATACTCCCGGGTGACATGGTTCTTCTTCATCACCTTCATGGTGTAGGTACCGGGGGCAACGTCTGCGATGGAGTAGCTGGCGCTGTTGCCCTTGACGATGGTCTCGTAAGCCGCCTCGGATGCGCCGCTTGCAATAAGCTGTATTGTCACATCGTCGGTGTCGCTATTGAAGCTCGTCGCCGTGCCGGAAACGGTGTAGCCCACGATCTCCGTTTTCGGGAAGGTGTAGACGCCCTGGGCTTGGGAGGTGCTCAGCGGTGTGTCGATGCCATCCAGCTTCAAGGTAAAGGCGGTATTGTTGATGCGGCCGTCCTCCGCTTCCACAGCGAGGGTCACAAAGGCGCTGTATTTCTTGCCGCCCATAAATCTGCCGTCCTGGGTGAAGCCGTTTTCTGGAGCGCACCGTTCGCCCTCGTCCAATACTCCGTTTTCATTTGCGTCGATAAACCAGACGAGACCGGAAACATACATCTTGTCGCTGGCTTCGCCTGCGGAGTCTCTGCCGGTGACGGTGAGGTCATCGGCGGTCTGGGCTACAGCTCCGGTGACGGGTGCATCCAGGCCTTCGATGGTGCCGTTGATGAGGGAAGGTCTGGGATCGGAGACGAAATAGTAGCCGAGCTCCAGGGAATCGCCATTGTAGCCGGGGTTGCCGGAACTGTCGATGAGCTGTACCTCATGGCCGTTGACCAGTACCCGCACATCCGGAGAGAAGTAATACTTGGTGCCGGCAGCGCTCTGATTTGCCAGATAAATCTCCAATTCATGGGCATAGGTGGCTGCCTCATAGCGGGCATTTTCCAGCTTTTCACGGCTGAGATTGTTTTCCTCGTCACGGAACACAGTAAAACCCTCATAGAAGTTGCCGTTGTTGGTGGCCTCACCGTCTGCCAAAGGCGTATAGGGTGTGCCGGAGCCAAGGAGAGGCGTGGAGATCTTGAACACATTGCTGCTGCTGGCGAGGAGAGGGCTTCCGTCCTGTGTCGTCTCGCCGCTGAGGGTGAGGACACGCACGCCCATCACATCATTGGGATTCCAACCTGTCAGATCATCGGAAACCTCGCCGGCGTAGCGCAGATCGCCTTCACGGGGCTCGGCGGTCTCGATGGCAACGAGATCCACATACACGGTGTTGGGGTCACGCAGCAGCTCCATCTGATAGGAGATGACGATGCCGCATACGCTGGGCGTCTGCAGGGTGTTGGGATTCCACTCTCCGGAGGCCCAATAGCCAAACTTGTCGGCGGTATTCATGTCGCTAGATCCCACACGGTTGGTGCGGAGGGTGGCAGTGTTGGCCATATACAACCCTTCACCGCTGAGGGAGGTCGCCCGCAGGGGGAACTGGTAGCCCGTCTTGGGCTCGATGGAAAATGTTATATAGTAGTTGTCGTTGTAGAGTACCCGCTTCTCGGAGGGGTCCCAGCCGTAATCGCCCTCGTAGCGGGCGATGCGGGTCACGATATTTTCCACATAGCCATTACCGGACTGCCACTCGCCGTTATAGCTGCGGACCTGAAGACCACTCAGCTTCACCTGGGAATACTTCAGGTTGCGGCTGTTCTCCCAGTTGGGTTCGTCGAACTTCACCTCGGCAATGGGAACGGTCACCTTGATCCGGCGGGTGAAATTGAGGGTCTCTTGCACGCCGTTCTTGTTGACCAGTTTGCCCTTGTAGGTCATGGTGATGACCACGGTGCCGGGCCGGTAGGCGTACAGCTGGCCGCCCTTCACCTCTGCAATGTTGCGGTTGGAAGAAGACCAGGAGATGTCGGCGCCATTGCTGCTGGGAATGTTGGCGTTGCCGGGGTTTTTCATGGCGGAGATGGACACCTTGTTCACCGACTCGCTCATGGTATAGACGGGGGCGTTGTCCTGGGTGTGCTCCACGCCGTTGGTGAGGTTCTCACCGTTGATGGCGATATCCATACTGGTGACCCGCTTATTCACCCTCAGGTTGATGGGGTTGGCTTTCACCAGATCGGGGGCATAGACACCGCTGGCCAGTTCCACCTTTACACAGGGGATGAAGGTATAGTTGCCGGGTACCATGGCGTCCTTGTTCCGCAAGATGGCGGTGGCTGAGAAGAGCTTGCAATCCGTGGGGTCCTGGCCTTTGCCGTTTTTGTTCATGCTGACAAGAACGCCGCCGTCAGACAGTTTCTCATTCTCCGACCAGGCATACATAGCGTCATAGAAGGCCTTGGGCACATTGTCCTTATAGACGATGACGCCGGGATACCATCTGGCGCCCCAGTCGCCGCTGTTGTGGACGGGGGCATAGGTGAAGATGGCACTGTTGTTCTTGTCTACCTCCATCGACTGGCAGTCGGAGGTCACCTCCAGCTTCTGGCTTGCGGAGTAGTCCTTGCCCTCCACCGAGGCGGCGGGGGAATACCAGCGCTGGCCGTTAAACTCCACGCTGGCCCGGTAGGTGCCGGAGCGGCCGTCCGTCAGCTGCAGGTTGCCCCAGCCCTCCTGGATTCCGGGGGTATTGTTGCCGGTGAGAATCTCCCACTTGCCGGTGTTTTGGTTGAGCATCTCCCACTGGACGCTGGAGGAGGTCATGCCGATCTCCTCCAGCTGCTCATCGGTGGGGGAGCGCAGCCAGACGGTTTGCCCGCTGGCGGGGATGGTGATCCGGTCGTTGGTATAGCTCCGGTAGTCAGTGTTCGTAAGCTTGAACTGGATGTTGGGCATCACAAAGACTTCCTGACGGTTATAGAAGCTGTGGCGTATGCCGGTGATATCCACACCGTCCATACAGCCCACGATGGTCTGTTTTCCCCCGGGCAGCCCGCTGAGGGAGATCCATTCACCCGCTAAAGCAGATCCGCCACTCGCCAAAGGCAGAAACTCATCGCCGCTCTGGTAGCCGAAGGTGTAACCACGGTCGGTAATGCTGGTGCTGTAGGCCGGGGTTATATCCTCACCCTTGACCTCCAGAGTGAACTCGGACGCATTCATGTCCTGCCGAACGCCGGTAATGCCGAATTTGATGTGGGACTGGTCGAAGTTGGAGGCGTAGAACCGGAACGTTGTGTCATCTATCCGGACGGCGGCTTTCTTATCATAGCCGAACCAGCTCTCCATCAGCTGACAGCGCACATCATACTGATGGCCGTTTTCCAGCTGGGGCGCGCCGGTGCCCTCCACTCTCTGGAAGGTACGCATATCCACGCTCTTATCCAGTTCATCAAAGTTGTTGCCGGTTTTGACGATCTCCTCGCTGACGGGCTGGCCGTCCATGTCGAAGATCTGCCAGATGGCCGCCACATAGTAGTAGCTATTGTTGCTATAGTCCTGGTTCAGCCAGTGCTCCTGCCCCTTGTAGTGGGGGGTGTAGCTGGCGGCGTCCAGGGTAAGGATGCGCTCATTGGAGCCCAGGCCGCTGTAGCCGAAAGAGAAGGTATCCCAGTCCGTGGGCGTAAGCTTCACGCCGGTGGGCTTGGGAGTGACCTTGATGGTCTGGCGGCCTTTGTTGCCGCCGGTGCCGGAAATCGCCACATCGGCGCCGGGGTTGAAAGTCACTTTCTGTTTATTCTTGATGGCGTAGCCGTAAATGCCGAAATAGAACTCGCCGTCATTCGCCCAGAGGCCGTCACCATCGTCCCGCATCAAGCGGTCATTTTTATGGGTATCGAACTCACCGCCGTTGATGATGTAGGTGCCGGTTTTGTCTCCATTATCGATCAACAGGGCGTCGGCGCCGGAATTGCCCTTAAAGTAGCCGCTGTTGATGATGAGGGTGGCGTCGCAGGCCCTTATGGCAGCACCATGACAATCATAGTCACCACGGCCGTAGAACTCACCGCCGTTGATGACGCATTGGCTGCCCGGCTGCAGGTCGATGGCGTCGCCGGCGATAAGATGGCGGATTTTGCCCGTCCATATATCGATATCTTGATAGTTGTCACGCTGACTGTCGATATGGTAGCTTTCATTCCAGGTACCGAAAATCTCCTTGGAGCGGCCTGCCTCCAGCTCGCCGCCGTTGACGAAAAGCTTGCCGCCGTTTTTGACTACAATGAGATCCCGGGGGATGGCACCGATCTTGCTGGTGAGCTTGCCCTCATAGTGGATGTAGCCGCCGCCGTTCTGGGAGTCATAGATGTGCAGCTCGCTGCCGCCGTTCACCGTGATGAAGGGGTTCCCCCCCACTTTTTCGTCCACGCCGTAGATGAGCTTGTGGCCATTGAGGTCCAGATGCACACATTCGTTGACGCTCATAGTCAGGTTGAAGTTATCGTCGCCCAGATACTCCAGGTCGCTGGTGAGCTTGATATACTTGACTTTGTAGCCGGGACCGGTTGTGTCCATGAGAGACTTGAGATAGCTGATTCCCCTTTTATTGCCACTTGAATTGTTGATCTCCACCCACCGGGGGTTGGGGTCATAGGGATAGCTGCTTGTGACCTGCACATCGCCGAAGCCAGCGGCCATGGCCGGAATGACCGAAAACGGCACCATGCCGACGAGCATGGAAAGCGCCAGCAAAAGGCTTAATATTTTACTTCGCTTTTTGGTTTTCATTGCTTTTCCTCCTTATATTCATTCAGATTGTTGTGTGAAAGACCGCCGTGCGGGGTCTTTCAGCCGACAAAAGCTTTCAGGTACAGTGACTGCCCGCAGTGGGGCAGAATCTTGCGTCGGCGGCAAGCACCGTACCGCAGCGGTCACAGTAGAGATGCCTTTCCCGGTAGCGGTCATACAGGGTTTTGCCGAGAAGCCGCATACTGCAGTCGGGACATACGCTCTGCTTGCTGTCCACCACCATACCGCTCTCCATGACCAGCGTACCATAAATCATTTTGAAGATTTTATGCGTTTTGTGTTGCCTGATTTAAACACTATCGATGACCGAAGCAAAATAGTTTTCGGATACCGAACCGAAGAGAGCGTCCGCCATTTTTCATCATTTTGGAGAATGGCGCACCGTTTGGTTAATTTGTCCGACAGTTTGTAAGCCGCTTGCTCCCGCTGCCGAACAACCGGGAGAAGCATGGACGTTTTTCTTAACTTTGAAAAACGCTTTTAAGTTCATACTAATCGCTCACACCGCCCTTCTCATTGCCCGCCGCTTTGAGCAGGATCTGCTCTCCGCAGTTCGGACAATACTGCGAACCGGGTGCCAACACAGTATCACAATTGGGACAGCAAGTATGCTGCTTCTTGTAGCAGTCAAAGAGGGTTTCCGGTGGCAGCCTCTCGCCGCATTTCGAACAGTAGGATGAGTTTGCCTTTGCCACCCGACCGCACTGTGAACAGATTTTGGTTTTCTTCATCACATTGGGGCCGAAGCCAAAGTGTTCTAAATTCTTTAACCGTGCTTTTTGTATCATACTAATCTGTCCTCCCTTCGTAATTCAGCGTGTTGCCGCAGGAGGGGCATTTTCTGCCTGGGACTTCGACCTTGGCTCCGCAGGTCTTGCAGAATTTGGCTTCTGCTTCAAAGGGAGCACATTCTACACATTCTACCACTTCGGGATTGAACATCGCATCAATAACCCACTTGCTGCATTTACGGCAGTGATTGAAATGCTTTTTGCCTTCCTTTTCCCAAGCAAGCAATAATTCCTGCTCAGGTGTTTCTGCCGTGTAGGTTTTCCTGGTCGTGCAAACGAGCGCACCCGATACATCACAGTAAAATTCGTAGCGGTTTCCTCCGGCATCGATGATGATCTTATAGATGGCTGTCTTTCTTTTACCCATAGATAGTCCTGTCCTTCCAAGACGCCAACAAGCAAGCTGCAACTTCTTTTTGAACATTCTCAGCTCACTATTGAAATTTTCAACACTTTGTGCTATAATATTAAAAATGGTTGGGGCGGACTCTGTGTTTCGTTGGCGCGTTGACAGAGTTCTTTATACAGGAACACAGTTCCTGTATAAAGGGGTACCCCTTTAACTTTTCGGAAAAAGGCAAGACCTTATACCCTCCTTTGGATACACTTGCAAGTTTAATTATACGGATTTGCTATCTTTTGTCCCCGTCAAAAACCCCTGAATTGATAGGATGAAATGAAAAAAAGTTTGTTTTTTCTGCGTTCAGCGGCAAAATTGATAGGAAAATTGATAGGCAGACCGTGGTGGCAACCCCACCGAGGAGGAAAACTATGAAAAAGGCATTATCTCTCATTTTGGCAGGGTTGCTCCTGTTATTGAGCCTGACCAGGTGCTCTCAAAACACAAAACTCGATCCCAATGATCCGGTGACTTTGACGATGTGGCATGTTTACGGGAGCCAAACCGAGTCCCCGCTGAACGACAGTATCAACGAATTTAACCGTACCATTGGTAAAGAAAAAGGTATCGTTATCAATGTTGTTTCGGTCAGCAGTTCTTCAGCTATTGACGAAGCTCTCACCGCCGCCGCAAAGAACACTCCGGGCGTCCCTGCGCTTCCTGATCTGTTCACGGCATATCCGAGAGTAGCGGAAATTATCGGGTACGATAACTTGCTGAATTGGAATGACTATTTTACCGAGCAGGAACTCGATGCCTTTGTCGGTGAGTTCATCGAGGAAGGATATTTTGAAGATAAATTACTGATGCTGCCTGTAGCCAAATCTACGGAGCTGCTGTTTGTCAATCAAACGCTATTTGATAAATTCGGCTCTGCGGCAGGTGTCAGCACGGAGAGTCTTTCTACCTTTGAAGGGTTGTTTGCGGCCTGTGAAAAGTATTATGATTGGTCGGATGGACAGGATATGTTCCAGATCAACGACTTTTATCATTACTCTCTGACCGGCATGGCAGCCTTTGGCGAGGACTTTGTTGTGAATGGCAAACTGAACCTTGAAAGTGAAGCCTTCGACAAGGTATGGGAGCCTATGGCTCACGCCGGTATCTACGGCGGTTTATGTCTTGGGGACGGCTATGCTTCTGACCGTTGGAAAACGGGCGAGGTCATCATCAACATCGGCTCTACCGCCGGCATCCTCTATTTGCGTGACTATGTGACCTATTCGGATAACACCACCGAGGATATTGAAACCTCTATCCTGGCATATCCACACTTTGCAAACGGCAATGCTACTGTTGTTCACCGTGGAGGCGGTCTGTTTGCCTTAAAGAACGAGGACGAGCGAAAGAACGAAGCGGCGGCTGTCTTTGCCAAGTGGCTGACAGAAAAAGAAAACAACCTCGGTTTTGTTACAAATGCCGGTTATCTGCCTGTTACAAACGACGCTTTCGATTACCTTTTTGACAATATCGAGACCGTTGAAAACGAAAAATACCGCCTGCTGTATAACGCAGTAAGCGGTATGTCCGACAAATATACCTATTGTGAGGTACCTGTGTATGAAGGTACTTCGGATACACAGTCCTCTTATGAAAAGAATGTAAAATCGGTTTTGCGTGCCGCACACGAGGAATACCTTAATCGTGTTGCCAGCGGTGAAGATCCTGACACGGTGTTGAACGAGCTTGTGTCCTCCACTCTTGCACAAATCTGCAGCCTTTATAATTAAGGTCTGCAGGTTGGATGCGAAAAAGGAGGAATCGCTATGAAATTGCAATACAAGCAAATTTACGAAAAGATCAAGACGGGGAGTGTGTCTTTAAGACGGCGCTTTGTATTGTATGTAACTTCTGCCATTGTTACATCGGTTGTGTTGCTGCTTTTATTGTTGAGCCTGTTCGGCGTTCTTAATCCGGTGAATAGCCGCATAGATGCCCATCTTGACGATCAGCTCGACAATCACGTTGTACAGATGGAACGCGATGTTGATAAGCTGGCAGCATACTCTCTATCCTTTTCCGAACAGATGGAAGCGGTTATTGAGGACTATCTGACAGAACACGATCTGTCTTTTGGCGACTTAACAAATGACATTGATGCCTTGACCGCTTTGCAGGTAAAAGCTTTCGGAACCGTATATACCAATATCCGTATTGCCCCCTGCAGTGGTGCTTTCTACATATTAAACACGACAGTAAATAACACCCTTAATTCGCCCCGCTATAACGGAATCTACATTAAGTTTGCCAACCTCTACGCCGAAAGCACCATAAACACAAAGGTCGCTTTGTTTCGTGGCTCCTCTGAGATTGCAAGAAATAACGACATCAACCTTTACAGCACTTGGCAGAACGAAATGCAAACAGATGTGTTTGCTGATATGAGCGTATTTGCTGAAAATGGTTATGTTTTGAGCAGCGTTACAAAGATTCCCGACACTTGGGAACGTGCAAGATATATTTATTCGCCGATATATGGCAAGGACGGTCAGGCAATCGGCATCTGCGGCTTTGAAATGAGCGATTTGTATCTCCAGCTCTCTTACAGCGCCGCCGATACGGAAAGTTCTCAAACCATATGTGCTCTGATTGATAAAACAGAGCAAGGATATGTAGGACAGTTTATCTCCAACCGTTCCGGCTATGTGCCCCCGGTATGTGAAAGCATTACTGTGAAGGAACACGGTTCTTTCTACGAATATCAATGTGGTGAATATGAATACATCGGCAAATCGAAGGACGTTGATATTGACGGAAACACCATAACCATTGCGATGATGTTCCCCAAGCAGCAATACGAAAGTATTGTCCGCGACGGACAGTTTAAGAATGTTGCCATTTTCTTCATTATTGCGGCGGTGGCAATCTGTGCCTGCTTGTGGTTGAGTAAGAAGTACATTACGCCAATCCGAAAGAGTATCACGCAGATCAAGACCAACAAGACGGATTTTACGCCGTCCGGAATTACCGAAATAGACGACCTTTTCGCTTTCCTTGCAGAGCAAGACCGTCAAAACGAAGCTGTGCTTGCGGAGATGGAAAGTCAGAAGGCAGAGATGCAGACCACGCTCGACCAAATGAGCAGTGAGCATAGTCAAGCGAAGCAGGAGATCACTCGTTTGGCATATTCCCGCAAAAACGAGGTTGACCCGGACGATTACGAGCAGTTCCTTTTGGGTATTAAATCGCTCACACCGATGGAACGAACAGTATTCAACCATTATCTTGAAGGCAAGAAAGTGAAAGAAATCATGGAGTTGGTCGGCTTCAAAGAATCCACCATCCGTTTCCACAACCGAAATATTTATTCCAAACTGGGAGTAAACTCGTTAAAACAGTTACTGCGGTTCGCCGCTATTATGAAGCGTGACGAAGAAGGAGGAGATAAAAAATGACATTGGCTGAAAGGCTTAATAAAATCATTGCCGAGCAGAATATTTCAAAAAGAGAGTTTGCAAAGCGTGTCGGGGTATCCGAGAATTATATTTATACTCTGACCGGCAGCACGAACAAGGTCGCTACCTTATCTCCCACCCTTGCGAAAGTCATTGCTTACGAGTTTGGTTACGATGCGAATTGGATACTAAATGGGGATAAAACCGAATAATATAGGATAAGTCATCTCTTGTATTAGCTACTAATACCTATGTAGGATAACAGGAACAAGTCTGTAACAGACCTGTTCCTGTTTTTCTCTGATTTAGTCTATAGAATCATAGTCTATTTAGTTTTCCAATCACGATGTACCTCGCATGGTTATATTCATACGAACAGGTAGATAGTGTAATTAGAGTGTCATTTTCGGTGATTTCAACCTCTGAGCTGAATGTGGATTTTTCCTTAGCATTACTCAGGAACTCGGCAAACTCCTTTTCATCGGGATGCGTCCCTGTGCGCAATACTGATTCACACGACGCTCCGATATACCCCATTTATAGGAAGTTTCCCGTATGGAGAGATAACCTTTCATACGCCGCTCCTTTCTGACATACACAATAATACAATATATATTATATACGAATATCCGCAGTTTTTCAAGAATCGGCGTGAATTTTCGTTCCTTTCCGTTACTTTTCGTATCGGTTTGGAAAAATGCAGGGTGTTCACCGTAGTAGTAGTAAGAAAAGAGATACCGCAGCAAGCATAGGGAGTGTAGCCACACTCCCGAAAAACGCCCCCGCCGGGGCATGGA
>DCJK01000001.1 GCA_002320005.1 Firmicutes bacterium UBA1702
CGGTATGCCCGTCATACCATAAAAATGCTCCTCGGCCTACTGCCAAAGAGCATTTTTATGCAGCTATTTCAAAGTATTGTTCATACTTAAGTTTGATTTCCTCTACACTGTGAAATTACTGTATTTTGTAAAGTACTATCCCCACCAGGATTCTTCGATTAATTTACTCATGTACCACTTCTTTTTACTTTAATCGTATGAGTTCTTGTATTTTCTAACCCACCAGAAGAGTTATAAAGCTTAAATGTTGCAATTCTTCATTTCAAATGTTGAACAAATCAAAGGTTGGCATTAAATAAAAGTAACAGTAGAAATTAGTTTTAAATTTATCTTCATCTTCCCCCTTCTTTCTTTCCATAAAGAACTGCAATAAGCAGAAAGATTGAAAATATAAGGACATCAAAACATCTGTTATAGTTTTTTTAATTCGCAGTTCTAAGCGTACATGCTGATATCAGCAACAAACAACAAATGCCATATTGCTCCTAACATGAAAAACAACCCTACTATAGTGTAAATACCACTTTCTATAACACGCTCTTTTCTTAGCAGCCTTCTAACCCCTAAACAAGTAAAAAATATTCCACCAGTATATGGTATTAATACTACAGTCAAGATTTTTAAACCAAATGCACTAAATGTACTCATCTTACCCCCCCTTAATTTGAGCCAGCAAAAGTTAGGTTCGATTTATATCCAATTCCCTGTTCCCATCTGCCTCCTTGATGCTTATAAATTGCCCATTTATCACACACAAGAGTAACCTTTGTATATGTATACTCCTTATAACTTTGATATGTACAATAAGCAGATAGACCCCACATAATCCAGCTTACTACCGGAATTACTTTGCTTCCAAGTTTTGCGACAATAAGCGAAGTTGCTTTTTCTTTTGCCTTCTTCGACAAAACATTTGATACAGTTGAAGCACCTAGTCCCGGAAGCCCCAGTGTTGCATTATTGAATTTAAATGATTCTGAAAACACCGTTTCTATTTTATAATTTCGAGGCTTTGCATATGTTGTAGGATCTGCAACAATAGGAAATGCACTTCGCTCATTAAACTGAACAATCTGTATTAATGTATTTCCTTTTACTCTATAACTTGTATTTATGTTATTTCCATTAGCATCCTTTGCCCACGCTGGTTCAATCACTGCAATAATATCTGCTACTTCTTTACCTGTTTCCAAGTCTATATAACTATTATTATTATCGACAATGTATATCCAACCTGGTTCTGCATTTTCTACCCCATAATACTCTTCTGAAGTTATTAACTCACATCCTTTTGGCAGATCATATTTAAATGAATATTCTTTAGAAGCATTTGAATAATCGATTGTAATCATAGTTCTTACAGCATCAAATATTATTCCATCCTGTTCATCATAAAGAGCTTGTACTGCAATACTTACATTTTTATCTTTAGAACCATATATCGCCGTTCCATTCTCAGAAAGATATTCTGTTGTTCTTCTCACTTCATTAGGCAATTCCATATTAATATCATAAGCATCAGATTGAATAGAAACGTAATCATTTCCATCTTTTGGCATTATTATATCGCCATCTGTACCTTCTGCATAGTAGCCGCTTTCCTTTTCAATTATAGTTTTGTTTAAATCTTCTTTCCCAACAAAATCTTCAATGTATTCTGCTATTTCATCAGAAGTGCCAAAACACTTGATAGTTTGTCCCTTACAATCACTTTCTACAGATATTGTTGCTGCATAAGACAAAGAAGTGCTACTTAACATAGTGCCAATCAATAATAAGCATATTACATTTTTTTCATTGAAACCCTCCTAAGTTAATAACTAATACTTTTACTGTACTTTGTCACTGTTTCCTTATCACTACCGACATAAGCTGTGCAAACAGCTTTTGCTCTATATTTATACCCCTTTGTCACTGTTTTAGACTTTGATAGTGATCTGGATTCAGTATTGCCGGATGAAGTCCAGTTATCAATGGTAACCCAACTTCCGTTTCTATACTGCTGCAGATAAAGATTTATAGATGTTTTTGTCGTCTGTCCAAGCTTCCCTGTTATTGTACCGTTTGCCTTTACGGTGTTTTCGGACAATGAAATTGATGCTGAAGCTGCCATGTAATTGGCTGCCATAGGCTGAATGTCCGGCGCAGATGTAATTGCACCAAAAGCAGTTGTTACAGAAAGCAACATAATAAAGCACAGAACAGTAATCGTTATTCTTATTTTTCTCATATTCCCACCTTCCCTCGTTGTATGTTCTATGCATAATAACTCCGTTTTTATCGATTTGGGGACAATTAAATAAAAAAAATTTCAAAATTTCATTTCTTTACAGTAAACGTGCTTATATATATAATGTACTCAATATATCAAAAGGGAGTAAGATATGCTGAACTTATATTTAACATTAATCGATACTGATGAGGACAAACTCAGGTTTACAGCCTTATACCAACAGTACCGTCACTTGATGTTTTACATCGCGCGGGAAGTCCTATGTGATGAACATCTGTCAGAAGATGCAGTACAAGAAGCGTTTCTTCGCATAGCAAAAAATTTCCACAAAATCGGAGAAATCCCTTGTCCCCAAACCAGAAACCTCGTGGTTATTATTACCAAAAACATAGCGATCACTATGGTAAGCCATAATAACAATAAGGAAATTGATGCATACACACAAATAGAAGAAACTGCTACATCCAACGATATTTTTGAAACAGTATCCAACAGAATACTTGTTGAATGTATATTGCAATTACCCGAAATATATCGCGATTCACTCTACCTTTATCACATCTACGGATACAGCTTCAGAGAAGTATCTAATTTATTATCCATTTCCGTTGAAACCGCAAAGAAAAGGGTTCAACGTGCAAGACGCTTACTAAAAGAAATGTTAGAAAAGGAAGGCTTCTGATATGAATAAGAACTTTGATTTGGCTCTCAAAAATGCTTTTGACAAAGAATTCTCATGGCTTGATGATTTTGATAATCCCTATAAAGATTATCTATTTTCTATGCATTTTGAATCAAATATGGAAAGAATTATTTCAACGTCCGAATGCACATATGTGAGCATCGGAAGAAAACGAGTCAGAAAAAGTCTGCTGATCGCTCTAATTACATTACTTGCCTTTGCAATAACAGGCTGCGCGGTCGTTGCTCATTATATTGTTGAGTGGAAAAGCTCTCAGAACGATGAGCAGGGAACTTTAGACATCTACTTTGATATAGAAAGCGAGTCAACTTTGGACATCCCTGAATATGTTTATCCTAATGTTCCTGATGGTTTTTTTGCTACAGATGAATATAAAGAGGACGGCTTCCTCAATATTAAGTATGAAAACAACACAGGCCGGCAAATTTCCTATTCTCAATTTAGCGATTTGGAAAATATGAGTTTGAGTATCGACAATGAGAACGCAGCATTTGAAGAGGCAACTATAAATGGGTATAAAGGTTATACTTATTCCAAGGAAGGTATCAATGCTCTCTACTGGACAGATGGCGTTCATTTCTATATTCTCCAGGGAACCTGTGAAACAGATATACTTTTAGAGATGTCTGAAAGCATGCCTTAATAAATCTTTGGCCTTACTTGCCATGGAATCTCCGAAAATCTGCTGTCATTATATATTTTAACTTTCTATGGCAACAATCCGATTTTCTATGGTATACTGTACTTGAAAAGAGGATTTTTTATGAGAATTTTAGTTGTCAGTGACACTCATGGCAAGCTGGATCGCTTTATGAGAGTGTTTGAAAAACTTAAAAAAGAGTCTCCGGTGGATCTGATCATACATTGCGGAGACTACTATGAAGATGCCATGTCAATATCAAGGCGATGCGGAATCAGGGTAGCCGCAGTAAAAGGAAACTGTGATGGCTATTTTGATGACTGTTCATACTGCATAGTGGAAACTGAGGCAGGAAATTTTTTGGTGTGCCACGGTCATATGGAAGGTGTAAGCCATGACCTCCAGCGCCTGTACTACAAAGTCCTTGAAAGCGGGTGCATAGGCGCCTTTTTCGGACATACCCACAGAAGCGCTTATGTTGATATTGAGGGAATATACCTTATGAACCCGGGAAGTCTCACTTCCCCCCGGGACGGCTCCGGAGGAACCTTCGGTCTGATGGAAACCGGTCCTGACACTGTTTTCGGTAAAATCTGCAGGTATGACGATTTTATCGGCAGCGGCTCTTCCGGAGGCAGGGGCTCTAAATCAGGGGTAACCGGTGGACGCCTGAGAAGCCTGCTTAATTATAGCGACAGATTTTAATTACAGATTTTTAAAGGAGAAATTTATGGATATTAAAAAGCTAATGGTTTCAAACCCTGTGGTTGCCGACATGTCGGCATATAAAGAAGTTTTCTGGCTAAACCCCGGAGCAGGAGAACCTGCATCTCTTCCTTTCGGCATGGATGATATAAACGACGCAGAGGCACGGCTGGCGCGTTTTGCTCCTTATATTGCCAAAGCCTTTCCTGAAACTGCACGATCCGCAGGCATCATAGAGTCGCCTCTGAAAGAAATACCGAAAATGAAGTCCGATCTATGCAGAATGACCGGAAACTTTGACGGCAGGTTGTTTCTGAAATGTGACAGCCATCTGCCTATCTCCGGCTCTATCAAAGCCAGAGGAGGTATATACGAAGTTCTCAAGCTGGCCGAGAAAATTGCCATTGATCACGGTATGCTCACCGCAGATGATGATTACTCAAAGCTGGACAGCAATGAATTTCATCGTCTGTTCAGCCAGTACTCCGTAGCTGTGGGATCCACCGGCAATCTGGGTCTTTCCATAGGCATAATAAGCGCCAAACTTGGTTTCAAGGTTACTGTTCACATGTCTGCCGATGCTCGTCAATGGAAAAAAGATCTCCTGCGTTCCAAAGGAGCCGTGGTTGTAGAGTATCCTGACGACTATCAGAAAGCCGTAGCAGAAGGGCGAAGAGAGGCTGCTTCCGACCCTATGTGCCACTTCGTGGATGACGAAGGCTCACAGGATCTTTTCCTGGGATACTCTGTCGCCGCAAAACGCCTCCTGCCGCAGCTGGCTGATGCAGATGTGACGGTAGACTCTCGCCATCCTCTGTTTGTATATCTGCCTTGCGGCGTGGGCGGCGCACCCGGCGGAGTTGCCTTCGGTCTAAAGCAGCTTCTGGGCGAAAATGTGCATATTTTCTTTGCGGAGCCTACCCATGCGCCTTGCATGACTCTGGGCCTTGCAACAGGCCTGCATGATGCAATAGCTGTCCGCGATATCGGACTTGATGGCATTACCGACGCCGATGGTCTGGCTGTAGGTCGCCCTTCAAAGCTTGTAGGTACAATCATGGAAACACTCCTTGATGGATGCTACACCATAGACGATTCAAAGCTCTATCCTTTCCTTGCAGCTCTTGCTGACAGAGAAAAGATATACATTGAACCTTCTGCCTGTGCTTCTTTTACCGGCCCGGCCCTTGTGACATCTGCATCACAATACCTGGAGTCAAAAGGACTTGCTGACAAAATGGCAGCAGCCACCCACATTCTGTGGGCAACGGGAGGAAGCATGGTGCCTGACAACGAAATGAAGCTTTACTACGAAAGGGGTAAATAGGTTATGAACAGCCTTCCCAATGAACTGATTCCAAAAGCCGCTTCCTTTTTTAAGGTGGTGGGGGATGAAACGAGAATGAAAATCCTGTGCACTATCGCTACCAGAGAAGTCTGCGTAAACGATATTGCCGAAAAGGTAGAAATGACAAAGTCCGCCGTCTCTCATCAGCTTAAGTTGCTGAAAGACGAAGGACTGGTTAAAGCGCGCCGAGAAGGCAAAAATATATTCTACAGTCTCGATGATCAGCATGTGGCAGACATTATCGCCATAGCATTTACTCATATTGAGCACAAGTCTCACGGAGAATCCTGCTGCTGCGACGACTGCCATTGCAGATAAGAGCAACTTCATGGGAGCTGAGCAAAAAATTCCTTGGCTCCCCTTATTTCTTCTTCATCGGGATGACCCTTTGCTATTCCTCCTACGAGTTTAAAGGGACCGAAGGTGTCAAAGCCCTTGCATCCGTAACTGCCGATAATTTCTGAATTTTTCTTTTTTACCGCATCCGCAATGGTCTGGTTATATCCTTCTTTTCCGCTCCGCATGTATAAACGAAAAAAGGCTTTTTGTTCTGCGGCATCTTTTCTTCTGCAAGCTTTATCAGTGTCTTATGGAATTTTGAATAATATATTCCGAAGGCAAATCCTATGCGGTCATATACGTTCAGATCCACGTCGGTATTTTGGGTAACATCGATTAAATCCACCTGATTCTCTGATGCAATTGCATCCAGCAGTTTTTTTGTATTTCCGTGATGCACGGAGCAGTAAACAATGGCTGTTTTCATGGTATTTTCCTCCTTGGCAAGTATCAGTATAATAATTATGCTATGTATAAAATTTAATTCAAGTACGCAAAACAACCTTACTTGGTTGTGCTGACTATACCGAGGTGAACCAATGAAAAAAATATAACACCGGAAGAATATCTTGAGCGAATAATGACAACGGAAGTACAGGACAACTGCCCTATGCGAAGAACTCTTGAAATGCTCAGCGGAAAATGGAGAACTCATATTATATATGCCCTGTGCAGAAAGCCGTCATGCCGATTCGGAGAACTGAAAAAAGCAGTCCCCGGTATTACCTCCACCATGCTCGCCAGCACTCTTCGTCAACTGGAAAGTCTGGAAATCGTCGATCGCCGGCAATTTAACGAAATACCGCCTCATGTGGAATATTCTCTTACGGAAAAGGGTCGGGCACTTCTTCCGGTTTTCACGCAGCTGGCCATCTGGGGCGAAAATTATCTTAAAGAGGAGTAATCAAATGTTTTCTTATTCACACACGGTACAATATTATGAAACAGACAAAATGGGAGTAACACACCACTCAAACTACATACGCTTCATGGAAGAAGCCAGAATCGCTTTTATGCAGAGTATCGGCTGGAGTTATGATAAAATGGAAAGCATGGAGATAATCTCCCCGGTGGTCAATGTATCCTGCAGCTACAAAAAACCCAGCACTTTCGCTGACATCATAAACATTAACACGGAAGTAAAAGAATTATCGAGACTCAAACTAACCATGGCCTATACCATGACAGTAGGGGACACCCTCGTATGTACGGCAGAGAGCGTTCACTGCTTTGTCTCAAAATCAGGCAGACCTATTAACATTCAGAAAGAATATCCCGACTTTTATCAGGCTGTTTGCGACGCTTCCCGATAAAAGCAAAACCGCCGGACTGTCAACGGTCAGGCGATTTTTATTTCAACCCCTATTCTATTATCCTTATTACTCCGGTTTTTTCCGGTTCCGCAGGTTCAGGTCCGGCGGCGTATCCCAGAGCAGCTATGCCGTATACCACATGGTCATCGGGAATCTGCCACTGATGAAGCATCTCTCTGACTTCATCCAGGTCACAGATTGTCCTCAGCTGATTTATCCACACAGAGCCTATGCCCAGTGAATGGGCGGCAAGAAATATGTTTTCAAGAGCACAGGCGTTATCCTCGGGGCCCCATGGGCTTGTTCTTTCATTGGAAGGGATTATCAGCACGTCCGGCTTATAGAAATCATAGCCTTCTCTCTGCAGCGCTTTTCCCACAACGTCTGCAAGTCTCTCAATCTTGTTCCTGTCAGTTATTGCGGTAAACTGCCATGTCTGTTTATTCATTCCCGAAGGTGCATATGCAGCCGCTTTAAGTATGATTTCCAGGTCTTTCCGTGATATATGTCTTTCGTTGAAACTTCTTATGCTCCTTCTGGAAAGTAAATTTTTTATTACCTCATTCATCTTACATTCCTCTCTTTAAATCTTTAACTGCATGTCTTTTTGTATTTCCTCTAAGCGCCTTAATCAGCGTCGAAGGATTAAGAGATTCTCCTTTGTACAATACCAGCGCCTCATATATTTTACCTGCGCAGAAAACCATCGCTCCCGTTGTTATCATAGTGACCGCCAGAGAGCACAGAGTCTTCCATACAGGGAGCATTCCCAGCATAGCTCTTGCAGGAGTTATCATAACTGAAGTGAAAGGTATCCAGTCAAACCACGGATTCACATTACCCTCCATTCCTCCGCCGAAAATCAATGCAAAGAAGCTGGCAATTAAAACCAGAGTAAATATCACATTTGCCGAAGACAGATCTTCCGGCTTGTTGGCCATAGATCCTCCTACGCCTGCCAAAGCGCAGTACAGAAGCATTCCGGATATCACCACCAGAATAGCCAGCAGGCAGTTAGGCAGTGAGAACATACCTTCCGTCAGCTGTTTTAAAAAGCTGAACACCTGTATTATCATCATATCTGTTTCCGGATTCATGTTTCTGACAATGGCCGTTCCTGCAGCAAAGCTTATGGCAAGGCTGAACACCCAGCTGAAGAGTTCCAGCAGACCTGCAGCAACAATTGCAAAAAGTTTTCCCATAATAACAGCGGCAGGTCTGACTGATACCAGCAACGTCTCCATAAGCTTTGAGCTCTTTTCCATTACCACGCTGTTGGCAACGCCCTGACCGTATATAAGTACAAAGAAGTACAGAACCATTATGTTCAGATAGCTGAATATCATGCTCACCATTTCCTGAATGCCTTCCATACTGTCCTCTTCTCCGCTGCCGGATTTATAATATACCGGTTCTCCTCCTGCCGCAACAGTCATTCCGTCTGCATACATGTTGAGAATATTCTGGAACTCATAGGTGTTATCCAAAGCATCGCTGCCGTCAGGCGCCACTATTCTCATGGTGTACTCACTGCCTTTCTGCTCAGTGACTATCAGCACCGTATCATCGCTGCCCCGGGAATCATCCAGGGCCCGCTGTATGTCATCCCCATAGTCCGCAACCTGTATTTCAGTTCCGGAAGCGTTTCTCACAAGATCAGGAAGTCCTGACAGATTCACTTTCTTTTGGCGGCACAGATCAACCGCAAAAACTTGCCGGATGCTGCCGATATCCATAATCCGAGCCTCGGTCTGCACCTCTGTTTCTGCATAATCCACAGGCTCCGGCCTGCTGCCGTCTTCAGTAAGGGTCATAATGAGAGCCGGCAAGATAAGGCATATAAGTGCTATAACTATTGTTCCGTTTCTGTAGCCTTTGCTCTTTACGTGCTGGAGAAACGTAAAGGAAAAAATCTTTGAAAAACCTCTCAGATGTTCTTTCATTTGTCGTTTTCCCCCTTTCTTCCCATGGCCATAGACAGAATTCTTGCCATTTTCAATCTGCTTCCTTTGTACATTATCAGGCTGTCATAAACTTTGCCTGATATCTTATGAATGACTGCAATGACTGCTATCTGTATTACCCATGAAATTATCATTATGGTCATGCCTATATCTCCCGCAGCATAATATGCAGGTGCGGCAAAGCTGGACAGGAACGGGCAAAGAGACATGAATACAGCCGCTCCGCTGCCCAGAGGTGTGATAAATACGGTTACCATATAGCATACAAGAATTATCATTGTTGCCGCCATATTGGCTGACTCCATATCTTCCATGCTTGAGCATCCCGCTCCGCTTAGCGCTGCTATCTGTGAAAGAGCTATGCACGCCAGCAGCAGTGAAATCACAACCACCACAGCAAGATCGGACCCTATGTTTATAATTCCGCTGTCGAGTCCTACCGATGCCAGTTTCTCACCTATAAACGATGTGTCGGTAAACATTCCCGTCACCAGGTACGAGAGTCCGAAACCTGCTGCAATCAGCATGAACATGAAAAAGATAAAAGTGATAATCGCCATTATCTTGCCCAGTATCATGGCATCGGATCTGATGCTCACCAGCAGTGTCTCCACAAGTTTTGAAGACTTTTCTTCAATAATTGAGCGCACTATGTACGTGCATGCAAAAATACATATCATCATTACCACGATGGAATAGGCGTACTGTATGAAGTATCTGGCATCGAAACCCACTTCATCCTCGCCGAGGAAGGCTTCAACCGTTGTAACATCCGTATAAAACACTGCTGTCTCTGCGCTGCCCCCACCCATGAAAGCGGACATTACCGGCACAGCAGCGATGGCAGCAATAATTATTATTCCGAAGGATATGAGATTGGATTTGTTCTTGAGGAGCTGTATCAGCGTAAATCCGTACACCTTTCCCAGCCCTGTCAGAGAGCCTTTTTTATTCATGTACTTCACCTACTTTTTCAACAAATATTTCGTGAAGGGAAGGTTCTCTCAAATCAAAGGTAACCACCGTAATTCCGGCCTCTATGAGACTTCCCAGCAACCGGTTAGCCTGCTCCTCTCCCGTCACCTTAATCTGATACTCATGTTCTTTCTCACTTATAAGAACTGCTCCTGTCCTGTCTATTATATCCTTCGCATCTTCTTCGGTTTTAAGATGCAGGTTTACACGACCATAGCTTTTTTTGATTTCGTTAAGATTTCCCTGAAGGACCGTTTTTGAGCGATTCAGAATGGTAATGTCAGTGCAGAACTCTTCAACTGTTGCCATCTGATGACTGGACATTATCAGATATTTGCCGGCCGCTATCTGTTCCCTTATTATTCCTTTGAACAGATCTGTGTTGACCGGGTCCAGACCGGAAAGAGGCTCGTCCAGTATTATGAGCTCCGGATCAGATATCATTGCTATCATGAACTGGATCTTCTGCTGATTTCCTTTAGACAGCTGATCGGCCAGTTTAGGTTTGAATGCCTTTTTTCTGCCGGAATTTTTTCCTCTCTTTTTTTTATCCGGAGCAGGAGCCGTTTCTGCCGGTGGGTAAAGATATTCTTCGGCCTCCAGCCTTTCAGCCCAGTATCTTATTCTCTCCCTGGCCTCTGCCTTGGTCACGCCTCTCAGCTCTGCAAAGTACATAAGCTGATCCATAAGACTGTACTTAGGATACAAGCCCCTTTCTTCTGCAAGATATCCTACATTACAGATATCTGTAGTAAGTGGTTCTCCGTTCCACAGGACTTCTCCTCCGTCTCTCGACAGCATGCTCAGCATCATTCTGATAGACGTGGTCTTGCCTGCTCCGTTGGTTCCCAGAATGGCATATACTCCGGGCTTTGGCATCTCGAAGCTCAGGTCTTCAACTACAACTTTGTCTCCATAGGATTTTCTCAAATTCCTGACTGATAAACTCATCACATTACTCCTTTTTATTCATTTATTTTGCTTTTACTCAGTTTAATGGCTTCCATGGAATACGACAGTATCATGGACAGCCAGACAGCTCCCACACATATAGCCGGCAGAGGCCCGTAATCGAAAAACAGGCTCAGAAGCGTCAGGGCAGTTAAAAAAATCGAGCATGTCAGATTGGTGATTCCGAAAGCCTTATAAGCCGACTTGTATATCATCAGCCTCTCCATCTCATCGCAGCTTTCCAGCCACTTGGCGTTGAAGTTGCGGTCATAGACGCTCCCTCTTTTTTCGGGATTGAGCAGTTTTTCAAAATCTATCATCATCTGCTGAAGTTTGGCTCCTCCAAAGCTTCCGACGACAAAGAACAGTATTGAGCAAATGGTTATTATAGTGTGCTCCTCAATTCCTCTGCGTATATAAGCCATTACGGCAGAGAATGCCACGAAGCAGACAATCAGATACGCACTTACCACCACCATGGCCAGAGACATTTTTTCCTCAAGGGAATCAAGAACCTGCTCATCCAGTTCCTCTTTCATTATCCCATGAGAATCTGCTCCTGCGTTTTTAAATTCCTTAACCGCTGAGAAATACAGCAGCATGGCCGCCGCAGCTCCCGCCATCGTCCCGATGATAACGCAATAAGGCGCTGCCGCATATATCCCTTCTCTCAGTACTCGTGCAACCAGTGAGGAAAGCTCCGCAGCAGATCCGGTCTGTGCTGCTGCTCCTGCAATTCCGCCTGCCAGCGCAGCTAAAAGAACTATGGGAATAAAAGTTTTAAGGGCTCGTCTATTTTCTTTTTTGTTTGCACTATTGTTCACAGGCTAATCCTCCTCATAAATGAATATATCTTCAACTGCAGCACCGCACACGCCGGCTATTTTCAGTGCAAGAGTCACCGATGGCGAATAATCGCCTCTTTCAATCTGGCTTATGGTCTGGCGGGATGTTCCTACCAGCTTGCCCAGTTCTGACTGATTGACACCCAGCCTGGCTCTGTATTCCTTTAATCTGTTTTTAAGTGCCATTTTATCTTCCTTCTCCTCTTTTAAAGCCCCTTCTGACTTTTTCAGAGGTGACAAATTATCTTTGCATTTTGACAAGTTTAGTTGTCATCTTTTGTTAATATATCACATCAATGCAGAAGCTGTCAATATGTAACTGCATTTTGAGTGCAAAATCGGTAACGAGAGTCGTCCGTGTGAATCTGCTCGTCTGCAGCAGACTTTACCCGGAAGAAAAAGCAGAGAGCCGAAGCTCTCTGAAAAAATCAGTTTTTATTTGTATCATGCATGGGATTTACGGCTGTACGGCAAATTTTATGTTGAGGCATCTCATGGCATTGAGTACTGCTATCATGGAAACGCCCACATCGGCGAATACAGCTGCCCAAAGACCCACAATGCCAAGCGCGCTGAGAATAAGAACTGCAGCTTTCACGCCCAGTGCGAATACTATATTCTCATAAACCACAGTCATGGTTTTTTTCGATATTTTTATTATTGACGCCAGCTTTGAAGGCTTGTCGTCCATTATAACCATATCTGCCGCTTCAATGGCTGCATCTGAGCCCAGACCACCCATGGCCACCCCTATGTCGGCTCTTGCAAGAACCGGGGCATCGTTTATACCGTCCCCTACAAAGACCACTTTGCCCTTTTCGTGTTTTTCTTTCAGCAGATTTTCCACAATATCAACCTTATCAGCAGGCAGCAGACCGGTATAGACCTGATGAATGCCAAGCTCAGTCGCCGCCTTTTCACCCGCTTCACGGCTGTCACCCGTAAGCATTACTGTTTTTATTCCCAGATCTCCAAGCATTTTTATAGCGGATGCGCTGTCCTCCTTTATCTTGTCAGCCAGAAGTATGCGACCTGCATATTTTCCGTCAACGGACACATACACTTGAGTTCCTCCCCGGTGCTGCGGAAGCGGTCCGTCATAGCCTGCTTCTTCTGTCATCAGACGTCGGTTTCCGGCAGCCACTCTTCTGCCTTCTACCATGGCGATTACACCTCTGCCTGCAGCTTCCTCGACATCGTTTATCTGCGATTTATCAATTTCTTTTCCGTAAGCTGCCTGCAGAGACTGGGATATAGGATGGCTGGAATAGCTTTCGGCCATGGCGGCATAGCGGAGTATCTCACCTTTTTCATATCCGTCTTCTGCAAAAATATCTTCTACATGGAACACGCCCTGAGTAAGGGTTCCTGTCTTGTCCATTACCATATATTCTGCTTTGGATATCGCTTCAAGATAATTGCTTCCCTTAACCAGAACTCCGATTTTTGACGCTCCCCCTATTCCTCCGAAAAAGCTCAGAGGCACGGATATCACCAGAGCGCATGGGCAGGAAACCACCAGAAAATTCAATGCTCTGTATATCCAGTCAGCCCACAGAGCTCCGTCAATGAGAAGCGGAGGCAATACCGCCAGAATAACGGCTGCTCCTACTACCAGAGGAGTATATACAGCCGCAAATCTGGTTATGAAATTCTCGGTTTTCGCTTTTTTCGCAGCTGAGTTTTCAACCAGATCGAGGATTTTGCTTACCGTTGATTCGCCAAAGGCCTTTGTTACCTTTACAGTAAGCAGACCGTTTATATTTACGCATCCGCTGAGTATCTCGTCACCCTGTCCAATCTCTCTGGGAAGAGATTCTCCCGTAAGTGCAGATGTGTTGAGGGAAGATATTCCTTCGATTACTACACCGTCAAGCGGCACCTTTTCTCCGGGACGCACTATTATCAGATCTCCGGGATGAACCTCTGACGGCGAGACCTCCACGATGCCGGTTTCCGTCTTCAGGTTTGCGCTGTCGGGTCTGATATCCATGAGCCCTGTTATGGATTTTCTTGATTTTCCTACAGCATAATCCTCAAACATTTCTCCAATCTGATAAAAAAGCATTACAGCTACGGCTTCCGGATACTCTCCCACAAAGAATGCACCTATGGAAGCCACTGCCATGAGAAAATTTTCGTCAAGGACCTGGCCGTTGACCACACCTCTTACGGCTTTCCATATTACTTTGTATCCGACTGCCACATATGCGGCAAGAAACAGCGTCAGCCGGATCCACCACGGATTATCCGGTACAAATAAAGCTGCTGCAAAAATAACAGCTCCTGTAATTATTCGTGTCGTGCGTTTTTTCATCTTTTCCTCCCTGGGTCCCCTTTTATTTTGCCCTACAATTCCTGCATATCCACATCAGGTTCTATTTTCTTTACAATTTTTCCGGCTTTGCCGATTATTTCATCTGCTCTGCTGTCATCACATGTAAAGGTAAGCTTTGTAGTCAGAAAGCTTACGGAGGCTTCTGTCACACCGTCAATGGCAGCGACACCTCTCTCGATCTTGGCTGCACAGTTGGCACAGCATAATCCGTCTAATAAATATGTCTTTTTCATATATAAGACCTCCCGTATAATAATTGAGCGTTCATTCAACTGTGTTTATTATAGTTGAATAAACGCTCAACTGTCAATAGCTTATTTCAAAAAAATCCGATTTTTTTGATTTTATTCTGCATAGTCAGACAGCAGCTTTCCGATGTTTTTGTTGGAGCCCAGCGCCCACATTATATCACCCTTAGATATTATCATGCTGGCATTAGGCATTATCACCGGCAATCCTCCCCGCTGCAGACCAAGAATCATGCAGTTTCTCTCTTTCCGGAAGTTTCCGCTCCTTATAGGCTTGCCGGCAAAGGGTTCCTTGCCTGTAATCTTTATGGCGCATACCGACAGAGCATTTTCGATATCCGGATATCCGCTGTCCATGAACTCTCTCAATGTTCTCATCCGCCTGCATGGCTCAGAATCAATAAGCTTGTAAAAGTTCAGTATGGCCATTTCCTCACCTATGACATACACCTTATCGCCTGCCATTATAGTCTGGCTTTCATCAGGCAATATGTAGGTCTTGTCTTTTCTGCGTATTTTTACAACATAGACATTGAATCTGTATCCAAGTTCCAGCTCCCTCAGGGTGATTCCAAGGATAGGGACTTTTTCAGGTGCAATAAATGAAATAATGTGCAGCTTGTCGTGGAGCCATGTCTGCTTTCCGCCCTGAGCCTCTTCTCTTTCTATGAGACGCTCGTTAAAATTTCTCAGGAATCTGGTCTCCAGCTGCAGATACCATCCTGTCATTCCGTCATATTTTGCCAGAACGGCGATGACCGCAACCAATATGAAGAAGAGCCAGATAGGCTGCACCTTAAACAGCTCCGCCAGAGGGATCATGGCTATTATGGTTATAACAGCAACTTTTATGAGCGTAAGCACCAACAGCGGAAGTCTGAAAGATCTTCTCTTGAGCCATAATGAAGTGTACAGGTTATTGTGAAGGTTCATCAGCGGTCCTATGAAAATGGCAATCAGGATGTATATGACTGCACATGCGGCCATATCTGCCACTGCCGGCTGCATGTGAGCTTTGAGAAAAGGCTCAAGAACATGGAGTCCCAGCAGAGTTATAAACAACATAAGTCCTCCGAATACCACCAGTCTGAAGAAGTATTTCTTTATGTACAGGTACCACTCGTTGTCTTTTTCGTTCTCCGTCTGTTCGGCAGATGTATACTGGTTAAGTTTACCCACCAGCCTGTCTGGAAGTTTTTTCTCTATGGCTTTTATGCATGAAGGCGCTGCTTTAATAAAGAATGGCGTCGTAAATGTTGTTATTACGGAAACAGAAACCACTATTGGATACAGGTAGTCTCCTGTCACCCCAAGAGACATTCCCAGGGACGCGATTATAAAGGCAAATTCACCTATCTGCGCAAGAGAAAATCCGCATAGCAGTGAGTTTTCCAACGTCTGGCCTGAAAGCAACATTCCCAGTGATGAAAAGATAAGTTTTCCGGCTATGGTTACCAATGTCACTACAACTATAGGAAACGCATATTCCACCAGCGTTCCCGGATTTACCATCATTCCCACAGACAGGAAAAACACCGCTCCGAACAGGTCTTTTACTCCTTTGGTCAGATGCTCTATCCTCTCTACGTGAATTGTTCCCGCCAGCAGTGATCCTGCAAGAAAAGCACCCAGTGCAGAAGAGAAGCCCAGAGCTCCGGCAAGAATTACCATACCGAAACATACTCCCAGTGAAACTATCAGAAGCATCTCATCATTCATGATTCTGATGGTTTTGTTGAGAAAGGTCGGGATAAAATATATTCCCAGAATCAGCCATATAACCAGATAAAGTATCATCATGGAAAGGCTTTTTGCCACTTCACCTCCGGACACATGACGGCTTACGGATATGGTTGACAAAATTACCATCATAAAAATACCGGCTATGTCTTCAATTACCAGCGTGCCGAAAACCAGCTCCGTAAATTTTTTCTTTTTAAGTCCCAGTTCGTCAAAAGCCTTTATAATAATTGTGGTTGAGCTCATAGACAGCATACCTCCCAGGAATATGCTGTCCATGGTTCCGAAGCCCAGAAGACGTCCTGCTGCATATCCCATGGCAAGGATTCCTGCCACTTCCACTATTGCCGTTATTATGGCAGTGCTTCCCACCCGGGCAAGTTTGTGAAGGTTAAACTCCAGTCCCAGATGGAACATAAGAAATATTATTCCTATCTCGCTCCAGGTACTTATGTTCTCTGTATCCACCACCGTAGGGAAAAACGGGAAATATGAACTTATGAGAAAGCCCGCCAGTATATAACCCAGCACCAGAGGCTGTTTTATTTTCTTAAACAGTATGGTTATAAGTCCCGCCGTAATAAGCATCACGGCCAGATCCGAAATCAATGCGGGTATGTGCATTTAACCCCTCCTTCTCTATCCCATTATATCTCCGCCGTTAACCTCTATTATCTGCCCCGTCATGAAGTCCGCCTCATCTGAAAGGAGAAATTTAACGACATTAGCTATGTCTGACGGCTGCCCCAGTCTGCCCAGAGGTATTATGGAACCATAATATTCTTTGGTGAGTTTCTCGCTTTTTACCAGCATATCGGTATCAACAAATCCCGGGGATACGGCATTTACCCTTATGCCTTCCGGAGCCAGCTCCCTGGCAAAAGCAATTGTCATGGAGTTTATGGCGCCCTTGGATGTTGAATAAGGCAGAGAAACAAAATCGCCTCCTGTCTTGGCTGCTCCGGAGGTTATATTTACGATGGAGCCACCTCTTTGCATTTTTTCGAGGGAATATTTTGTCACGAAAAAGTATCCTTTCACGTTGGTTTCCAGAGTGAGATTCCATTCTTTCTCACCCATATCCCTGAAATTACCCGGCACAGATACGCCGGCATTATTTACAAGACAGTCTATTCTGTCCGGTATGCCGAGTTTTTCTTTTATCTCCCGGGGATTTCTCACGTCAAAAATCATCGGTTCAATATCATATCCTCTGCCTTTTTCCAGAGTACCGGCAATTTTTTCCATGCTGCGTGCATTGGCATATACCTTGTATCCGGCTGCTGCCAGTTCCAGGGCTATGGCCTGACCTATTCCTGCTGCTGCTCCTGTTACAACTGCTGTTTTCTTCATTTCTGCTGTCTCCTGTCTGTGATGTCTCTACTCAACTCTTTCTCCGTTCTCAAGAAGAAAATAATGCTCATAATGGGCCTCCAGCACCCGGGCAATATGTTCAAGTTCCTCCTGAGTTACGGTGTTTCTCTTCAGCTTGGCATTAAAATTCTGAGGAGTCTGATTGATTCTTCTTGCCAGCTCCGCCAGACTGATGCCTCTTATGGCGCAAAGCACCCTTATCTGTTCTGAATTATTCATATGTCCTCTCCGTTGTTTCCATGTGCCGTTATTTATTATAATTGTAAAACATTTGATTGATGCCGTCAATTAAGATAGTGTTAAGGTTTAACCGGAGGCACATGATAAAAAGGCCGGTTTCTTATAAATTCCTGCTGAAAAAACCATCCCCGCCTTTAGCGGGGTGTTCGTAAGACAGTGAAACAGATAAAAGGCGTGACTTTCGCGGTCACGCCTTTTTCTTTGAGAGGATAGTCGCTTTCACGGCGCAAGGGACACAGTCCCTTGTTCGGCTGCAGTGACGCAATACAGCCCAGGCATTCATATGTCCGGGCTATTCGCTCCGCAGGACGCGCATACGGGGATTACCCCGTATAGAAGTGCTCCCTTGTGCCTGTTTGACAAACTGGAATTTGCGTAGATTAATCAAACATTCCTTTTATTTCATTTACCTTTATCAAATCATTGGGATTGATTTTTAATGTTAAGAGTTCATTCCCTGTTCCACCATAAACAAAATCATGGCAAAGTAGTTTTTTATCAAAAACACATGGTATTCCCAATCCAACAAGTGGAATACAGCCAGTCAAATACCCTGTCTGCTTCTCAACTTTCTTTCTGTCCGCCATTTTTAATTTCTCAAAGCCCAACTTTGTTTTTAACTTTTCAAAATCCAGACGTCCGTTCTGCATAGAAGTTATACATCCAATAAGACCATTTTCTGTCTGCAAAACATAAGTGGGGGCAGCTTTTTCTACAGGGTAAAAACCTTCAGCATCCAATGCAGACAAAATAGGTTTATCTTGTTCTATTATTTCATAACAGCAATTTGCCTCATCCAAAACTTCTTTTATTTCACTTATAGTCATATTTATTTGATCTCCACAAATTCCGGTTAGTAGGTATGTTTTGTTCTATGTTACCACATAGCAGGATAGAATACAAGAACAACCACAGCAGCGCAAACTACTGTGGTTGTCAGTTGTCTTATGAACACCGCACTTTCACGCGGATATGATTTTTATATAAAAAAGACGGCTGCGGTGAAGTCGCTGCCGTCTATGTGTAATTATTATTTTTTAAATATCAGGCGTTTTCTCTTCTTCTGATTGCAGTAAGGCCAAATACGCCGGCAAGCATCAGGGACGCCCATACAAGCATGCCTGCACTGTCACCGGTATCAGGAACTTTTGGTACTTCAGCCTTCTTGTTGACGAAAGTCACCTGCTGATATTTAATATATTTGTAGTTGCTGTAATCGGGTTCATCTTCGTCATAGAAATATACGCCGGGTTCTCCGCCCCATCCCAAAGCCGTATGCTCAGAATCGTTGCGAACAGCGAGCGTATAGGTTTCGTTTGATTTGACATAACCTTCAGGTGCTGTCTTTTCTGCCAGCGTATAGTTTCCTTCCGGAACAACAAAGGTTGCAATACCGTCATTTCCGGAAACTGCCTCATAGTTCATGCCCTCAAAATCACCTGTACCTGTCAGGGAGAAGGTTGCGCCGGCAAGAGCCTTGCCGTCAGTATCAGTTTTCTTTACGGTAAACGAATAAGCCGTGTAGATGTTCTCAAAGTTGTTATCGGAAACATCATTCCCCAGAAGGTGTACGTCGGTGAATATCTCATTTCCTATAACCGTAATGGTAAGATAGCGTTCAACATCGGAATATGTCCAGCCGGCTTTGCCGTCGTTCTTTTCAGTCAGTCTAAATGTAATTACACTTTTAGTCACACCATCATTACCGGTGGCCGTCTGCCAGTGGTGATCTGTATTCACTTTTTCAAGATCGATGGTTCCGCCCAGAGTAAAGGTTTCTTTGCCTTCACCACCGGTAGTGATTGTATCGTTGGTAAAGTCAATACCGCAGTCTGCAAGAGTTACGCTATCGTCCGGTGTAAACACCACACTGTGTTGTTCGTTTTCGCCGATAATCCCATACTCAAGTTCAAAGGTGAAGTTTTCCTCACCGGGAGCTGCTTCGCCGCCCTTCACAACATTCTTGTCTACATCAAACAAGAATGGCTGCTGAGTTTCAGCGGTGGCTGCATTTGTGGTAATTGGGAACATTCCAAAAACCATGATACAGCACAGAAGCATTACAAATAGTCTGGCTCTTTTTTTCATAATGGATTCTCCTTTTCTTTTTTATTTTTAATGCACCTATCTTCATCATTAAAGACGGCGTATTACCTTGTTTTAAAAGCAAAAGGGCGGTGGCTTAATATTCTGTCATCGTCCTTTGCTTAAATGCGAAAATTATTCGGCGTCCTCTCTTCTCTTCTTGCTATACGCCGCAGTTCCGGTGACTCCTAATCCTCCTGCAAGGAGCAGTGCTCCCCAAAGGAGCATGTTGCTGCTGTCTCCGGTCTTAGGTGTTCCGGTTGCAGGGATTTCAACTGCATCCTTCTTGTAGCCGCAAACCGTACACTCTTCATGCTTGGAGCCTTTTTCGGTCTCCGTAGCTTCCTTGTCGATTACCCACTCGTACTGATGTCCGGTAGCCTTATCCACTGTCTTATCGGCACTGATTTCAACATTACCGGTGGCGTCTGCAAACAGCTTGCTGCAGCCGGAGCAAGTGTAGTATTCGATGTTACCGTCCTCTGTGCAGGTAGGAGCATTTGCTTCAACCTTGGTCAGAGAATGGGTGTGACCCAGTGCAGCAGTGATGATGTCGCTTTCTGAACAACAAAATCACTTTTTTTGTCTGCTTGCAGTGACTGTGCTACAGCATCGGCAAAGATGTAATCCTTCATGTTAACAATCACTATACGCACACTTTTCACCTGCTTTCTTTCTGATTCACCGGCATTCTACTGCCACTATAATTCACATTATAATGAATTCAAAAAAAATCGCCCTAGCCGATTGGCCAGTTTTTTTAAAAAAGGGCACAAAAAAACTCCTGCGTAAAAGCAGGAGGTCTCCTGTGTCAGTCCAGTCCCGGGACAATAAATTCCTTGTTTATCACATCTGCCACCAGCTCTACGCGGCTGCTGTAGCCTGTTTTCTGAAACAGTTCCTGAACATGCCATTTGACATCGCTGACGCTGATATGCAGCTCAGCGGCAATGGCCGGATTGCTGTATCCTTTGACCATGAGTCGTAAAACTTCCATCTGCATAGGCTTCACCTCTGTGGAGCAGGCATTTCCTATGCGGATTGCCGGCGGGCTCTCCGGATATATATGCTCGCCGCCCATGGTTCTATCCATGACCGAAATCAGGTCTTCATCTCCGGTTTCCTTGTACCAGAAGCTGTCCGCACCGGCTTCCTTTGCCCTGGCAATAAGGTCTGCAGAGGTCATGCTGGTTATGATTATAATCTTTATCCCCGGCATATGACGTTTGATGGCGGCTGCTGCCGCAATACCGTCTTCGTTGTTTTCGGTGCGATAATCCATAAGGATAAGATCTACAGGTTCATGCATGCAGGTTATCTCTGCCATTCCGGCGTTAGTTATGGCCGCCACCAGATTATAGCGTCCGCTGGCATTGATATATCCTGAAATACAGTCTCTGCCCATTCTTGTATCTTCCACCAGAAGTACATTTGTCATAACGAATCCTCCTTCTCCGGAAGCAACGCAATCAGCCTGAATTCCGGTACGCTTTCAATTCTCAATGCTCCGCCCATATTTTCCATGCTGTGTCTAAGCCCAGACAGCCCGCCGCCTTCTGTAATTTCCTTTTCCGGTCTTCTGCCGTTATTGGTGATGGTGATGCGGTCTTCACCCTTTTCTGTGCCTATCTCCACATACATTTCCGTGCCTTCCGCATGGCGCACAGTGTTGGTAAGGCATTCACGCATGGCAACAATCATCATATATGCATTTCTCCGGTTTTCCGGCAAACTGCCCTCTATGCTGATGGTCACACCGATTTCCGACGCTGAAGATATGAGTTCCTCCAGGGTGTTTTCCAGAGAGACCGAAACGGTTCCATATTGGCTTCTGTCAGCAATCCTTATAATCTGCAGAGCCTCTTCCCATCGCCTGCAGTTCTTTTTATATTCGTCCGCAGGTGCGTCCTCAATCAGCAGTTTTCGCGAAGCAAGGAGGCATTGTCCTATATCATCATGGACTTTCATTTTCATGGCAAGAGTTTCTTTTTCACGAACTATTTCATCCATATCGGCATAAAGCCTTCGTGCCCGGGCGTTGGCCTCCTCCAGCGCGCTATTTTCTGTCTCCAGTTCTTTGCTTTTATAATACAGCTGTGTCACATCAACAGCTTTTATTTCCGTGTATGTGAATCCCTCTTCATCTGTAATGGTGCTTTCGGAAAACCTCCAAAGTAAACCGTCCGGAAATCTGAACAGAAGAGTCTCAGGGTCTATCGCTTCCACGTCCGCTCCGGGTGACTGCAGCCCCAGCCGGAGCTCCGAAATGTGCTGGAGATCTCTTCCGGTAAGCATATGGCACAGCTTGTACATCTGCTTGTTACACAATATTATCATGCCGTTATCTCCTGCGAAACAGATGCCTGACGGCAGGTTGTCAAAGCCTTCTTTCACGGCCGTACGGCGCATTCTTACGGATTTCTTTAAAAAACTCATGGCCTTTCACCCTCCTTCGGAACTGTCAGAGTGCAGTAGCACACGCCTTCATCTTCCTCCACGGACGAGCAAGGGAAAATTTTTTCAAGTTCCCGAAGTTTGTATGTGTACTCAGTCATAATAGTTATTCTCAATGAGGTTTCGTTTTCTGTCGCTACAACATTCATCTGCGAAATTTTCTCCCACGCACGCTCCAGCGCTGTCTCGAAAAAGTCATAGAACATTCCTGCCGTTTTGTCTCCGATTTTGCTCTGAATGGTGTAATTCAGAGCACATGGAATTCCGACCTGTTGAAGGTATGAGATTGATTCTCGCAGGCACAATGCCAGTTCCTCGGCTGCCACCTCTCTGCTCTTGTCCGCAAGAAAAACAATATTGCTGCGGCGCTTGATATATGCTCCTATAACGCAGATTCTGCCCTGGAGCTCACGGGCTTTGTCCTTGTCGTCAGTCTTTTTCAGTTCTTCCAGGAGTTCCATGAGATGCTCTGCAGACGGAGAAATTATTTTCTGCACAGTTTCAAAAAGACGCTTCTGTTCCTCCAGCCGCCGGTGACGCTGTTTCTGCTTGTTTTCTTCACGAAGCAGAACACCGTATTCCTGCAGTTCTTCACGGGTACTGCTTAACTCCTCCAGCACAGAGAGGAGTTTAGATACATCCTCCTGCCAGTAAAAATGCCCTTTGTGTATGGGAGCTGAACAGAGCCTTATTCCTCCCTCCAGCATAACAGGGTTTTTATCTGCATCCATCAGCAGCTGAGTGCTGACAGTTTGGGAAGCCCTCGAAGAAAGCAGAATCTGATATTTATCATCCGTTATCTGAGCTTTTACTGTAGAGGCGTCAAAAAGCTGCCGATATCGGGTATTAGACTGAATAAAACGGCATTGTATGCATATTTCCAGATATGCGGCATACGAAAGGCAGAAGAAAGTTGTCGTATCCCCGGCTATAAATCTGAACCACTCTACACCTGCATAGTAAAGAATGCAGTATAAGAGCAGTACAACTATAGGAATACACGGAAACATAATTCGCCTGCGGCTCCCCGGTATCCTGCACTTGCCGTAAAGCACCGCCAGCGTCAAAACCGCACATAACAAAATCCATGCGAAAACAATATAATATGCCTTTCCGTATCCGTAGTCTTTGTCTGTCCATACTTCTGCATCCGGCGGAAAAATGAAAACCTTCTGATGCAAATCGTTGGTTATTACCATAAGTAAAAGCGCCCCTGCCGGAAAGTAAAGAGGTGCAGTGGTTCCAAGGGTAAGCCTGTAACCGTCAGGCCTGCCGATGGACAAGGCGATAAGCACTGCAAGGGTAGGTATAAAGATCATAGGAAGGTAATACATGTACCATATGTATCTGACAAGGTCCGGATGAGAGGCTACCGGAATAAAATTATATTTAAGAGTCCGCACCACAAACCAGAAAACCATCAGTACTGCTGCGGCTGTCATATACCGACGTACCTGGGTCTGAATGATGCGATTGCGCAGAGACAGACCCCACGCTGTAAATATGCCTATATAGATAAAAGAACGTGCTACTCCGACCTCATGAGAATAAAAATCGCACATTCCCAGCGCTCTCAGCACATACGCAAAAACGACAAGTGTGACTGTAACAATCAGCGCGATTCTGGTTCTTCTGTCTGGCTTTGTCACAACGCTTACCTCCGCTACTTATTCATGGGACGCCGTTTTCAGGCTAAAAATTATTATTTATTATATGTTATTTTTCGACGGATTTCAACTTCTACATACCTTTCGCCGTCAACTCACCATGCTTTGCATCCGGAGTCTTTATGCGACAACGGCCGGAGAACTGATGCTCCGGCCGCTTAGCGGTTATTTTGTTTTTTCCCTTATAGGTATCTGTATCTCCGACAGCCATTCTTCTTCCTCGTCTTTATTCCAGACTCCGTCAATATAGCTTTCCCTGATTTCACCGGCGATTTCATATCCGTTTTCTTCAATGTACTTCAGAACGATTTCATATGATTCCGAAAAGGTGCTGTAAGACCCTTTGTGGTAAATGCAGGCCGCCCGTATTTCAGGAAGATTTTTGAAATGCAGATCTCCTATTTCCTTTCCGGCCTCTACAACAGACTCGCAGATTTCCACCAGAATGTCCTCGGTTTTGTATCCAGGCTCCGGGTAGCTTGTAAAGCAGTATTCCGGAATGGCACATACACAGCCTGCTTCCTCCATCAGAGCCCCCATTTCCGGCATACGGTCAAAGAGGCAGTCATAGGACTCGATTCTTGTCTTCATGGCTGCCACAGTGGTTTCCGGGATTGTTTTAATGAGGACAGGCGCCGAAAGGCCCTTTTTCATTTTGGAAAGATAGCCGTCCACCATGGCTATCTGCCTTGTGAGCTCAGATATCTTTGCCAGCAGTTCTGACTTTTTCTTCATAAGTACTGCCTCTTCATCGGCTCCGGAATTGATTCCGGCAATTTCCTCCAAGGTGAATCCGGCCATTTTCAGAGCGGTGATCTGGTGAATTACAGCCATTTGAGAAAGCACATAATATCGGTACCCGGTTTCCGGATGAATAAATGCCGGTTCCAGCAGGCCCTGCTCCTCATAGAAGCGCAGGGTCTTTACCGTAACATGATTCATTGCCGCAAACATGCCGATCTTATAGTATGTGCCGTTGTCTTTTACTTCACATGGCTGGTGTTTCTGTTTCATATCCATAGCGCTACTCCCATCTGAATGCCTTTACTGCAACTGCACCGCAGATTACGGCAATGGCAGTCAAGATAATAACCGGTACAATCACTTCATTATAGCACCCCATGGAGACCGCTTTCAACAGATTGATTCCGGTTCCGAGAGGCATAATATCAGCAACAGCCCTCAGCCCTGCCGGAAAGACCTCAGCCGGAATGGTGGCGCCTGAAAACAGCAGCATAGGGAAATAGAGTAAGCTGGTAACCACGTTCATAGACTTTGTAGTACGGCACAGACTTGCAACCATAAGCCCTATGGAAAACATGGAAATCATCGTAAGAAACCATGCTCCAACATATGCGAAAATATTTCCTGACATTCTGTAGCCAAAAAAGACAACGGCGGCTACAGTTAATATAATGGTTGAGATTACAGCCATTACACCGCTGGCTATGGTATCGCAGGCCAGAAGTCTGGCCGGTGAGCACGGGCTGCAGTACATTCGCTTCAATACTCTCTGAGACCGGTATTCCACTATGGAAATAGGTATGCTCATAAATGCGCTGCAGCAGATTCCTACGGTGGAAAGAGCCACATATGAGCTCTGAAGGAAAGTAAGGCCTGAATCTGCCGCTGCCTTATTTCCGGCAATTATTGTGATCAGAATCAGAGTGACCAGCGGCATGGCCAGATTAAACACTATCACGTCAGGTGTTCTTAAAAAAAGTTTCTGTTCCACCTGATACATTTTTAAAAATCTCATTATAAAAGGTCCTCCTCTCCCATAAAGAACAGATATGCATCCTCCAGATTCTTCTGACCCGAAGCCTCAATCACTTCACGGATTGTTCCTTCTGTTACCTTTTTCCCCGACCTGATGATACATATTCTGTCACAAAGTGCTTCTGCCTCCTCCATATAATGGGTGGTAAGAAATATGGTAAGCCCCTGTTCTTTCAGCTGCTTCAAGGTTTTCCAAACTTCACGCCTTGCCGCAACATCCAGCCCGGTGGTCAGCTCGTCCAGAAAAACTATTTCCGGGTCTCCGATCAGCGCCAGCACGACAGAAAGTTTCTGCCTTTCTCCGCCGGAAAGTTTTGAGACGAAGTTCTTTTTCAGGGAATCAAGGCCGAACTTCTCCAGCAGGAGGTGATAGTCTGCCGGGTCTTTGTACAGAGACGCATACTCAACACACGCTTCCTCCACTGTAATATTATTCTGGTATCGGGTATGCTGAAGCTGCACACCCACTTTCTCAAATACAGCTTTCCTATTTTTGGCGGCATTCATTTCCATTATCCTTGCAGTTCCCTCATCGGGGGTCTTCAATCCCAGAATCAGATCAATGGTGGTGCTTTTGCCTGCTCCGTTATGCCCCAGCAGCGCAAAGACTTCGCCTTTCTTCACATCAAAAGACAGATGGTCTACCACCTGGCGTTTTTCAAAGTATTTAGTAAGATTTCTTACACAGATATATTGTTCCTCCATAAAAATTCCTCCTTGCCTTTCTTTTCAAGGAGGATTCTATCACCTCCCCTTAAGGGGAGAGTCAAGGCTGTTTTTTATTTTTTTCATAACGCAAAGCGGCTCAGATTTGCGATGGGCGTCCTCATGCTGATCCGCGTAACGCTGCCGCCATCCGATAACAGAGCCGATTGAATGCATGAAACCACCGTATTGCCACAGTGCCTGACATTTTTCACATCAACAGGTTCCGGTCTCTTGAATTTTTTTCAGAGCTTGTGATATAATGCTTCCAAATTTAAACGGGCTGCGGCACTTGTGACACCTCGGGGCTGCACAGCACGAGCATATCCGCTTGCTTTCACCATGCCGGACTTTGGCCATAATCCTTTAGACAGACATATTGCGTATTTTTGAAAATTTCAGATGGGTAAAGTTTCTACACGATAATGGAGTTCGTTTTTTAACCGATGGGTATAAGTCGGAGAATTACGATAAAATCCTTGCAGAAGCAGAGGCTTAGGACAAAGCCTTTGGCATCCATTCCCCTCCTTTGGAAACAACATTGGGAATATGAAAAATTCTCATCAGCAGTGCATCCGGCATCACACGTGTTATTTTGTTCTTCGAAAAGTAAAATCTGAGTAACATCCTCATCAGGGTAAACCGTTCTTGTTACGGACCCGATGCAGGAAATATTTTAAAAAGGAGAATTGATATGACTTACAAAATTCTTATCTGTGATCACATGAATTCTTATCGCATGATGGCGCGCGAAGCACTTAAAAACAGTGAATATTGCGTTATCGCTGAAACAGATAACGGCAAAGAGGCAATAGAGCTTTATGCGGAACATCATCCGGATCTGGTTCTTCTTAGCATTACTATGCCTAAGATGGATGGCATAACCATCCTGAAAAAGATTCTGGAAATAGATAAAGAAGCCATTGTGGTAATGCATGCAGCACTTGGACAGCAAGCACAGGCTGACAAATGCATAAAGCGTGGAGCCAAAGGCGTCGTCTTTAAGCCATATCCCTCTAAACGGCTACTTGAAGCTTTGAAAAATGCGCTTTCCTGACATTTTTTGTATGCTTATATGCCTGTCGGAAGCAGCACATTGCTTCTGCGAGGCAGCCCAATGGCAGACAGCTAGCGATGGCATGGTTCCTTTGTCAGTGAAACTAATCCAAAGAACCATAGGCGTATAAGTCTTGTGTCGCAAATGATTCTTCAAAGAAATACCATATGATAAATGTTAAGGTGACTGATGAATAATCATCCGTATCATAATTTTTAATGCAATCATAACTACCGGCTCAGCCGG
>DCJK01000002.1 GCA_002320005.1 Firmicutes bacterium UBA1702
TGAGGACTTTCTCCGCCCATTGGAACAGGTCGCCTTTGGTCATTTCGTAGGTGCTGACATTATCCCGTCTTGGCTGGAAGATGGTCATGGAGACCCTTTGGATATCGTAAATCCCGTCGAAGAGGTCCAGTGCTCCCAGGGCATAGCACATCATCTGGGGATTCTTCTCCGCACTGACTTCCACACCAAGCCCGTGCTTGTAATCGATGACGGTCAGGGTATCGTCCGCCACAATGACACAGTCTCCTGTACCGAACCCATCCGGCACCCATTTCGAGAAGTCCAACCGCTGTTCTACAAGGACGATGGGATCCTTGCACTCTTTCTTTGCTTCCGCAAGCCGCTCCATGACGAATTGGGCATAGTCGTCCGTGCATTCAGCCATTTCCTCGCTGTAATAGTCGAGGGTCCCCGTAGGGTTCTGGGCCTTCCTGCCCAGGGCTTCCTTCACCTTGTATTCGCAGAGAGTATGAGCATCCGTACCCTCCCGGGCAAAGTCGCTTGTGGTATCCGGCCGCTTAGCACACTCCAACGCGGAAGGCGGGCAGGCCAGCCAGCGGTAGCTGGACGAGGCGGAAAGAACCGCATGCTGCTTATCCGGCATGGCTGATCTCCTCCAGTTCCTTCATAAAGGCTTCATAGTCTTCCGGCTTTACGCTGGAGAGTTTTTCCTCCCCATATTTTTCAATAAGGGCTTTCACTTCTGCTGTGAATCCCTGGCGGGACTTGTCAGCCGCCGCTTTCCGAACTTCTTCAAAAGAAAGGGCCTTCCGCTCCGGAACCACCCTTTCCGGTTCTGCTGTTCTATTGTTCATCTCGTTTTCCAGAGCTTCTACAATCCGCAGCAGGTTCTTTGTGCAATTGGCCATTTCGTTCGCCAGATTTTCAAGATTGTCCTTCGTCACCTTAGTTTCCTCCTTCGTTAATTTCCCTGATGGCCAGTTCCTCTACAGAGTCACCTGGTACGATGATGGTTACTTTTTCCTTCCCGCCCAGCAGGAACCGTAGGATCCGTTCCCGCACGGACACAGACCGCACGGCAGCAATATGTCCATTACCCTTTGCCGCTGAAACGCTGATGCTTACTCTTTGCTTCATGGCTTTTCCTCCTTCCTGAGGGTTGGTATCGTTTTCCCCTCCACTCTTTAGCCTTGGGAGAGTGGATTTTCTGACGGTTTCTCCAAAAAAAATTAAATAATTTTTCTGGGCATGCAAAAAACCGATATGAGAAGCTGCCATGGCTCCTATACCAGCTAAGGTTTTTTGATCGATCTTGAGACAAAAAAATAAGAGGCCCGTCACTTGGACGTTCCTCTCTTGATAGCATCTACCTTTTCCTGTTTAGACCGAAAATACTTCTCTTCCCCGACTTTCCGAGCATCAATGGCATCTTCCAACTTGTCATAATACCCCAAGGGAATCTGTTTTCGGTTCACCATGATGTACGCATAATACTTCTGCATATTTTCCCGCCAACAAACTCCTGTATGCCCGGATCGGCTGTTCCGACTAACTTTCTTGTCCAGATACCGGAGCGCTAATCCCTCCTGATGAATCCGGCCCATAATTTCCTGGCCTTTTTTCTTGCCTTCCTGTTGCCCCTGGCTAAGGTTTTCTGCACGACGGCACCCACAGGAACGACTATGACCATTAACCAGGTCCATAATGATGACTCTTTTCTTTTTCCCGCAGATGCACTAAACCAGAGCCGTTCTCTTCTCATTCTTATTTTTTCTGGATTCAGGGTCCAAAACAGTCCAGTATCCAAACTTCTGCCCTTTGTATAATTTGTTTTTAATGGGATGAAATTTGGGTTTCGGACGGTCCAGGTACTCCTGGACCGCCTGTTCAGATACCACCCACCTGTAAGCAGTGCGGGTACCTTGGATTTTCCCTTCCCGAAGCAACCTGCAAACATTGCTTTCCGTACAGTGCAAAAGCCGAGCAATTTCAGTTACACGGGACATTAAAAACCTTCTTTCTATATATTGTCTTTTTCACCCAGGAATATTCCATTTATCTTTCTGTTGTATCATCAAAATTTTCCTCGTAGTTTTCCACCTGGTCCATCACTTTCCTGAATACCTCTGGACTATACTGAGGAGGATATCCATTTTTTACAAGACAAATCTTGATCTCCAACTTTAACTGATTTCGAACATTTTGGTTATTCAGCCAGTCAGCATAGGAAGATTTCGTATCTATAATATCTTTCACTTTCCTGGCAAGGCTCTTGCACTTCTCGTTTACAACAACACCATCAATTTCCTTATCTTCCCCATATTCGAAGTTATACCGATCACGAAGTGCAATCAGAATATCATAAAAAGCCTTTTCTTCAAAAGTAAGTCCAATCTTCCGGAAACTCTGGCGATCCTGATTCATCAGGGAAAGAATATTCTGGGCTTGTTCTGTTGCTTTGCGAATGATATCCAGAGAAGCTTCTTCCTGCATCTGTCCCGCTTCCTCAGCTGCCAGATGTTTTCTTCTATCGTGATATTCCTCGATGGTTTTTTCCAGCATTTCCCGGAATGTCTTAGCCGCAATCCCATTTACCTTGCTATATTCCTGGATTTGTCTCCGGAGAACCTTTACAAGGATTTCCAATTTTGTTGCTGGCATCTTCACATCTGAAAGCTTCTCCAAATACTCAGGAGAAAAAACATCTTCTTCTTCGCCTGCTTCAAGCACATTTTCAACTTGATTGTACTTTAACGCTTCCTCTACCATCTTGGACACAGTCCGATTCATGGTATCCGTATCCAATTGGGTAGTCCCACTCATTTTGCGGATAAACCCTGCAATAGCCATGAAGCACTGTGCAAGAGCCATTTCCTCTTCGCCCAAATATCCGGAAGGCTGGCATACGTCGTACGCTATGCGCATTCTTTTTACGGTTTTTAAGAAATAAGTTTTTAAGGATACAGCCTGATTCTTCTTTCTCCCTTCGATTTGAAGTTCTTCTGTGGAACTGAATACATACTCGGCTGCTTTTGCCAGCAATTTATACCTTTCACCAGGATCACATTGGGGATCAAGAAAGGGCTTCAAATCATATTCCCGGAATAATGCCTTCAGAACTTCCAGTTCTTCTCTGAATACAGCCGTTGCCTGCTGCACATCATCTTCGGTAGGGGCTACAGAAGTATCACCCCCATAGATTTTCATCGCTTGCCGCATATTGTCACGGATACCAATATAATCTATGACCATTCCATATTCCTTACCAGGATACTTTCGATTGACCCGGCTGATGGTCTGGATGAGAAGATGTTTTTTCAGAGGCTTGTCATTATATAGATACGTAAGCGCCGGAACATCGAACCCGGTAATCCACATATCAACCACAATGACAATATGGAAATTTGATTTATCCTGTTTGAAGGCCGCATCCAACTCTTGAGAACGCTTGTCATTCCTGACCCCGCCCAGGTAATTGTACATTTCTTCTGGATCATTGCTTCCAACACTTGAAACCATAGCCATAAACGGTATGGGTTTCAGTTCTCTCAATTCTTCGTCTGTAACGGCAACACCATCTGGAGCCTTCTTTTCTTCAAACCATTCAGGATATTTCTTACGGAAAATTTGGAGCAGGTTATAGGCGATTTTTCTATTGGAACAAACAACCATCGCCTTTTGGATTCTATCCGGATCCAACGCACAGGAAGAGGTGTAATGATCATGAATATCAACAGCGAGGCGTTCCAGTCTAGATGGTTCTCCAAGGATCACTTCCATGCTGCTCATGGCCTTCTTACTGGCCTCAACGTCCTCTGCCGTTGCTCCATCTTTAGCACATTTTTTATAATAATCTTCGATTTCTTTAATTTTCTGATTGTCCAGAAGGACCTTTGCAATACGAGGATGATACTTTATGCGAACCGTCAGCCCATCGGCGACAGCCTGATCCATAGTATATCGATCAATTTCGTCACCAAATGTCTGGTAAGTTTCCGCAATGGGGGTTCCCGTAAAACCTACGAAGGTCGCATGGGGAAAGGCTTCTTTCAATACTTTGGCATACGGCTTAGAAAGCATGGCTTTCATGTTTTCATCAGCAGATTTACTGAACTGGATTTCTCTGGAGCGTTCCAGCTGCGTACGGTGTGCCTCATCAGAGAAGCAAATGATATTGGGGCGATCATTAATCAAGCCAATCTTATCTTCTTCCCTGTCGCAGAATTTCTGGATCGTACAGATATAGAACCCGCCGCTCTGTCTGGCACCCAGTTCCTGCCGCAAATCATGTCTGTCTTTCACAACAGAAACATCCCCCAGATTCAAAAATTCTTTGCTCTTCATAAAAAGCTTTGCGCTTTGTTTTTGTAATTCCTCCCGGTCAACAATCAAAATGATGGTAGGCGAACCCATCTCATCGATATCTGCACAGCGCAGGGAAAGTTGTCTTGCCAGAAACGCCATGGTAAAGGTCTTTCCGCAGCCAGTAGCCCCAAAATAAGTCCCACCTTTTCCGGTACCGGAAGCTACGGAATGCACAATACTTTTCTTCAGCAGCCTGGTAGCAAAAAACTGCGGATAGCGGCAAATGATTTCTTTTTCTTCACTGTCAAAGTTACTGTCCTGGAAATAAATATAGTCACGGAAAATCTCAAGGAACCGTTTCGGAGCATACACGCCCTGAATCATGCATTTCGTTTCTTCAAAGGGAAGGGTCGACACTTTATCCCCATCATGAACTCTTCTCCAGGCATAGAAGTGTTCATAGGGAGTCCGGACACTCCCAAGTCTTGTCTTGACTCCATCAGAAATACAAGCGAGGGGGCAATAATGGAGAAGATGCGGAATATCCCGCCAGTACCGGATATTGATTTGCTCCCAGGCATCGTGAATTGTTGCATTCGCATCAGCAGGGTTTTTCAATTCGATGACACAGAGAGGCATTCCGTTTACGAAAAGAAGAACGTCCGGTCTGCGGTTGACCTTCTGCCCATTATTCGTATATTCTACCGTAAACTGGTTGACGACACGGAAAGTATTTTTTTCCGGATTCTCGAAATCAATGAGTGCTGCCATGCGCGGCAGACCGGATTTAGGGGTAAACTGGACTCCATTTACCATCCAGCCATATACCTTATGGAGCGTAGCAAAAACACTTTCACTCCCTGCAAGGCGGATTGTATCGAAAATCCGGGATACTTCCTCTTCCGTTAAATCTGCATTTGTCTGTGCGATAAAAGATTTAAAATCATCTTCTATCAGTACATCCCTTTTCGACTGACGATGAATATCATCACCGGCGGTATAAGTCCATCCTTCTTCTTCCAGAAAGCCAATAAAGGCAGACTCATATTCTGATTCACAGAAATGCCCATAAAACTCTTTTAACCTCGCCATGGTTAAACCTCCCTCTGGCCTTCTTCAATGGAGCCTTTGATTAAGACAGGGCAAATATCTTTGATTTGATTTTTCAACTGCTCATTCAGATTTTTTCTGATAGCAAGGGCATGATAAATTTCAACTAAATCGCTTTGCATCTTAATACTCGGAACTGGGATTTCAATACATTTAAATTGCTCCAAAGAAAATCCGCCTCTAACACTTGTATCACTTATATACCAGCAGTATCTCCCACTTTCCTCTCTGGATAACCACATAACAATATACTCAGGAAGGCATTGTGTCATATCGCACTTTAAATCAAAAACAAAATATGCCGGTGAAACTCCAATGGTACAATCTGCTTTATTTATAGCAATTGGTAGTGATTTATCACGTCCAACGTGCATTAAATTTAAGGCCATCTGTCCTGGTTTTACTGTTTTATATCTTGCTAAATCAACACCTTCCAGGTTGGCTACAGATGGAATAAATTCCTTGTTCATTGTAATCCCATAGATATCATGAATCTGACAATCTATATTTCTCTGATCAACTTCCTGCAATAAACTACGAATTGGTATTCTCTGTTCTTTATTTTTAAATTTATCGATAATTGCATCTATCGTTAATCTCAAATCTTCCAGCCCACGCTCATAGCTTTGCTGATTGACCAACATGGCATTATAGACATCTACATATTTTTGTTGGACAGGAAGTGATGGTACTTCAATTTCCACATTGCATAAATCATTCCACGTCATACCATCTCGAATTGATGCATCTGTATTAAACCAAAAGTAACGATCTCTTTCAGAACATTTTAACAGAATAAAGAAGTAATCAACCAGAAGATCTTTATTCGCAACGATTTTAAAAATAAAATAAGCCGGACTAACTATTTTATTCTTCCCACTGTGATTTAATGCTATAGGAAGTACTCTATCCCTTCCAACATGCATCAGATTACATGCAAAATACATTGGGGGAACTATTTTATAGTTTGACGTATCTTTCCCGACCTGATTAGAAGGCTCGAAGAACTCCTTTTCTTTATTGACACCCGAAACTTCGTCATTGGTTAAATTTGGAATATTACATTTTTCAGAATACAGCTCAAAATAATCGCCTAATCTAATTTTAGTCAATCCCATATCCAATCCCCCTAAATGCATCTTCCAGCATTTGCTGGGACTGCTTTTCCTGTTTGATGATATCCTGCATTTCCTTTTGGATGCGCTTCATTTCCTGTTCATAATCAATATCCATATCATGGTCGATAAATTCGATGTATTTGCTGGGGGTCAATGCCCAACCTTTCTTCTCGATTTCCGCCATAGCCACACTGCGGTAGAGCTCGGGAACCTCATAGTTGGCCCCATCCGTTCCCTCTGTCTGCCAGGTATGATAAATCTGGGCAGCATGCTCAATCTGGTTTGGTTTTAATTCTACTTTCTTCTTATTTTCGCCTTTCACTGGATTTTCCGTCCACTGACGAAGGTCCATAAAGAGAATCTGATGTTCCCGGTTCCTGAGATTCCTGCCGTGATACTTCCCGCCCTTTTTATTCTGGTTCAAAATCCAAAGGGTGACACTGATATCTGTGGTAATAAAGAGCTCTCTCGGCAGGACAATGATTGCCTCAACCTTGTCATTCTGGATCAGCTTTTTGCGGATTTCCAGTGTGTCCCCGTCGTTCAGTGCTCCATTGGCCAGAAGGAATCCAGCAACACCGCTAGTCTTCTTCAAGTGGGAAAGGATATGGAGGATCCAGGCATAATTCGCATTGCTTTCCGGCGGAAGCGCATAATCCGCCCATCTGGCATCATTTGCCAGCGTTGGGTCATACCATCCCTTCAGGTTGAATGGAGGATTCGCCATAATATAGTCAAAAAACAGTCCTTTATGTAAATCATGGGTAAAGGAAGAGTCATTCTCCTCTCCCAGATTATGGCTAAGTCCCCTCAACACAAGGTTCATTTTTGCAAGTCGGTACGTTGCCGCATCTTTTTCCTGGCCATAAATATTGATTTTATTGATATCTCCCTGGTGCGCCTTAACTAGCGCAGCACTCTGGATAAACATACCGCCGCTACCGCAACAGGGATCGGTTGCCTTACAACATTTGATA
>DCJK01000007.1 GCA_002320005.1 Firmicutes bacterium UBA1702
GAATGTTTCTCCATATATTCAGACATGTCTATACGAATCATGTTCTTTTCCGTGTCAAAAAGCGCCTCCGAGAGAGCCTTTGCAAGTTCCGTCTTACCTACACCTGTAGGGCCCAGAAAAATGAACGAACCTATAGGTCTGTTCTCATCTTTAAGACCTGCTCTTGCCCTTAGAATTGCTTCTGAGACGGCTTTTACGCCCTCATCCTGACCGATTACTCTCTTATGAAGAATTTCCGGCAGCCTGAGAAGTTTTTCTCTTTCGCTTTCCACCAGCTTGCTTACAGGGATTCCTGTCCAGCCGGAAATAACTTCGGCAATTTCTTCTTCAGTGACCTCTTCTTTGAGAAGTCTTTCTTCATCTCCGGCTGCTGCCTTTTCTTTTTCTTCTTCAAGTTTCTTTTCGAGTTCAGGCAAAGTTCCGTACTTAAGTTGTGCCAGCTTTTCCAGATCGTAGTTTCTCTCAGCCTCTTCCATCTGGTGCTTTACTTCTTCTATCTGCTGCTTTGTTCCTTTGACTTCAGCAATGGTTTTCTTTTCATTTTCCCACTTTGCCCTCATGAGAGCATCTTCTTCCTTGAGGGAAGCAAGCTCTTTTTCCAGTGCCGCCAGTCTTGCCATGGAACCTTTATCTGTCTCTTTGCCAAGAGCCTGTTTTTCTATTTCCAGCTGCATTATCTTTCTGGAGATCTCGTCCAGTTCCTGCGGCATGCTGTCTATCTCGGTTCTGATTCTTGCCGCTGCCTCGTCCATAAGGTCTATGGCTTTATCCGGCAGGAATCTGTCACTGATATATCTGTCAGATAAAGTTGCACATGCAATCAGCGCATTATCAGTTATTCTTACACCATGATGAATCTCAAAGCGCTCCTTGAGGCCTCTCAGTATGGAGATGGTATCTTCAACTGTAGGCTGATCCACAAGAACCTTCTGGAATCTTCTTTCGAGAGCAGCATCTTTTTCGATATATTTTCTGTACTCGTCAAGAGTTGTTGCACCTATGCAGTGAAGTTCTCCTCTGGCAAGTTTCGGTTTCAGCAGATTTCCGGCATCCATAGAGCCTTCTGTTCTGCCTGCTCCTACGATATTGTGAATCTCATCTATGAAGAGTATGATTCTTCCTTCGGATTTCTCCACTTCATTGAGAACAGCTTTCAGCCTTTCTTCAAACTCACCACGGAACTTGGCTCCTGCAATAAGCGCGCCCATATCCAGTGCAAAAATGGTTTTATCCTTTAATCCTTCCGGAACATCGCCGTTTACAATTCGCTGGGCCAGTCCCTCAACTACGGCGGTTTTACCTACACCCGGCTCGCCTATGAGTACAGGATTGTTTTTTGTTCTTCTGGACAGTATCTGAATGGCATGGCGGATTTCTGCATCTCTGCCGATTACTGGATCAAGCTTTCCTTCTCTAGCCATCTCCACCAGATCTCTTCCGTATTTGGTCAGCGCGTCGTAATTGTCTTCAGGATTCTGACTTGTCACTCTCTGATTCCCCCTTACTTTTGACAGAGCTGACAGGAAATTATCTCTGGTTATTCCGAACTTTGCAAATATGGCTGCGCTTGGCGTCTTTTTCTCATCCAGAAGTGCCAGATAAAGGTGTTCAACGCTTACATATTCGTCCTTGAACTGCTCTGCAATCTTCTCGGCATTCATCAGAATCTGCGAAAGCCTTCTGGAAGAGTACATGTTATCAGCATTTCCCATTACCTTCGGCAGTTTTTCCATTTCTTCCTGTAGATCTGCAATCATTGCAGTGACATCAACCTTATTATATTGCAGAAGTTTCGGAATCAGGCCATCCTTCTGCATAAGTAGCGCCAGATGAAGGTGCTCCCCATCCAGCATCTGATGACCTTCTGAAATAGCTATATTCTGGCAGTCCATAATGGCGGACTGTGCATTCTGTGTATATTTTTCTATATTCATAAACTCATCCCCTTTCCGTTTACAAATATATATTACACCTGCTGAAAACAAATGTAAAGAACTTTTTTGGCACTCACTAAAAAAGAGTGCTAATAATTTATTCTTGCAACCTGCTTCTGCCCTTTTTGAATCTGATAAAAACAGCTGCCCTTGCCGGACAGCTGTAAACCTTAAAAAAGGAGATTCATGAAGAAATCCATTGCCGGTGTTAATATCCTATCCACAATATTGAATATTATAAGCACCATAAGAATAAGGAATCCGTTGCGGTAAACCGTATCAAACCAGCTGTATTTCTGAAGATTGAAGATCTGTGTCAGCACGCCGAAGCCGTCAAGAGGCGGAACCGGCAGCAAATTAAATATCATGAGCATTATATTTATGGCTACTATATAATAGAGTATATAGAAAAATATCTCCGTAATTCCGCTAAAATACCATCCGTTAGCATTTATTAGAAGTTTCAGTGCCAGTGACGCCACCAGTGCAATTATAAAGTTTGTCACCACTCCTGCCATGGCAACCAGAAGTTCATCTCTCCTTCTGTGCTTATAATACATCGGATTTATTTCCACCGGCTGTCCCCACCCGAAGCCGGCAAAGAACAATGCAAGAAAGCCTATTGGGTCAATGTGCCTTATGGGATTGAGAGAAAGCCTTCCCTGAAGCTTCGGAGTAGGATCTCCGAGCCAGTATGATACATAACCATGTGCTGCCTCGTGGAAAGTCAGCCCTATGATTATGGCCGGAAGAAGCAGTAGCTGAGTATACAGCCACTCTCCCAGACTCTGGTTTGAAGAAAGCATCTTGTTTACCAGAAGCACCGCTATTATTATGAGTATTGCCGGATTTACATTTCTAAACATTCTTTTAAAGCTGTCTTTCATCTCTGTACCTCTTTTGTTAAAATATATGGGCTATTTTATCACATTTTCTCATGAGTTTAAATATTATATTGTAAGAAAGTCGGCTGCGCCGATTGCATCTTCAGCAGTAGGCTTTCTTGTTATTCCGGAAATATCACGCCGGTATTTCCTACATAATAAAAACGAGGCATCTGCCTCATCCTGAAAGGTGGTTTTTATGAATACATCTCTTGTTTGCATCGATGTTTACACAATCAGTGAGGGTGACACACTCTATTCCATTGCCGAAAAGTACGATCTTCCGGTGAGTCTACTTATGAAGGTCAACGGTATCGACAATCCCTACAGCCTCCGTATAGGAACCAGACTATGCATACCTGGTACCGAAGATCAGCTTCCACAGTCTCCAAAAGAATGTTTTGAGACGCACATAGTCGCTCCCGGCGACACCCTTTATCTTATTGCAAAAAAGCACGGAATACGCCTTGATAATCTGATGAGAGCAAATCCGTCCATAGACCCTTATAACATGCTTATCGGTACAGAATTATGTATTCCGATAGAATGATATGAAATCAAAAAGCGGCAACCCCTATAAAATGGGGTTCCGCCTTTATTTATGCTAATAATAAAATCCGGTATTAGGGTCAGAATACTCTTTCACTCTGTCTTCATAAGCATTTTCTGCGGCTTCAGAGAAGGCTATTTCGGCGCTGTTGCACATGAGTGCCTCTTTTATGAACCATCTTGTAAACGGCGGGTTAAGTACCAGCAAAGGTCCGATGATATATGTGGCAAAGAAATTATTTATTCTTATTCCTTCTCCCTTTACGCCAGGGTTAAGCCCGTCTCCCCTTTCTGTTTCAAAAAGCTCATTATTATAATTTTCTCCATAAGCATATCCGAAAACACTTTTGAATCCCACTATTTTAATTGGAGATTCCTTTTCTCCGGCTTTAAACTCTCCCAGATACAATGAGTTGAATCTCTTGCGTGCCTTTCTTCTGGCAGTAAGATCCAGGATTCCAAGGCCGTCTGCTACCTTTTCATCTTCCTCATATATATCTTTGCAGAAAACTTCAAGCGCATTGCCTGTAATAAGAAAGCTGACTCCGTCTTCAATACACCGGTGTATTCTTTCCTTGTATTTTGACAGGGCTTCAATGGCCATAATCTGACCTTGCTCAGTAGTGGTTCCCATGTATATCAGGTCCGGTTTCTCCGTCAGGAAAAGCGGCTGCTCCTTAAGTCCGGTATTGACTATTTCCGCTTCCGGCAGACAGTCTTTCAGATATTTTATATTAAATAAATCTCCGTACAGATTGCATATCTCCGGAAATAATACTTCTATCTTCACTGCCTGTCACCTCTTTCTGTAATCACCTTCTTGATATTCTCAACTACCCTGCTTCCTAATGCTATGGAGTCCGTACCATAAAATACATAGATGCTTTCTCCGGGATATAACCGCAATGATGACGGTGCCTCCAGCTCCTTCTCCACAAATGTGAGTTTTTCATCAGGAAGTCCTGCCAGTTTCAGTCTGAGATAGTAGTCCTTTGCTCTTGGTCCGGTAACGATTATATTCTTTATATCCTCTTTATTGAGGAATTCAAAATCGGCATCGTAAAGCCAGCAGATATTCTCAGACCAGTGCTTTGTATCTCCCAGACAGTTCATCATAAGAATAAGTTCTTTTGTACCAGGCCTGCCGGAAACATAATCAAAAGCTCTCGATGCCCCCAGAGCATTTTTGTCTTTAGACATCTGACGTACGATTTTGTACCCACCAGCTTCCTGCTCACTGAATCTGCTCTTGACTATTTCCACTTTTTCCAGCAGTGCGCATATCTTTTCTCGCCGGTATCCAAGCTCTCTGAAAAGAGATACTACAGCCAACACATTGTATATGTTGAAGATACTGTCATTGAGTAATCTGTAAGTGCATGAAACTCCGCTGTCACTGATTTCCATGGTCATTGACTCTGTATTCACATTTTTACCTACATAGTCACATTCAGGTGAGCTGAATCCACATTCCGGACACAGTGCCTTGCCGATATGATGATATCTCACATGACTGTACCGAAGCCTGCCTGCACACTTGGGGCATATCTGCATATCATTGATGAGGTTTATGCACTCATTTATGTCAGTGTCCATGGATTCGATGCCGAAATATTTTCTACTGTTTGACGGTGCTATTCCCGATGCAATGAGGTCATCGCCGTTTATAAGCAGTTTTGTTTCCTTCGGTATTTCTTCCGTAAGTATCCTTGCAATGTACTGTGGGTGTCCGTTTCGCATAATGGAATCCCTGGTGAGATTGTTTATGAGAAGTATCTCCGGTTTTACATATGGGAAAATCAGAGGCGCCGAACGTTCATCTATTTCCAGAAGAGCACTGTCATACCTGCATTTTCCCCATATGTTCACACCGTTTATCAGTGCCGTCGAAATACCCGAATCTATATTGGATCCAAGATTATTATTGAGCACAATCTTCCCGTCGGCTCTGAACATGTCTATGGCCAGATTACAGACTGTGGTTTTCCCGTTGGTTCCCGTAACTCCTATAATATGGCGCGGCTTTTGTATATGCCTGAGGAAATCAGGGCATATTTTAAGTGCCACGACCCCCGGAAAATTTGTGCCATTATGTTTTGTAATTTTAAGTGCTACAACTGACAGCTTTGCTGCCCATAAAGCAACTGTAAATCTTAATTTGCTCATTGAATTATCAGACCCGAAAGCCCGTCTCCTTTTATTTTAGTGCTTCCATCATTACTCCGTAGGTTCCCAGATTAAGTTTAGGATACTGAGTAACGTCCTGTCCCGGATAACTGTTTCCTTCTATCAGAAGCGGACCTTTTTCTTTGCTTATGGCCACATCCCAACCTACATATCTTATTTGAGGCACTTCTTTTGCAGCTTCCGCAACCATGGCTCTGGCCTCGTCCCACATAGGTATTTTAAATCCTTTGATTACTGTTCCCGTATCGGGGTGTTTCACAAAGTTGCTTCTGAACTTGTCATATCCGTCAGTCATAAGCGTTCCGGTATTAACATCCAGCATCGAAGATATTCCTCCGCTGTTAAAGTTGTCCACAACATTGCTTCCCTGTCCCATTCTGACGCATCCTGCCACAAAGCTGACCTTATCTCCGTTGAGAATTGTAATTACCCTTATGGTATTTACAGAGCCGCTGGAAAGCATCGCCATGGTATCATCCTGCACTACCACTTCTTCCACCAGATATGCTTTGTTTGCCACAAGCATGTCATATAATTTCTCCGGTTCATAATCATCTGTGGCATAGATGTCTATCCCTCTTCCGCAGCACTGGTCAAGAGGTTTTGCTATGATTTTTTTCTTTCCTTTCAGGAATTCCGTGAACTGAGGCAGGTTGTCCTTGAGCAGCATCCAGTCTCTCTTTAAATACTTATTAAACCGCTCATTAAACACCGCTTTATCTTCAAAATATACAGCATAGCTCTGATCGTTAAGCTGCTTTACCAGATTATTGTTTTTAGAAATTGTAAGCACATTGGCTCTTTCCTTTGCATTCATGTCAAACATGGCAAAAGTTTCATAGTCAATGTAGCCCGACCCATATTTGGCTGTACAGAATAGGCAGTCTGCAAGGTTTATAAGCCACGACCTGTTATTCATGCTGCTTACCCGCTTTGCTGAATCTATAAAGCCTTTGTAATTGGCATCTTTCATTCTTTTTAACAGAAATCTTAAGTTAATCATTGCTTTTCTCCGTCTATTTTATAGTTCTTCTTAATTCTTTAAGCCTGTACTCATATGCTTCAAGTATTTCCTTTTCAAAGCACAGCTTATCATCCAATCCCATAGTTGAAAGGAGCTGCTTTGCAAAATATGGATTAAGTATAAGGAACGGTCCCAGAGAATATGTTGCAAAGAAGTTTTTTACATGAATTCCTTCTTTTTTTGTTTCTTTATTCATGCCTATTCCCTTTTCTATGTTTATGAAGCAATTTTGAAATTCCCCATATGCAAAGGAGAACTGGCTGCGGTGGCCCATAAGCGTAAGATCCTCATGCTTGCCTATAAACTGAGAATTATGACGGTCCTTTTTCATATAGCGCTCCGAGTAAAAGTCAAAAATACCCAAAGCTTCTATAACTCTGTCTTCATCCTTGATGTAGTTCCCGAAAATCTCAACGGAATTGCCTGTTATCAGAAAAATCACGTTTTTGTCTATCAGTTCTTTTATTCTTTCTTTATATGGTTTGAGAATTTCTATTATTATTTCCTGTTTTCGCTCTGTGGTGCATCCCAGATAAACCATATCCACGCCTTCTTTTACAAAGGCAGGGATATCTCTGTGGTTGGTCTCTATGACTTCAATATTATCTGGATTGCTTCTTTTTAGATATTCTACATTGTAGCTCTCACCATAAATGTTACAAAGCTCCGGAAAAAGCAGTTCTATTTTTTTCATTTTGTGTCTTCCTCCTTTGCTTTACGAACTATGGCATCCCTCATATTGCGCGCCTTGGTGAGGCAGTCGATTTCAAAGAGAACATATACTTTTTCTATACCTTCTCTGTCAACATGCTGTGGAATGTCCGCTTCGTTCTCCACACAGACTATTTTTTCCTCCGGTATGCCGGCAAGGAGCAGCCTGAGTTTCTGGTTCAGGAACATATGTCCTCCCACTATTATTTTTTTGATGTTAGGGCTGTTAAGAAATTCATAGTCAGTTTCATACAGCCATGTAAGGGTCTCTGTAGGGTGATTCTTGTCCTGCAGCTCATCCAGAAGGAGAACAACATCTTTGTCGGAAGGCTCTTTGGCCATATATTCAAATACCGTGGACGCAGCGCTTATATTCTGGCTCTTTGCGCCATAGGTATAATATTTTATTCCCTTGTATTCAACGCAGGTTTCTCGGATTTTTGTCACCTGCTGAGATTTGAGGAATTCAGCTATGTCTTCTTTTTCTCTTCCTATTTCACGCAGAAGAGCAATGCAAGAAAGTACATTATACGAGTTATAGACAGCGTCGGAAATAAGCGGATAAACCGTATCCTGTCCGTTTTCCGTAACAATCATCTGCCTGTTTTCAAGGTCAACCTTCTTTGCATAATACTTTGATTCCGGCGTTTTAAAATCACACGTCGGGCAGTAAAAGTCGCCCATATGCCTGTATAGGCGATAGTTGTACCTGATGTAGTCCCCGCAGTATGGACACACGGCTATATCCTTCACCTTGTTTTCAAAAGGATCCGCTTTTATGTCGGACATTCCGTAAAACACCCTCCTTGAGTTATGGGCAAGCTGAGAACTGATAGGGTCATTGGCGTTGAGAATCGCCATGGTCTTGTCCCCCAAAATGTCAAAAGTTCTGTCAACTATGTCAAAAATAAATTCCGGATGTCCGTTTCTCCGCAAGGAGTCTTTACATATATTTGTAACCAGAATATAATTCGGCTCTATCATTCCCATGGATACATCAAGAGTTCTTTCATCTGCTTCCAGCACGGATGCATCGTATCTTGACCTGTTGAATATTGTTACACATCTCATAAGGTTAAGCGCAAATCCGGCATACAGATTTGCACCCCAGTCATTAAATGAGACTTTATATCCCTCCGATACCAGTTTGTTGTTTACCAGTGCAGAGGTAGTTGATTTGCCATTTGTCCCTGTTATACAAATTACCAGCGGCGGTTTGCTTATACGTTTCAAAAAATCAGGGCAAATTTTAAAAGCCAGAAGTCCGGGCCGGTCGTTTCTTTCCCCACCTCTCAGCTTGTACACCCACATGGCAAACTTTGATGCCCAGAGTGCAATGTAAAATCTTATCATTGCGCGTGACCTCCTATAAAATATCTGCTAAAAGTCTTGAAATCGCTTCCTTAAATTTGATTATCAGACTTCTGTTCATGTAGTCTTCAAGAGTGAGCTCATGGCCCTTTTCCATATCCCGGCGGAAAGTTTCTTCCATTTTTAAGGCAAAACCGTCGTCAAATATGAAAGCGTTGGTTTCGAAGTTGAGCCTGAAGCTCCTGTTGTCAAAATTTGTGGACCCTACAGTCCCTACTTCTCCATCAACCACCAGTGTCTTTGCATGTAGAAAACCTTCATCGTATATAAAAACTCTTGCCCCTGATCGAAGAAGTTCGCCTACGTATGAATAAGTTGCCCAGTAGACAAACATGTGATCCGGCATGCTTGGAATCATTACTCTTACATCAATACCCGATTGTGCTGCCATCTTTAGTGACTCTATTATGCTGGGATCGGGAACAAAATAAGGCGTCTGAACGTACACATTTTTCTGGGCATATGTGATCATACGCATAAAAGCACGTTTTACCTCTTCTTTTGGTGATTCAGGTCCGCATGATACTATCTGAATTCCCTTGGTTCCTGCCTCTAAATTCTCCATCTGAGGCTTAACAGCAGGCAGATTTTCTCTGGTTGTAAAACGCCAGTCCAGAATAAATCTGGCATTTAGGTCATAAACTGCACCGCCTCTTATTCTTATATGCGTATCACGCCAGTATCCGAATTTTTTCTTTTGCCCCAGATATTCTCTGGCAATATTATATCCTCCCGTATATGCCGCTTTATCGTCTATAATGAGGATTTTCCGGTGATTTCTGTAGTTGAGTTTTATTCCGAATATAGCAAATTTCGGTTTGAAAAAATACCCTACCTTGCCTCCTGCAGCGGTGAATTCTTTCAGAACACTTTTTGTTATGTAGCGGCTCCCCATGGCGTCAAGGAGCAGTCTCACCTCCACTCCTTCTTTTGCTTTTTCTGTAAGTGCCTGGATAAACCGCCTTCCTATATGGTCTCTTTTTAAAATGTAGTACTCTGCGTTTATACTTGTCTCTGCATTCTTTATATCCTGAAGGACAGCTTCAAACATCAGATTTCCGTCAGTATACAGTTCAACGTCGTTGTCCTGAGTATAATATGCCCTCCCATACACCTGATTCAGTTTTATAAGGTGCTTCCACTTTTCGGCAACATTTCCCGAGAAATCATAGTCTCCTTTGTCCATGCTTTCCATCTGCCTTTTTAGAGATGAATTAACTGCAAATTCTTCTTTTTCCGTAAGCCTGTTTATTTTACTTCTGGAAAAATTCTGATTAAAGACAAGATAGAAGACTATTCCTACAATAGGTATGAAAGTCAGAACCATTATCCATGCCAAGGTGGCTGCAGGTTCCTTCCTTTCAGTAAAAATTACGGCAATAACCAGTAAGGCGTTTATCACATAAAGTAATGCCAGTGATCCCAGGTAATCCGTAAAAAAATTCATAAAATTATTAAGCATATATCTGTCCCCTTATAATCCAAATACCTGAAATGCTTTTTTGACTTCTGAACTATTATATCATGCTTTTCTTCTTAAGGCTATAAAAATTCCCGCAGCGCACAGTCCTGTAAACACAAAGAAACATGTGTGCATGGTTGTCATAAGAGTTTGCGGATCTGCCTCTGCCAGGCTGAGGCTTCCCATATACATTCCTACTACCAGCGTCACAATTGCCATACTGGTTGTATGTCCTATGGAACGCATAGTCGCCAGTATTGACGTGGCCACGCTGTAGTTCTCCTTTTCTACCGAAGCCATCACAGCATTGGTGTTAGGCGAGGAAAACAAAGCAAAACCCACACCTGAAATTGACAGTGTCAGTATTATTCTTGCAAGGCTGCTTTCTTCCGGCATAAAAGCAAACAATGCCAGGGCTGCGGCACACAGTCCCATTCCTGCAGAAGACATGGCGTAAGGTGAGTACCTGTCTGAAAGTTTTCCCATGGGAGGTGACAGCACTGCCTGAATCACCGGTGACACTATCAGTATCATTCCTGCATGCTGGGATGTATATCCCATTATGACCTGAAGATATATTGATATGAGATAGCTTATTGCAAAAGTGGCTCCATAGTTCAGCATAGCTGCTATATTTGAAAAGGAATAAGCCTTGTTGCTGCGAAACATGTCTATATTTATTACAGGATTTTCTTCTTTCAGTTCGACATGCACAAAAATAATCAGCAGCAGAACCCCTGCAGCCATTATAAATGCACCCATTCTTGATGTTTTTATTACTGAAAGGCCATACATCAGAGCAACGATTGCTGAAACATAAAGGACATTTCCCTTATAGTCAAAACTGATGTCTGCTTTTTTCTCATTTGTCTGCTGAGGCAGCTTTTTAAGGGCACTGTAAAAGGCCACGGCTGACACTGCCGCAGCTGCCAGAAATACCGACTTCCACCCCAGATTATGTGTAAGAATTCCTCCCAACACCGGTCCCGCAGAAAGTCCCACATATGTGGCACTGGTGGAATATCCTACTACCTGTCCTCTTTTGCTTCCGTCAAAAGCAGCCACAAGTATAGCAATGTTGGTGCTGAATACCATAGAGGCTCCAACACCCTGGCAGAATCTGAACACCAGAAGCATGGCCATGCCTGACGAAAGAGGAGATGCAGCAGATGCCAGTGTAAAAATCAGGATTCCCATCCACAGTATCTTTTTTCGATCAAACAAGTCAGCCAGCCTTCCAAAGGGCACGGCCAGTGCCGCACAGGTAAGCATATATACTGTAATGACCCAGCCTACATCGGCGGCACTCACTCCGAACTCGGATTCAATATTGGGAACAGCAAGGTTAAGAGCGCTTCCCATAAAAGTGGTTATAAAAGATGTTATTACCGCTACAAAAACGGTGTTGCGTTGTTCAGGTGTATTTTTTTTCTTTTCCATAGGAAATATTATACACCTTTTTAAAAAAAGTGATACCCTTTATCTACAATATGATGCATATAAAGTAGTCTTTTCCTTCATCGCTTATTTTCTGCAGAGACTTCTGAACCTTTGTTTTAAGGGAATCCGGCACATCTCTCACTTTACTCTCCATCTGTTCTGTTACCATCTCTCTCAAAGATTTTCCAAACAGATTTGTCTCCCATATATCTTCATTTTCTTTTCCGAACTGTTCCGTAAGATAGCGAGCAAGATCAGTTGACTGGCTTTCGGTTCCCACCACAGGAGATACTTCCGTAGTTATGTCGGTTTTTATTATATGCAGGCATGGTGCTTTTGCTTTCAGCCTCACTCCGAATTTGCTTCCCTGCCTGAAAACCTCCGGCTGCTGAAGAACCATTTCCGACAATTTGGGAGCCACAATCCCGTAGTTTCTTTCCTCGGCCTGTGTAAGCGCTTCCTTAATACTGTCAAAAGCAAGTTTTGCTTTTGAATATTCTCTCAGCAGAAGAAACAGTTCCCTGTCGTTTTCCACCGGCGCCTCCATAAGCTCCGCTATAACTCTGTAATACAGAGAATCCTCCAGCTGCGGTTCAAGCACGACTATTCCTCCGGACATTTCAGCCTTTACCATCTGAACAGATCTGACAACCTTTCCGTCGGCAACAGCACTGCATCCCTCTATGACCTGACCCATGGTGTCGAAGCTGTTCATCCAGTTTCTTATGCTCTCTGTCATTGTGGATTTTATCCAGTGGTTTTCAGGTAAAGCCTCCAGATATCCGGGAAGTCTGAAATGAATTTCACACGCCGGGAACTGATATATAAGTTTATTGAAAAGTTCCTCAAAATTTTCCTCTGTCATTCGCTTGCAGTTCACAAGAATAACCGGCACTCCATACCTTTCTTCAAGTTTTCGTGCCAGCTGCCGGCTTCTTTCATTCTGAGGAGTAGCAGAATTCAAAATTACAGCAAAAGGTTTATTTATCTCCTTGAGGCATTCCACAGTTCTCTTTTCAGCCTCTTCGAAGCTTTCCCTGGGAAGTTCACCGAAACTGCCATCACAGGTCACAACAATCCCGATTACAGAATGCTCTTTTATGACTTTTTCAGTTCCTACTTCTGCCGCTTTACTGAAAGGAATCTGTTCTTCAAACCAAGGCGTGCTCACCATTCGTTCTTTTCCGTCCTCCAGATTCCCCTGAGCTCCCGGAACCATATATCCTACACAGTCCACCAGCTTTACATTAAAACTTGCGCCTGTCTTTGTATTAACCTTTACCGCTTCAGGCGGTATGAATTTGGGCTCTGCTGTGGTTATGGTTTTTCCTTCTCCGCTTTGAGGGAGTTCATCCATTACTCTTGTTTTTTCATAAGGGTTAGCCATATTTGGAAAAACCAGCACATCCATGAATCGCTTTATGAAGGTGGATTTTCCTGTTCTTACCGGCCCTACCACACCCAGATATATGTCACCGCCGGCTCTGGTCCCTATATCCTGATAGATTGATGTATTTATCATATAATCCCTCCGCATAATCCTGCTGATATCAAAAATATATGAGGATTGCGGATGGTTATTACTTTTTTGTGTAAAAAGAGAAAAGCATATGATAAGGCAAACATAAAAAACCAGAGCGGTCTTATGCATTACCGCTCTGATTTTTATCAGTTTTATTTCTATTGTTCAAGTCTGGACAAATATTGCTTCTTTCTCTTTGCCACCTCTTCATTATAAATCTCATCTCCGCCCTTATGCAGCTCTCTGACATAAGCATGATGATTACCAAGTATAGCTTTGTCGCTTTCGCTCAAAACAAGCAGTGCGACATTTGAGCACTGGTCTGCAATTCTTTCAAGGTTTGTCAAAGCTTCAACAAAAGCCATTCCGTTGGCAGTTGTGCACTCACCTCTTTTAAGGCGTTCAATATGCCTGTCTTTAAGGTTGAGAACCATATCATCGATTACTTCTTCAAGAGGCTCTATTCTGCGAGCAATGTCACTGTCCATATGAGCAAAAGCGGCGATGGCCATAGTCGTTATCTCAAATACAGCATCTTTTACAACCTCAAACTCTTCGTTGGCAGATTGTGAGAATTCCAGTTTTCCTTCATTTACGCTCTGAGCCACTTCCATAATGTTAATGGCGTGATCACCGATGCGTTCAAAATTTGTTGATGTCTGCATAAGTGTGGTTATGCGCTGACTGTCAGCATCGGTTTCAACATGCTTTGAAAGATCTACAAGATATGTATCCATCGAATCTGTAAACACATCCATATTATCTTCGTTTTCGTTTATAACAGACACCCTTCTCTCGTCGAAGACCTCAAGGAGCATGCAGCTGCGTTTAAGATTTTTGAAGGCCACTTCTCCCATGCGTGCAATGGCTTTTTTTGCTTCTGAAAGAGCAAGTTTTGGAACCTCGTAAAGTTTTGCATCAGGCACGGGCAGGTACGCCTTGTCTTCCTCGTTGACAACATCCGGCTTGACAATCGCCATGGAAAGTTTTACCAGATAGCCTGCAAATGGTACCAGAACTACTGCGGTAATAAGGTTGAACAGAGTCTGGAAATTAGCTATTCCGCCGCTGTTGACGGTACTTTGCCAAAGATCAGGAAAACCGCCAAAGCCTTTGATCAGTTCCATCACTATCATAAATAATATTGTTCCCAGAACATTAAACGCAATATGAACCACTCCTACTCTTTTGGCATCCTTAGAGGAACCTATGGAGCATACAAGAGCGGTTGTGACGCATGTTCCCAGGTTGATTCCCATTATCATAGGGTAAATCAGATTGAAGGTCATTGCTCCTGTAACGGATAACGCCTGTATCATACCTACCATGGCTGAAGAGCTCTGAATTATTACGGTCAAAACCAGTCCCACCATGAGGGCAAGGAACGGTTTATCTCCGAACCTCTGCATCAGATCAATAAATTCCGGCGATTCAGACAGTGGCTCTACTGCTGCCGTCATGTTGAGAAGCCCTGCAAACAGAATACCGAATCCAACAAATATCTCGCCTGTTGTCTTGCTGTTTGGCAGTTTTATGAACATTATGAGCAATATTCCGATTATAAGCGCAACCGGTGCCAGCGTCTCCGGCTTAAAAAACTGCAGAATCACATTTCCGCTGGAATCTATATCCATAAGCCTTATTATCTGGGCTGTAACAGTAGTTCCTATATTGGCACCCATTACTATGCTCACTGCCTGCTTAAGATTAAGAATCCCTGCAGAAATCAATCCTACCGTAAGGACAATTGTAGCTGTTGAACTCTGAATCACAGCAGTTACCAGCATACCTGTTATAACACCCAGAACTATATTCTGAGTTGCCTTACCGAGAACTTTTTTTAATGCGCTTCCCGATGCGTTTTTTAGTCCGTCGCCCATGACCTCCATACCATAAAGAAACATGGCCAGACCTCCGAGAAGACTGATGACTGAGAAAATGTCCATTGTCTTGTCCTTTCACATACTACAAAATGGTTATCTATAACTTAAGGGAATCAGCTGTCTCTCCTGTCAGGCTGAAAGTATTTGCTCCTGTAATTTTCACAGGAACTATCTTTCCTTCAAGGCCGGCCTCTCCCGTAAAGTTCACAAGTTTGAAGCTGTCGGTTCTTCCTTCGTAAGTTCCCTCTTTGCTTCTGCTGGTTCCGTCCACCAGAACACGTTCTATTCTACCTATATAAGCATGATTTTTCTTTGCAGATGATTCATTCACTGCCTCAACAAGCCTGTTGAACCTGTGATGTTTCACTTCTTCAGGGACCTGATCCTCCCTTCTCGCAGCGGGTGTTCCTTTTCTGATTGAATAAAGGAATGTGAATGCAGAATCATATTCTGTTTCCCGGACAAGCTTAAGTGTTTCTTCAAAATCTTCCTCAGTCTCTCCAGGAAATCCTACTATGATATCAGTGGAGATGGCAATTTCAGGTACGGCTGCCCTTATCTTCTTCACAAGAGTTCTGTAGTCATCAGCCGTATATTTGCGGTTCATATCCTTCAATACTGCATCCGATCCGGCCTGTACAGGCAGATGTATGTACTTGCATAGCTTGTCGCAATTTCTGAATGCATCTATCAGCTTGTCCGACAGATCCTTAGGATGACTGGTCATGAATCTGATTCTGTCTATTCCTTCTATATCTGCCAGCATATATATAAGATCTGCAAAATCTGTTTCTCCTGCATCGCTTCTTCCACGATATGAGTTAACATTCTGCCCAAGAAGAGTAATCTCTTTTACTCCGTCTGCAGCCAGCATTCTCACTTCTTTTACTATGTCTTCAGGTTTTCTGCTTCTTTCCCTTCCTCTCGTATATGGAACAATGCAATAACTGCAGAAGTTGTTGCATCCATACATTATGTTAACAAAGCTTTTATGTCTGAAAAGTCTTTTCGCCGGAAGATCCTCGACAATTTCTCTGCCATCTTCCCACACATCTATCTGTTTTATCTGTTCCGTGTGCAGATTATCCAGCAGCTTGGGAAGCTCATGTATATTATGCGTTCCGAATATGACATCAACCCACGGATATTTTTCTTTTATTGTATCCACCACATGCTGCTGCTGCATCATACATCCGCACACACACACGGTAAATGCCTCTTTCTGCTGCATTTTCTTGTGCTTAAGCTGCCCCAGCGTTCCAAAAAATCTTTTGTCTGCATTTTCTCTCACACTGCATGTGTTAAAGATCACAATATCTGCTTCTTCTCTGTTATCAGTCTGGACATACCCTTTTTCAATAAGCATGCCCGCCATTATTTCAGAATCATGCTCATTCATCTGACAACCGAAAGTAGTTATATGAAATTTCTTTTTATCGGAAAAATTTTCTTTATATGTCAAATTTTTCTCCCTTCCAATGCTCTAAATATGCATTTCATTTTTTGTCTTTCTGCCCATCAGCCTGTCCACGGTAGCTTCCGCATCGGTTCTGCCTTCCATCATATCACATATAGCTTCGGTTATGGGCATCTCCACATTATATTTTTTTGCCAGTGCCCCGGCGGCTTCTGCAGTAGAAATACCTTCCACCACCATTCCTATCTCCTCCACAGCTTCCGCAGTGCTCTTTCCCTGTCCCATAAGAATGCCGCATCTTCTGTTTCTTGAGTGCATGCTGGTACATGTAACTATCAGATCGCCAATACCGGTAAGCCCGGAAAAGGTGTTTATGTTGGCGCCCATGGCTGCACCCAGCCGGCACATCTCAGTTATACCTCTGGTCATCATGGCTGCTTTAGCATTGTCTCCAAATCCCATGCCGTCAGAAATTCCGGCTCCCAGAGCTATGATATTTTTCAGCGCGCCCCCCAGTTCAACGCCGGTTATATCGTCATTGGTATATACTCGGAATCTGTCTGTATTGAAGATCTGCTGAACCTCTGATGCAAGCTTATTATCCTTTGATGCTACAGCAACTGTTGTGGGAAGCATTCTTGCAACTTCCTCCGCATGTGACGGACCCGAAAGAACCGCATATCTGACTCCCGGGATAATTTCCTCTGCAATCTGTGAAAGTCTCAGGAGGCTGTTCTTTTCTATCCCCTTGGCAACGTTGACAATCACCGTATTCTTACAAAGATACGGCACGCACTGCCTCAGCATTTCTCTGAAGTTCTGAGCAGGCACAGCAAACACTGCAATATATGCGCCTGAAACAGCTTCTTGAATATCGTCAACTATTCTAAGATCTGCGGGGAGTTTTACTCCCGGAAGGTAATGCGGGTTTTCTCCGGTATCACGCATCAGTGCAAGCTGTGATTTCTTCCTTCCCCACAGCGACACATTAAATCCTTTGCACGCCAGCAGAACAGCAAGAGCGGTTCCGAAACTTCCTGCTCCTATGACCGTAATCTTTTTCTCCATTTAAATTTCCTCTTTAAAATGTATCACAACGAATTATATAATGAAAAATTAAAACATTTTTGGTTCTTCGCCTTTAATCAGTCTCTGTATATTGGCTCGATGCTTTATAACCACAATTACGGCCATAATACAGCCTATCCATATAAATTCAGGTTCAAGGATACAGCATATTGCAGGGAATGCAACTGCACCTAGCAGCGATCCTACTGACATTCTCCTGCTGAGACCCAGCCCCACAGCCACTACTGCCAGTTCCAGCAGAGCCACTTGCCAGTTTACGGCCAGTATGGCACCAAAAGCCGTTGCAACGCCTTTCCCGCCTTTAAATCTGTACAGACATGGCCATATATGACCGCAGAATACCGCCAGAGCACATACTGTTCCTATCTGGTAGCTTCCCAGTTTCATTCCCAGCAGCACTGCCAGAGCTCCCTTGCAGATATCGATTACAAGAGTGATCAGCGCCGCCTTCTTTCCCAGCACTCTCAGCGCATTGGTGGTTCCGGCATTTCCGCTGCCTTCTTTTTTGATGTCCACTCCTCTGGCTTTGCCCAGAAGTATGGATGGTGAAATATTTCCGATAAAATATGCTGCCGCAACGAGAATTACAAATTTTAGCGCTTCCATCCTTATTCTCCTTTTTCGCCCTTTTCTCTGAATACAAACTTGATGGATGTACCCTCAAATCCAAAGCCTTCTCTTATTTTATTTTCCAGATATCTTGCATATGAGAAATGCATCAGATCCCGTCTGTTTATCTGAAAACTGAAAAGCGGAGGCTTTACCGCAACCTGAGTTACATAGTATATTTTCAGTCTCTTTCCTTTGTCCGAAGGAGGCTGCTTCATCATTGTTGCATCAGCAATCAGGCTGTTAAGCTGACCCGTCGGCACCCTGAGGGCACGCTTTTCGGCTACGTATTTTGCTGTCTCTATTACCTGATTTACTCTTTGTTTCTCTGCAACAGAAATAAATATTATCGGTGCATAGGACATGAACTGAAGCTCACTTTCCAGTTCTCTCCTGAAATCACGCATAGTGTTTGTTTCTTTTTCAATGAGATCCCACTTATTTACAGCCACCACGATTCCCTTTCCGGCTTCGTGTGCTACTCCCGCAATCTTTTTATCCTGTTCTGTAAGTCCCTCAGCTGCATCAATCATAAGCACACATACGTCGCAGCGCTCTATGGCAGCTACCGCTCTCAATACGCTGTATCTTTCTATATCCTCATTGACTTTGCTTTTTCTGCGTATTCCTGCCGTATCAATAAGAATATATTTTTCGCCATCTTTTTCAAAAGGTGTGTCAATAGAATCTCTTGTTGTGCCGGCTATAGGAGACACTATCACTCTCTTTTCACCCAGAAGACAATTTATCAGAGAGGATTTTCCCACATTAGGCTTTCCTATTACTGCTATTTTTATTGTATCTTCGTCCTCTTCTCCTGCGCCTTCCGGAAAGCTTTCCACTATTTCATCAAGAACATCTCCGAAGTTAAGCATGTTTGCTGCTGAAACAGGAATAGGTTCGCCCAGGCCCAGCTCATAAAAATCATAAAAGTCATCCGGGAGTGATGTCGGCTTATCTATCTTGTTCACTACCAGGATTACTTTTTTGCCCGTGCGCATAAGCATCATGGCAACCTCCCGGTCAGCAGAAGTAAGTCCTTCTTTTCCGTCTGTAATAAACAGTATCACATCTGCCATATCCATGGCCACCTGTGCCTGTTCACGCATCTGGGAAAGAATTATATCCTCGCTGTCAGGCTCTATCCCGCCTGTGTCTATCAGTGCAAAATGTACGGAATTCCATTCTGCTTCTGCATAAATTCTATCTCTGGTTACACCCGGTGTATCTTCGACTATAGACACTCTGCGTCCTACTATCTTGTTAAAAAATGTTGATTTCCCAACGTTAGGTCTTCCAACGATGGCAACTATGGGTTTACTCATCGAAAATTCCTCCTATGAATTCTTCGGGCACGAATTCCTTAAGATCTTCTATCCCCTCTCCAATGCCTATGTATTTTATCGGCATATCAAATTCATCCGCAATGGTTACGGCAATTCCGCCTTTTGCAGTTCCGTCAAGCTTTGTCAGTACAATTCCGGTCACTTCTGCAGTCTGACCGAATTCGCGAGCCTGTGACACAGCGTTCTTACCTGTTGTCGCATCCAGCACAAGGAGCGTCTCTCTGGCTGCTTCCGGATACTCTCTTTCAATAATCCTATTCATCTTTTCAAGTTCTGCCATGAGATTCTTTTTGTTCTGCAGACGACCTGCCGTATCACATATCAGTATGTCAATATTTTTTGCCTTTGCTGACTGTATGGAGTCATAAATTACTGCCGACGGATCTGCACCTTCCTGATGCTTCACAACGTTAATATTGTTTCTCTCTCCCCATATGGCCAGTTGTTCTCCTGCTGCTGCCCTGAAAGTATCTGCAGCGGCCAGCATGACGCTTTTACCCTGCTGTCTGCATTTATAGGCGAGTTTTCCTATTGTAGTGGTCTTTCCTCCGCCGTTGATTCCTATTACAAGGATTATCAGAGGTATATCTCCACACAGTTTATGTCTTTCGCCTTTGTCCACAAGCTGGATCATTATATTTTTCAGTACACCTTTTACCCTGTCAGGAGAGGTTACTGCCTCGTTTTTTATCTGGCTGCGAAGTTTTTCCATCACCTTCATGGTTGTATCCATACCGATATCTGAGGTTATGAGAACCTCCTCAAGTTCGTCCATAAGATCCTCATCCACTTCAGCTCTTGCCATAAGGCAGTCTGTTATTCTTTCTGAAAGTTTTCCAAAAAAGGATTTTTTTTCTTGAAACAATGACATATTTTTTCCTTTCAAATGTACGCATCCTGTGTCAGGAGACGCATCACACCTAAAGTTTAAACTCATCTCCCAGCCTCAGAGAAAGGATCTTTGATACTCCCTTCTCAGGCATAGTTACGCCATAAAGAACATCTGCATGTTCCATTGTAGCCTTCTGATGTGTGACAATCGCAAATTGAATGTCATGAAAATTTCTCAGATATCTTGAAAATCTGTCAATATTGGTGTCATCGAGAGCAGCCTCTACTTCGTCAAGGATGCAGAACGGTGTAGGAGTTGTCTGAAGTACAGCAAACATAAGTGCTATGGCTGTCATGGTCTTTTCACCACCGGACATCAGGTTGATATTCTGAAGTTTCTTTCCCGGCGGCTGTGCAATTATCTCTATACCGGCCTCCAGCGGGTTCTCTTCATCATCCAGCCTGAGTTCTGCATGACCTCCGCCGAAAAGTTCCTTAAATGTCTCTTCGAAGCTTATTACCACTTTATCGAAGTTCTCTTTGAACCTGCTCTTAATAGTTTTCTCCATATCATCAACTATGGCCTGCAGCTGTTCCATGGCTTCGGTTATATCTTTTCTCTGCTCCGTAAGGAATTGGTATCTTTCCCGTACCTGAGCATATTCCTTGATTGAGCCGACATTTACATCTCCCAGTTCTTTCAGACGGTTACGAATCTCCCGGTCTTCTTTCTGAGCAGAAGACATTACAAAATCTTCTTTTCTGAGCTGGAGAGCCTGCAGATAAGAAACTTCGAAATCCTCCCACAGTTTTTCCTTCAGCGTATCCAACTGAGTTTCATTCTTGGCAAGTTTTATTTCCTGCTGATATCTGCGGTCACGATATGTATTTATCTGTTCACCCAGGACTGACTGCTCTTTGCTCATTTCTGTCAGTTCTGCAGCCAGAGTCTCTCTTTCGGAGGTAACACCGACAATATACCTTTCTAGGTTTTCTTTTTCCTGCTCCTTAACCTTGACTGTCTCTTCAGATCCCTCCGCACCGCAAAGTATCTCTTTTCTTTCGTCTTCAAGAAAGCTCATTCGTGTCTTTTTTTCATCCATCTGCGAGCTTATCTCTTCTATGCTGCTGTTCACTCTGTTTATAACCTGTGTCATACCTTCGCTGTCGGCCTGGCACTTGTTCTTTTCTATGCGCTCTGCAGTAATATCGTCAGAGGCTCTTTCTGCTTCTTCCCTGATTTTTGCCTGTTCTTCCATCAGAGTTTCTATCTGGGTCTGAATTTCCTCGGCCTTCTTCAGGCATTCTTCCGCCTCTTCATTTAATTGTCTTGACATCAGACACGCATTATTGTAATCCGCGTCCACAGAAGAAAGCTGCTGTTCCCGGCGTTCCCTTCCGGACTCCAGGTCTTTTGCGTTGGAAGATGCGTTCTCAATCTGCGCTTTAATGTTGAAAGCCTGCATTTCCAGATCCCTGGCCTTGCTTTCCATATTCTGCAGTTCCTTTTGAATATATTCTTTCTTTGAACGTATCTCTGCAGCTTTTTTCTCTGTTTCTTCTGCTTTTATTTCCAAAATATTTATCTGCTGTGCAAGCTTTTCTATTTCATTTTTTCGTTCAAGAAGGTTAGCGGTAGCATTTTTGTATTTACCCCCGGTTATGGCGCCGCTGGCATTTACTATTTCTCCATCTTTTGTTACAAATCGTACTCCCGTTCCCGTCTTCTTAGAGAAGGCTATGGCATCTTCCATGGTTTCCACCACGGCAACACGCCCCAGCAGATACATAAAGATTCCTTCGTAACGTCTGTCACATTTTATCAGGTCACAGCCCAGTCCGGTAAATCCCGGAGCTGATATCACTGCCGGAGGCAGAGAAACCTTGCTGCCTCTTACTGATTCCACCGGTAAAAAAGTTGCTCTTCCGGCCCTGTTCTCTTTTAAAGCGCGCACCGCAGCTTTGGCGTCTCCGTCGCTTTTGCATATGATGTTCTGCATAGAAGCTCCCATTGCTGTCTCGACGGCTGTTTCCAATCCTGCAGGGACTTCCATCAGTTCTGCCGCTACTCCTTCTATCCCTCTGAGTTTTCCTTTCATCACGAACCTGACTGCATTATTGTAGCCTTCGTAATTGTTTTCCATTTCTTCTATGGTTTTCTTTCTGGCATTGTTCTGCCCCAGAGTAAGTCGGATATGGCTGCTGTCTTTATCAAGAGATGCGGCTTCATCAGAAAGTTCTGCTGATATTCTTATATGCTGATTTATCTGTTCTTTTATCTCAATGAGTTCTTTTTCTATAGCCTCTTCTTTTTGTTCTGCCTCTTTCATTAACGCAAGAGACTCATCTCTGTTCTGTTCAAAGGCTTTATTTTCTTCGGAGATCTGCACTCTTCTCTGCTGCAGGGATTCCATATAGCTTTCCATGCTGCGTGCTTCGGATCTTTTAGCCGTCTCTCTGTTGTACAACTCATACATTTCGTTGCGCTTTTCGTCTGACTTTTCGGTCAGTTCTGCAGATTTCTGCAATATTTCGCTGTGTTTCTCCACTTTGCGGCGCAGACTTTCCTCTGCAGCTTCAAGTCTGGAAGCTGTCTCCAACTTCTGTTTTTCCAGTTCTGCAGCGGCTGTTTTTTCTCTGGTGAGCTTTTCCTGCAGTTTCTCCAGTTCTTCTGCTGTTCTGTTAAAGTCACGCTCTATTGCGTTCAGTCTTTCTGCATCAAGCTGATTCTTTCCTGTAAGAGCACTTATCTCCTCTACTCTTGCCAGAAGCTTGTCCTTGGCTTCACTTCCCAGCTTTTCCAGATTATCATTTTTCTGTCTTTTCTGCTCTATACTTTCATCGAGAAGTCTCTTTTCCTCGGAAAGCTTTTCTATATTCATGACAAAGTCAGCCATATCATCTTTTGCCGTCTGATTGGCTGCCTCGAGTCTGTCTATATTCTTCAGGGTAATATTTATTTCAAGCTCTCTGAATCTTTCCTTCAGCTTGAGGTATTCCTCAGCCTTTATACTGTCTTCTTTAAGACCGTCTATTCTTCCTTCAATTTCTGAAATGATATCATTTACGCGTTCCAGATTTGCAGATGCAGAAGAAAGTTTTCGCTCAGATTCCGCTTTCTTGCTCTTGTACATAACAACACCGGCGGCTTCTTCGAAGATTTCTCTTCTGCTTTCAGGCTTGCTGCTTACTATATCAGCTATCTTTCCCTGTCCTATGATGGAATATCCGTCTACTCCTATGCCCGTGTCCATTATAAGTTCTTTGATATCACGAAGGCGGCACTGGTTATTGTTTATAAGATATTCACTTTCTCCGGAACGATACATACGCCTTGTTATTGCCACTTCATTGTAGTCAATAGGCAGTATTCCCGTGCTGTTATCAATAACCAGAGTGACTTCTGCCATTCCTCTGGACTTACGGCTGGCAGTTCCGGAAAAAATCACTTCCTCCATTTTGCCTCCTCTGAGCATTTTAGGGCTTTGTTCCCCCAATACCCAGCGCAAAGCATCACTTATATTGCTCTTTCCGCTGCCGTTTGGTCCCACAATACAAGTCACTCCTTCGTGGAACTCTATTACCGCAGGATCGGCAAAAGATTTAAATCCCTGCATCTCCAGTCGCTTAAAGTACATTCGTTTCTCTCCTCTTTATTTTAAAGAGCGCCGCCTTGGCGGCATTCTGCTCTGCTTCTTTTTTGCTTTTTCCCTTTCCTCTTCCCAGTATTTTTTCATTGAAGGAAAGTGATACAAAAAATGTCTTGTCGTGAGGCGGTCCTTCTTCCCTTTCTGTCTCATATACAATTGAAAGGTTAGCTCCTTTCCTCTGCAGAAGTTCCTGCACCTCAGACTTGTAGTCCGAAAACAGTTTCCCCTCTGCTGCCTTTCTTATCGTGTCAGAAAACATCCTGCCAACGAATTCTTCTGCTGCCGGGTATCCGCCATCCAGATATATTGCGCCTATGACTGCCTCCATGGCATCAGCCAGAATAGAGTCTTTACTTCTTCCTCCGGCCATCTCCTCGCCATGACCCATATATATATACTCCCCCAGATTGACTTTTCTGGCTGCCTCTGCAAGAGAGCGTTCGCACACCACCTGAGCCCGGGTTTTTGTCAGCTGGCCTTCTGTTACCTTTTCCATCATTCCGAAAAGCCTGGCACTTACTATCGCGTCGAAAAAAGCGTCCCCGAGAAATTCCAGCCGTTCATTGTCCTGGTGCTTTGTGTTTTTTTCTTTGTTGTATGAACTGTGGGTCAGAGCTCGTTCAAGATATCTGTCATCATTAAAGCTGTATCCGATTACAGTCTCAAATTTTTTCATGTTCACTTAATGTAATCTCCTCGATTTCCAGTACGGAATTCTGGATAATATCCACCACATTTTCTTCAACATACGGTATTCCTTTGAGAATCGTATTCTTAACAGCATTGGCATTGGAAGATCCATGCATCTTTACGACAGGACCTTTTACTCCCAGTATAGGAGCGCCGCCATATTCGGAATAGTCAAATTCTTTTTTGAAGCCTCTCAGCTTGTCTATTAGGAGTGCTGCTCCCAGCTTGGCTTTTGCACCCTCTGTAAACTTTTTCTTGATTACCTGAAGAATGTTCCACGCAAGGCCTTCTGTAAGCTTAAGTATTACGTTTCCGGTAAATCCATCGGTTACTATAACGTCGCAGATTCCTTTTGGGACTTCTCTTGCCTCAACATTACCTATAAAATTCATATTGCTCTTTTCCAGCATCTCATAGGCTGCTTTGGTAAGAGTAGAGCCTTTGGCAGCTTCTGTGCCCACATTGACAAGTCCCACTCTGGGATTATCCCTCTTCAATACCTTCTGCATATATATATTGCCCATCATTCCGAATTCCAGAAGGTTGTTAGGTTTACAGTCCGTGTTTGCTCCGGCATCAACCATCAATGATGGTATTCCTCCCACTATAGGATAAATTGTTGCCAGTGCAGGTCTGTCTATGCCTTGTATTCTTCCGAGAATAAAAAGCCCTCCTGCCAGAAGAGCCCCTGTACTTCCGGCGGAAACAAAGATATCTCCTTCTCCATTTTTGACCATGTTTATTCCTTTAACGATGGAGGAATCTTTTTTTGAGCGTACTGCTCTTACCGGAGCTTCATCGTTGGAAATAGCCTGTGTTGCATGTACAACACTTATCTTTTCTGAATTATATTTATATTTATCAAGTTCTGCATTTATAAGTTCCTGGTCGCCTATAATCAATATCTGATGTTCCATTTCTTTGGATGCCAGCACAGCACCTTCTACTATTGCTGCAGGCGCATTGTCTCCGCCCATTCCGTCCAGAATAATCTTCATATTTACCTCCTTGTATAAGGGTATAACCATACATAGTTTATATTATCATAAAAAGGTCAAAAAGCCAACATTACATTTATTTCCTCATGTAATTGAAAATTCATATTTTTCCCCACTAAAGTTACAACAACACACTATTGATTTATGTGAACTCATATGATATAATATTTACGCTTGGGGCATTAGCGCAGCTGGGAGCGCGTTTGACTGGCAGTCAAGAGGTCAGGGGTTCGAGCCCCCTATGCTCCACCATG
>DCJK01000032.1 GCA_002320005.1 Firmicutes bacterium UBA1702
CCCGAATACGGCCAGGGCACTGATCACGGCGTTCACAAAGGTGTAGCTGATAAAATCCATGTTGCCCCTCCTTTCTTTTACCGCTGGTAACCTGAAATATGGAGTGCCCGTCCTTTGTACCGTCCACATTGAGGCCCACAGTACACATCTTCCGAAGGACTCCAATTGCCCAAGACTTCTTCCAGGTTCACAGATACTTCCTTTCCACAGACCGGACACCGACAAAACACGTTCTTGTCCGTAATTTCCATCTGGAATTCCATATTGTCCGTAATCGGCTCCTTCACATAAAACATGGCGTTATCACTCCTTCAAAAAATAAACAGCGGATTCCAATCCCGCTACATGGATAGGAGAAGTTTTTCTTCTCTACCTGTAACAGGACAGAATCCGCTGGGTTAAGTACCGGCATTATTTATTTTTTTAGACGTTTTTCACTTTATTGGCAATTTGTAGTATTATAAAGATACCAGAATGGATCAGAGTATTTTCATTTTAGGAAGGGGTACTGAATATGCTAAAAAGAAATGTCATAGCCAAAGCGCTTCTAGTTTTTACATTTCTAGTTTCAATATTCTTATCCAGTTACTCCAGGGCACTAGCAGCACCTTTAGATCCACGCTGGAAATTGTATCACTCTGTAAGCAGCCTTAATCAATATTATGACATTAAAACTATTGAATATGATCCTAATGAACAAATTGCCAAAGTCTGGACTTTATGTACAGATAGTAAAAGTGGAGAATCAAAAAGGCTAGAGTTATCAGCGATATCCTTTAAATATAAGTCTTCTGATATGGCAATGCAAATTGTTACATATAATGATAATGGAGATCCGATAACTAGAAAGATTTCAGAAACATATACATGGCGTTATATTCCTCCAGACACTCCTATTGAAGCCTTGGCCAATAGTGTTGCCTCTGAACTGCACATTAAACCAATATACCCAGGGGGTCCAGATCGTTGGAAATGGTTACGTTCGACAGATAAATATGGATTATATGTAGCAAAAGATACAATAACATATGATCCAGATCTATCTGAGTACTCAATTTGGACAAAAAGAATATATCTTAATAATTATAGGCCAGAAACATTATATTCCGTTAATTTTGTTGATAAAACCATATGGGTAGCACAACCGACGTCGCCTTGGATCCGATATGAAGGTCATATCCATCCTTTTCCAGAAAGCGATGAAGAATACATATATAATGCTGTCAAAGATTTAGCGCAAAATCTTAAATATACACAGAATCAGTAAATCGAAAGCAATGGAGATGTTGATAAATTGAGAACCAAAAGAGCATCTGTATGTACATTTATTTTGATAGTATTCTTCATTTTTACTATTATTGTACCAGTATATGCCAATGATATAGACAACTCGAATTATATCCAAAATGCTAGTATAGGAAACATTACCTTTGATGATGATTTTGACTTAGATACGATTAGTGAAGTATTAGGTCCTTTTGATAGTGTCGAAAAAACAATAACTGATACTGGATTTATAGAAAAACCTATTATTTTGAAAGAGGTACTGTTGATGTTTTATTTGATAAAGTTGTCGGTGCAACTGTAATTTTCCCAACTTCTCCAACTGGTGAAACACTTAGCACTCCACGAGGAGTAACTGTCGGAGAATATAAGACGCAGATTCTAAAAGCATATGGAAGGCCTGCTTATGTACAATCAGATATTTATTTTTATGGAGAAGGCCCATATAACCTTTGTTTTCACCTAAATAAATCAGGGTATGTTAAAGCTATTAGTTATTTTGTGGATGGACTATGATTGAATCGCAATGGCACAAGTAATGGGAGTATACTGTTGTTACCTTCAGGAAATCTACATTCCTGATCCGCAATGTTTCTTACTGACATACATATCACAGTTTTCATTCTTGACTGATTTGTAGTTACCTGATAAAATAATCAATCCAAAGTACTCTTCTTTCTAGGCTTCAGGGCAGCGCTCTTTCCGGCACTTTGCGGAGCGGTGATTTTCGTCGCGGATTAGCAGCAATATATATCAGGTTGCAGCTTTTCCGTCGGGCGGATTACTGTCCAGAATAGAATCGGCGCCGGAGCCGGTTGGTGAAGGTAGCCGCCACCAGAGAAGAGTACTTTTTTATTTGAATAATAGAAATGGGTATGTGATTCGCTCGCATACCCATTTATTTTTTAGTCCTTCTGATAAAACTCACATGCATACCCATCTGCCCGAAGCACCAACCCTTCCGCCCAGGGAGGTGTCCGTCCCATCTCTTCACAGATAGCATCGACGCTGGTGTCTTTGGGACACTCGATAATCAGTTCATCATGGACATGGCCGACGATGGCACAGCATCGTAACGTCTGCATGGCATAACAGAGAATGTCCCGGCTGATGCCCTGGACGATATTCTCCACGAACTTGGGCCCATAGCTTTCCAGGCGCTCCCACTTCTTAGTGGCCCCGATGCCTTCATAGGTTACGGATTCCCCGCCGAACTTGTTCTCCCCGATCCGGGGCTTCACGTAGGAAAGCCGCCGTCCGCTGGGCAGTTCTATGAACAGCATGCCGCTCTGGCAGAAGAAGCAGATGTTGTTTACCCAAACGGGAATACGCTGTTTAATAGCCGTTTTCACGGCTCCATCCACCTGCCACCAGAAATCCACAATGTGGGGATTGGCGGAGCGCCAGGACTGGACCAGAGGCCCCAGTTCTTCTTCCGGGATTCCCATATCCAGAGCCCCCATAGCCTTTAGTGCCCCAACGGACCCGCCATAGCTACATGCCAATTCTGCGATTTTCCCCTTTTGACGGAGTTCCCCGTTGATTCCATGTTTTACCACCGGGACCCCAAACATCTGGCTGGCCGTTGAGCAATAGATATCCTTCCCGGCTGCAAAGGCTGCGGATTTCCACTTTTCACCAGCCATCCAGGAAATGACCCGCGCCTCAATGGCCGAAAAGTCCGAGACCACAAACTTCATTCCCTCACGGGGCACAAAGGCGGTCCGGATCAGCTGGGACAGCACGTCCGGCACAGAATCGTAGAGCAGATCCAGGGCCCCGTAGTTTCCCTGGCGCACCAGTTCCCGGGCTTCGGAAAGGTCCGGCAGATGGTTCTGAGGGAGATTTTGAATTTGAATGTGCCGCCCCGCATACCGTCCAGTACGGTTTGCCCCGTAAAACTGAAACATACCCCGAGCCCTGCCGTCCTGACAGGCGGTCATTTCCATGGCCTGGTACTTCTTCACAGAAGACTTGGCCAGCTTTTGCCGGAGCTGCAACACACTGCGGAGAGGCTCCTGGGCCGTTTTCAATAGTTCCTTCACCTGCTTCTTCCCCAGGGAGTCCGACTTTAGGCCACGGGCTTCGAGCCATCTCAGCATCTGGAGGACTGAATTGGGATTCTCCAGGCCGGTTTTTTCCTTCAGAGCTCCCATCAGGCTCTCCCGGCTTTGGGCATCCATGGCCACTGCCTGCCGGGCCAGCTCCAGGTCAATGGCGATCCCCCGGTCGTTGATTTCCTGGTCCTGGTGGTATTCTTCCCACACCGTGTCCGGCACCGGATATTTCTGCAGCCTCTCCTGGATGGCCATTTCCACTTC
>DCJK01000029.1 GCA_002320005.1 Firmicutes bacterium UBA1702
AAGAATACCTTAGGGCTGATAACCTTGATACCATAGTACATCATTGAAGGGATAGTACCTGCAGCCATCCAGGATGCGATCATACAACCTACGATAGCCAGGATCAGGCAAGCCTGCATTGATCTGTTGATGGAAGCCAGGATACCCTGTTCCAGGTAAGCCCATTTCCAGCCGTTAGCAATTGCTACGATACCGGCAACACATGCTGCCAGAATAAGTGCGATATGAGGTTCGCCACCTGCGTCTTTGATGATGGACCATACAAGAAATCCTATCATCGCCAGCATGACAATTAAGCATTGCCACATAGGGATCTTTTTACCCATAAATAAGTCCTCCTATAAATAAGTAAGAATCACATCGGCAGGTTGAATCCTGCCTTGGGAAAAATATATGTGATTTATAATTTTTTAACAATTACCCGAGAGTATAAAACTGCCTAAACTTTTGTATTAGGTTGCATCAGGTTTGCCTCACAACATAAAAAAATGTACATATTATAAAAAAGCCAGCCGGACAAAATGCCCGGCTGACTGAAAAAATTTTCAATTGTCTGTTCGCACAGGATGTTTCAGCGTGAATTATGAACTCATTGCCACATCCGCGCAGAGATTCCTGCCTTAGGTATCGCTTTTTAGTTATAGCTTTTTAGTTATAGCAATTACAGAAGATAATTACCAGTAACAAGAAAAAGAATAATAAACTGGTATCTACGCTGTTCTCGCCTAAAAGGCCGCAATTATTTCCCATTTAATTCACCTGCTTCTTTCATATTTTTAGATATACTACTTATTCAGTTGTAGTATAGAATATGAAAGATTACAGGATTTTGTTACCTAACTGAAGCAAATATTTAACCGGCTATCTCGGGATATCTCCTCCTGAAAGCTTTTCATCGTAAACGGCCCTTGAACCACCTATGAACTTAGGTCTTGTTCTTGCGCACACCACGTGGGCTGCGCCGATGGACTTTACAGATATTCTCACCGGAACAGCCACTTTCTTCAGCTGCATTCCTATGAGAGTATCTCCTATATCTATTCCGGCGTCTGCTTTGATTTCCTCAACGGCCACAGGACACCTGGCATTTTTGTACATGGTGGTGGCAAAAGATCCTCCCGCTTTAGGCTGCGGTACCACATTGACGATTTCCGTTCCCGGCAGAAGAGCTTCTTTTTCTACTATTACAGCTCTGTTCAGGTGTTCACAGCACTGAGCGGCAAGATAAATACCCTTAGGCTCTATTATACTCATAATGCCTTCATATATCGCCTCGGCAGCGTTGATATCAGATGCTTTTCCAATATGCTCTCCCTTGACTTCACTGGAACTTGCGCCTACCACCAGAATATCTCCGGCTTTAAGCTTTGCTGCCTCCACAATTTCTCCGGCAGCCATGGCTGCCTGCTGTCTGATTTCGTCATAAGTAAATGACATTTCTGATGCCCCCTTTATATTTTCCAGCTGTTTAGATAAGCTTCCTGTTCTTCTGTCAGGCTGTCGATTTCTATTCCCCAGGATTCAAGCTTTCTGCGGGCAATAACATCATCGATTTCTCTGGATACATCTATTACGCCGTTATGAAGATTCTTATAGTTATCCTTTATGTATTTTGCGGACATTGCCTGAACTGCAAAGCTCATGTCCATAATTTCTGCCGGATGTCCGTCAGCAGCAGCAATGTTCACCAGTCTGCCTTCTCCGATAACGTTTACCCATTTTCCGTTAGGAAGTTTATATCCTGTTATATTATTTCTGCGTTCCGTCTTTTCAACAGCAAATTTTTCAAGTCCTTCCATATCAACTTCGCAGTCAAAATGCCCTGCATTGGTTAATATTGCTCCATCCTTCATACTCATCATGTGCTCGGTAGTTATGGTCTTACAGCATCCGGTTGCCGAGACAAATATGTCGCCAAAGTGTGCCGCTTTTGCCATAGGCATCACGCTGAATCCGTCCATTTTTGCTTCAATGGCTTTTACCGGATCTATTTCGGTAACGATGACCTGGGCACCCAGGGAAGCTGCTCTCATGGCAATTCCCCTTGAACACCAGCCGTAACCAACCACTACGACTTTCTTTGCTGCAATGATAAGATTGGTGTTTCTCATGATGCTGTCCCAGACAGACTGTCCTGTACCATATCTGTTGTCAAAAAGATGTTTGCAGTCGGCATCGTTTACAGCCACCATAGGGAACCTGAGAACCCCTTCTTTTTCCATGGCTTTAAGCCTTATTACACCGGTAGTTGTCTCTTCGCATCCTCCCCATGCTTCTTCCATAAGATCGGGTCTTTTTTCATGAAGGAAACTTACCAGATCTCCACCATCATCTATGATTATGTTAGGCTTATTTTCAAGGCACATTTCAATATGCCGGTTATATTCCTCCTGAGTTGCCCCATGATATGCAAATACTCTCAGACCTCTGTCAGCCAGAGCTGCCGCAACATCATCCTGTGTGCTGAGCACATTGCTGCCGGTTACCGACATCTGCGCTCCTCCTGCTGCAAGCACAAGGCAAAGATATGCTGTTTTTGCTTCAAGATGTACAGACAGCGATATCTTCACACCTTCAAAAGGTTTTGTTTCAAGGTATTCTTCTTCGAGTCCCCGAAGCAGCGGCATATTGTCTCTCACCCACTGAATCTTTCTATGGCCGGAAGGTGCCAGCCCCATGTCTCTTACGTCATATTCTTTCATTTTTTTCTCCCTGTTCAATATTCTCACTGCTTTATGAAATTTATTCTACCGTTACTGACTTGGCAAGATTTTTCGGCTTGTCAATATTGCATCCTCTTTCCTTTGCAACATAATATGCAAAAAGCTGCAGAGGAACCACGCTTATGAGAGGTGTAATCTCATCTCTGCATTCGGGAATATATATCATCTTATCGCTGTGCTTTGCAATAGATTCGTTCCCGTCTTTAGCTATCGCCATTACATATGCTCCTCTTGCTTTTATCTCCTGGATATTGGAAACCATTTTTTCGTATAGGAAATCCTGACATGCCAAAGCTATAACCAGAGTCCCCGGCTCCATCAGTGCAATAGTCCCATGTTTAAGTTCTCCTGCCGCAATGGCAAAAGAGTTTATATATGAAATTTCCTTCAGCTTGAGGGAGCCTTCGTAAGAAACAGCGGAATCGAGTCCTCTGCCGATAAAGAATACCTGCTCTCTGTTATAAAGCTGTTTTGCCTCGTCTTCAATCTGCGATGCCTTTTTCAGAAACTCTTCCAGTTTTTCAGGCATTTTCTGCAAATCCCTTATAAACTGATCGTAATAATCTCTGTCTATGGTTCCCTTTTCCAGCCCCATATAAAGTGCAAGCATATACATGCACATAAGCTGAGTGGTATAAGCTTTTGTTGAAGCCACTGCAATTTCAGGTCCCGCCCAGGTATAAAATACATCATCGGATTCACGGGCAACCGAGCTTCCTACAACATTTACAACGCTGAGAACTCTTGCTCCTTTGCTTTTAGCTTCTCTCAAGGCAGCCAGTGTGTCAAGGGTCTCTCCCGACTGGCTTATGGCGATAAATAGTGTATTCTCGTCCACCAGCGGATCTCGGTAACGAAACTCCGACGCGACATCCACTTCTACCGGCACTCTTACCAGTTTTTCGATGATGTATTTTCCTACCAGTCCGGCATGATAGGCCGTTCCGCAGGCTACTATATATATTTTGCTGAATTTCTCTATTTCAGCTTTTGTAAGGGTTATTCCTTCAAGATTTATTTTTCCGTTTTCGTCCAGACGCCGGTTTAAAGTTTCAGACAGTCCTTTTGGCTGCTCATAAATCTCCTTAAGCATAAAGTGTTCATAGCCTTCTTTTTCTGCCGCGTCTGCATCCCATGTCACATGGAAGACTTCTCTATTTATTTCTTCTCTGTTCTCGTCAAATATGGTTACCTTTTCTGATGTCAGCAGGACAGTTTCATTGTTCTCGATAAGATATATTTCCTTAACATATTTGAGCAATGCCGGTATATCGGAAGCAACAAAGTTACTTCCCTTTCCAAGGCCCACTATAAGCGGAGCATCCTTTCTGACTGCAACTATCTTGTCAGGCTCATCCTCTGCTATGGCAACTATGGCATAGGCACCTCTCATTCTGTCCACAGCAGCAAACACCGATTCAAGAAGATCTTTCTTTTCTTGGTATATTACACCTATAAGCTGTGCTATTACTTCGGAATCCGTCTCTGATTTGAACTTTATATTGTGTTCACGGATAAGTTCCTCTTTAAGTTCATGATAGTTTTCTATGATTCCGTTGTGAATTATTGCAATTTTTCCATCCTGACTTCCGTGAGGATGCGCGTTTAAATCAGATGGAGCTCCGTGTGTTGCCCATCTTGTGTGGCCTATGCCTATATGGCTGGTCATAGGATCATCACCTATGAGATTCTCCAAGTTTGCAATTCCACCTACGTGTTTTTTTATTTCCAGCTTTCCGTCTCTTACGATGGCAATTCCTGCAGAGTCATAGCCTCTGTATTCCAGCTTCTTGAGACCGTCAATAATAATATCTTTTGCATTGTCTTTTCCGATATATCCTACAATACCACACATTTCTTTTCACCTACCTAAACTTTTCTTCTATCATATGAGCAAGTCCTTGAGCCAATTCTTCCAGCTGTTTCTCATCGTCTCCCTCGATCATTACCCGCACCAGGGGTTCCGTGCCGGAAGGTCTGATGAGAACTCTTCCGTTTCCTGCCATTTTTTCTTCAATTCTTCTGATTTCATCGGCAATCTCGGGATCCTTCATATACGTTTTTTTATAGTCGTTGTTGATTCCGGCATTCACAAGAACCTGAGGGAAAATTTCTATTTCATCGGCCATTTCTGAAGGTTTTCTTCCGCTGCATGTTACAGCTCCCATAAACTGCAGGGATGAAAGGATTCCGTCTCCTGTTGTAGTATGTTCTTTAAATATGATATGACCTGACTGTTCTCCGCCTATAACGCACCCCGTTTCAAGCATACTTTCAAGTACATATCTGTCTCCTACACCTGTAACGTCCACTTCAATTCCTGACTCTTCCATCGCTTTGTGAAAGCCTATGTTGCTCATTACAGTGACAGTGACTCTGTTTTCCTTCAATCTCCCCTGTTCTTTAAGCATCCTTGCGCATATGGCAATCACTCTGTCGCCATCCAGAACACGACCCTTTTCGTCAACGACGATAAGTCTGTCTGCGTCTCCGTCAAAGGCCATGCCTATATCGGCCCCTGTTCGCTTTACAAGCTCTGCCAGTTTTTCGGGGTGCGTGGAACCGCATCCGTCATTTATATTTATTCCGTCAGGTTTATCTCCCATGACTGTAACTTCAGCACCCAGGGCTTCGTAAACCTTGCGGGCAATCCGGTAGGACGCTCCGTTGGCGCAATCCAATGCAATTTTTTTGCCTTCAAGTCTGAAATCCACAGTTTCCAGCAGATGCCGCATATAAAGATCTTCTGCGTTTTCTGACGCTTCAAGGCATCTTCCGATGAGATCTCCGGTTATGTGGCTGTTTACATCCACACTGCTTATTATTATGTCTTCTATCTTTTCTTCCAGAAGATCATCCAGCTTGTACCCTTCACCATTAAAAAATTTTATTCCATTATACTCAAATGTGTTGTGGGAAGCGCTTATAACAATTCCCGCATCGGCATCATAGTACCTGGCCAGATAAGCTACTGCCGGTGTAGGTATTACACCTGCTTTGATAACATTTCCACCTACAGCAAGTATTCCTGCTGCGAGAGCATTTTCCAGCATGTCTCCGGAAATTCTCGTGTCCTTTCCTATTACCACTACGGGACGGTCATTTTTTGCTTTTAATACATATGCTCCGGCTTTTCCCAGGTTGAATGCCAGTTCCGGAGTAAGCTCCTTATTTGCTATACCTCTTACTCCATCTGTTCCGAATAATCTGCCCATTTTTTTACCCTCACTTATTCTACAATTATTTCCACCTTGTCTAAGGTGGTTTTCAGAGATGACACGCCTTTGCTGCATGTCACATCCATGCTTACGTAATGGGTTCCTTTTCCGAGATTTTTTACATCTGCAGAAATTGTGATATCAGAGGAGTCCAGAGTTTCGAGAATGCTCTCTTTGCCTGACACCTCAACTTTGAAAGATACTTTCCCTATGGAATAGTCCAGCCCATCCTCTCTGTTAATCAGCTGTATGTCCCTGTCAGTAAAATCAAATTGCACCTTGCTTACGGTTTTTACCGAAACATTAGCTGAAAGATTATTTGATTCATCTGCCAGCTGTATTCCTTCAGGCAGAACAGGCTCCAGCGGAACGGAAGTTGTTTCTGTTATTCCGCCCACATCCAGAGTTCTGCATGAGATTTTCTCTATGCTGCTCAGATCTTTCTCCGTGCCCTTTATTACTACAGTTTTCGGGCAGGTCACGCTTCGTTCAATGTCTCCCTCATTCTGGTTGATTACAGGAACATCAAGATGAACGGTCTTTTTGTTGAACAGCACTGCTGTAACCTTGATTTTATCCTGTGACAATTTCACATTGCTTACCTCAAGACCATTTTTATCAACAGCAGTAAGGTCTGCATCGATTGTCTCCATGGATTCACCTATTTTATCTGCTTCCACTACGGCCTTCACCACAGTGATTTTTTCTATCAGAGTCTCAGCTCCCGATACCGTAACGGTATCGCTTCCTTGCTCAACGACATACACTTCCTTGTCATTTTCAACAACACCGCTTACTTCGGTCTTTATCTCCTTTTCGCGTGATACCAGCTTATCAACCGTAACGGTAATTTTCTCCACATTTACACTTTCTATCTTTACTCCGTCCGGACCTGATACGAAAACTCTCACCGTGTTTTCTCCGGGACGCAGAGCTTCCACATCGGCAGCAACGGTAAAGTCTCCCGGTTTCACCTTGGTAGCCGCCGTGCGCTGTCCGCTTATGGTGATATTTACACTATATGCACTGCTGCTTAGAATAGTATATCCTGTATCTTCCAGCATATCCTGATTCAGAAAGTTTATGGGTACATCTTTTACAGTTACCGTGGTCTCCGGATTCACTTCTCCCAGAACATAGGCCCACAGCACTATGGCAACAATCAGGGCCAGTATTATGTTTACTTTTTTATTTTCTAACATCTTTTTCTCCCCTGAAAACCTTGCTCAGCTTATCTGTAAGGAATCCTTTGTTATCCTCCTGCAGATACATATCCAAAAGTATTTTCTCTATGCTCTTTCCATCCATAAATCTGGTAAGAACGCCATTCTGAGCCATGGATATCACGCCTGTCTCTTCCGACACAATTATAACCAGAGCATCGGAATTTTCTGTTATGCCTATTCCTGCTCTGTGTCTTGTACCCAGTTCCTTGCTCAATTCCTTATTCTGAGTCAGCGGAAGAACACATCCCGCCGCATAAAGTCTGCTTCCTCTTATTATCATAGCTCCGTCGTGAAGAGGTGCTCCCTCATAAAAAACATTGCCTATCATTTCTGCAGATATACGCGCGTCAATGACTGTTCCTGTCTCTACAATATCATTAAGGGTGATCTCCTTTTCTATGACCATCAGTGCGCCGGTCCTGGAGGCAGACATCGTCTCAACGGCATTGACCATCTCTGTAACCATGCGTTTTGCGTCTTCCTTATCAATGTCATTCATTATATTTACGAAACGGCTTCTTCCAAGATGCTCAAGAGCCCTTCTGAGTTCAGGCTGAAAAATAACCACGAGAGCTACCAGTCCCACGGTCATCACTCCTGACAGCAGCCAGTGCAGCGTATAAAGATCAAAAAAATTAGAAAGAAGGGTTGCCCCAACAAGAACAACTATGCCTTTTGCAAGTTGTTCCGCTCTGGTTTCCCTTATAAATCCCAAAACCTTGTACACCAAAAAGGCCACTATGAGTATGTCAAGCACATCGTTAAGGCCTATGCTGGATAATATGTTATTTAAAAAATTTTCCATAAATGAAATTCCTTTATATAAGTTTATTTTATTATACTTTGAATGTGTGTTGTTTTCAAGTAGATAATAAAAAGCCGCGGTGTAAATGCCGCGGCTGTTGTTTCAATCAAATCAATATACTGTGTTAAGAACTCCGTAGTCCTTATCCTGTCTCTTGTAGACAACACTTACGCTGTCTGTTTCAACATTGAGGAAAACGAAGAAGTTGTGCTGTAAAAGTTCCATCTGCAGGATGGCTTCATCAACAGTCATAGGTGTAAGTTCGAATCTCTTGGTCTTAACAACTTTTCCTTCTTCAGGTTCTGCTGTTTCAGGGATCATTTCGAATCTTACGGACTCGTTGGATTTGTTTTTTCTGAGCATTTTTCCCTTGTATTTGGACATCTGGCTCGAAAGCTTATCTGCAACGATATCGATACAGTCGAATATATCCTGGGAAACGTCCTCAGCTCTGAAAATAGCGCCCTTTGTAGCGATGGTTGCTTCCATCTTTACCTTGGCTTTTTCCGGGTGGATTACAACATTGGCCTTAATGTCATCTGCAAAATACTTGCCGAGTTTTTCAAACTTCTTTTCGATAGCTGTTTGAATTTTGTCACTCACATTGATATTTTTGCCTGTTACGATGATCTTCATAATGATGACCTCCTATGCTTTTCTTTTATTATAGCACACATCATATGAAAATGAAATGTATTTTATGTGATGTGCTTAACAAAAAGCCGTCCGGCTGACCTGGTCTTTGACCCCACACCTGCCTTTACCCGCTTTGCGGAGGACTTACTTCTAAGGTACGCCATGATCACCGCCGGCCTCTGCCCTTTGGCGGCTTACGTGGATCCTTTCGCCCGTACCTGGCTTGGACTTTCAACCACAGACCCGGACAGCTTTTTATTATTCTAACTGTAAGGCGACTATATTTCAAGGACTAATTCATGGTTTTTTCTTCCTGCATCCAGAAGTCCAAGAAAAAACACGTCGCCTGCTCCTGCTTTTTTCAGTGCAGCTGCGCATTCAGATGCCGTGGCGCCTGTTGTATATATATCATCCAGCAACAGAATTTTCCTGCCCTTTATCATTTTTTCTCTTCCGCAAGGGACTTCAAACGCTGCTCTTGTATTAGCCTTTCGCTCTTCTCCGGACAGTCCTTTCTGAGCTTTTGTATTCCTTTTTCTCACAAGGCTTTCCCCTGACACTTTTATCCCGCTTTTCTGCCCCAGATGCACGGCAATTTTTTCAGCCTGATTGAAGCCCCTTTCTTTCAGGCGCTTTTTATGTATGGGAACCGGAACTATTAAATCAGCTTCCAGCCACGGGCAGCTTTTTTTCTCTGACAGAGTCACCATCAGGGCATCGTACAGAATATCCGCGGCTATCCTTGCAACATATGTTTTTTCGTCATATTTGAGATTAAATATCAGGCGACGCTCATAAGTTCCGTAACCCATTGCACACATGCCTTTATCTGCGTTGTCAACTGAAACTTCAGCGGACTGAAAATTCATCCTGTCCGTGCAATGCCTGCACAGGGAATAGACGGTTTTCCCTCCCAGATACTTACCGCAGCATACGCAATAAAGATTATCAGGGAAAATAAGCCCCATCAGCCCCTCATATATTCTCATAAATCCCCTCCAGGCGCTGTCTCAGCCCTGAATTTCTTTTTCCGGATGATTCGTTGTCCACCATGGCGTTAAGATAATCACGGCGACCTACGATACACACTTTTTTCTTTGCTCGTGTAACAGCGGTATATATCAGATTTCTGGTGGCCAGTGCAGGCGGAAACCAGCTCATGGGTATTATCACCGTATCAAATTCACTGCCCTGGCTTTTGTGCACCGTCACGGCATAAGCCGGTTCAATTTCATCCAGCTGTATATATGGGTATTCCACCCACCTGTCGTCATCATAACGAACAGAGATCTTTTTATCCTCCGGATGAATGGCTTCAACCACACCCATTTCTCCGTTAAATACGCCTTTGCCGCTCCTTCCGTCTTTTTTCTTGTACTCAAGTCTGTAATTGTTTTTTTTCTGCATCACCTTGTCGCCTACCCTGTATATTCTGTTTCCAAAAGACATTTCAGGCTTTTGGTCTGAAGGCGGATTGAAGACTTTCTGCAGATAAACATTAAGGTTTACGCTGCCCAGAAGACCTTTTTTGGTGGGAGTAAGTATTTGTACTTTTTCCGGATCGCACCCTGATGTTATGGCAGTTATTCTGTCTAATATATCCTGCTGCTTATCCGCCTCTTCCAGCACAAAGTCACCTCCGAAAGACGGATAATCACCTCTGTTGATTCTGTGTGCATTTATAACTATATTGCTTTCTTCTGCCTGCCGGAAAATTTCAGTAAGCCTTGATGTGTACACATACCCGCTTTCTATCATATCCCTCAGAACGTTTCCTGCACCCACTGAGGGTAGCTGGTCTGCATCTCCTGTAAAGATAAGAATGCTGTCATCTTTAAGTGCTCTCAGTAGAGCTCCCGTAAGCATCAGGTCCATCATGGAAGCCTCGTCAACTATTACAGCGTCGCATTCCAATTTGTTCATGGCATTCCTGCCAAAAGCCATATGGCCGGCTCCTTCATCATAATAATATTCCAGCAGACGATGCACTGTCATCGCACCCTTTCCCGTGGCTTCGGTTATCCTCTTTGCCGCTCTTCCCGTAGGTGCCGCCACCTCTGTTTTCAGCCCGGCTTCCTGCAGAATTGTTATCAACATACTGATTATTGTAGTTTTTCCCGTTCCCGGTCCGCCTGTGATGATGGACATACCATGCTCCAGAGAGCTTTTCACCGCTTTTCTTTGTTCTTCAGATAAATTTATTCCTTTTCGGCTTTCTGCTCCCTTAATAACCGCATCTATGTTTGCCGCAATCTTCACGGGCTTTCTGCTGCTCAAAGCCGCAACCTTGCTTACGACTTCACATTCCGTCTTGTAATATCCGTAAAAATACAGTACCTCTTTGCCGTCCAGCAGGGTAAGCTGCAGTTCTCCCGAAAGAGCCATATCCTCCATTACATCTTCAACACTCTCGCTGCTTATGGCCAGAAACTGGCCTATCTGTATGCAGAACTCTCGCGCGGGAACAAAGGTATGACCTTCCCTGACATAGGAGGAAAGTCCGTGTTTTATAGCTGCCTGTATTCTGTAATAGCTGTCATATCCGAAACCCAGTTTCAGTGCTGCCTCATCTGCCGCTGAAAATTTCATGTGAGGAAACTCTTCCAGGAGCCAGTAAGGATCATCTTCAGTAAGCCCTATAGCTGCATCCCCCACAAGAGAAAATATTTTTATGATATAGTAGTTTGTAAATCCCAATCGTCGTAAAAACAAGGTCACCTCCGGGGTGACCTGGCTTATTTTTGTTATTTCAGATTGTCTTTCATCAAATGCATCAAAGTCTCTCATTTTAAAATTACGGTTTTCAGTCCGCCTTACGTTTATCTTGACCAGTGAATTCCTCTCATGGCTGCAGCAATTTTATTCTTGCTGTATCTCTTTGCCAGCCTGAGCAGTTCTTCCCGCGTATTTTTCCTGGGGTGGGTATGAACCTCTTCTGTCACCATCCCAAGAAGTTTATCTGCATTTTCTCTGGTGCATATTCCTGCCTCTACAAGATCATTGGCATCTATTTTCAGGTCCTCCGGGAATATAGGCTCACCGTAATGCTGAATTTCTTCCAGCATATATATCTTACTTCTTATCTTCGTTTCGGAGAAGTAATCAAAAATAATTCTCTGAGCCTTTTCGAGATTTGCCAGATATTCATATCTTTCCCAGCCTCTGCGGTAGATAAATTTCTTAAGTTCAGGTTTTGTAGCTGTGAAATACAGTTTAGGCATATCATTTATGGCATCTATCAGATGCTGATGTGTCTTTTCGTCAAAATTAAGTCTTTCTATGGCCGGCTTTGCTTTTTTCTTGTCTATGCAGGTAAAAAACAGTCCCAGTCTTCTGGTTTCAACGGGCTGTGTTTTATCTATGTTCTGACTTAGAACCGTAAGATCCTGCATTTCTCTACGTGTAAGGCCGTCCACTACTTTCTGTCCCAGAATTGCCGAAAGCATTCCGGTGTCCATCATCATACTAAGACCTTTGCCTGCTTCAGGCGCTGACAGCATTGCCGTGAATTCCTCTCTCAGTTTGTCTGGATTTACATTATCCAAAAGTCCATGGTTTGCAACTATCGCATCATATACGCTTTTATGCAGATCGAATCCCAGCTGAGCCGCAAGTCTTACAGCTCTGAACATACGTATAGGGTCAGCTTTAAATCCGGCATCCGCATCTCCCGCAGCTCGGATGAGCTTCTTGCGTATGTCGTCTCTGCCTCCGAAAATATCAACAGTTCCGGTCTGACTATCAGCAATGGCATTTATGGTGAAATCCTTGCGTTTTATATCATCTTCAACAGTGTCTGAAAAGCTCACCTCTCCCGGCAAAGCTTTCACATCATTGTCGCCTCGGCGATAAGTCCCCAAGTCAATGATAATTCCTTCTTCGCCCACTACCTGACCGTCTTTATCTGTAACTTCATCAATGTATTCAAATCTCAATACACTGTATTTTCTGCTGAGGATCTGTGCTTCCGGAAACAACTCTGTCATTTTATCAAGGCCTGCATCAGTTGATATGTCCCAACCGAAAGGCTTTTTGCCCAAAATCGAGTCTCTTACGCAATCACCCACGACATATGCTTCAAATCCTTCGGACTGCAGTTTTGTCATAATCTTGCCGACTTCTCTTGGTAATTTTACTAACATCAGTTTTCTTCTCCTCCCGGTTTATAAAGTTTTCTGTTGTCAAGAGTCCATACTCTGTCGCTGAAGCTGCCCGGTTCTGTGGCTTCCAGTGCCGCTTCCATATCAAACATTCTTGCGTCCAGAATGTCCAGATAGTGGAGAACTTCTGCTTCAGGGAACAAAGGCTTTTTCGGACTTCCAAATTCCGGCTCATAATGATGAGACAGAATCATGTGCTCCAGCATGATAGCCTTCTCTCTGGGAATATCCAGTTCAATTGCCAGGCTGTCTAGTTTTTTCACGCCCTGTATAATATGTCCCAGCATCTGCCCTTCAAAAGAGTATCCTGTTGCAATACCATCGGTTCCTGACTCGATTTCATTTAGCTTTTCCATGTCGTGCAGGATAACTCCGGCACATACCAGATCCCTGTTGAGATTTTTATATACGCTGCACACACCTTCACCTGTCATCAGCATTCTCTTCATATGATACAGCAGCCCTGCCAGCTGAGCATGATGGTTTTTCTGGGCAGCAGGGTAGTACATTATTTTTTCTTTATTATCTGTAAGGACTTTGACACACAGACGCTTCAGATCACTGTCCTGCATGCTTTCGGCTGTGGCATATATGTAATCATACATTTCCTGCGGCTCTTCAGGTGCCGCTTTTACAAAATCACATATATTCTGATCGTCCTCAGGCTTTACTTCCCGTATACGCTGTACCCGCATCTGCAGCTGTCCCTGCCACTCGGTTACTACTCCTTTGACCTTTACAATGGATTTTTCCGGAATGGCTTTCAGCATTGGATATTCCGCATCACTTACATCCCACTTTTTCCCGGATATTTCTCCGGTCTTGTCGCCAAGAGTAATATCAAGGTATTGTTTGCCATTTGATCCGACTTTGATGACAGTGGTTTTTGCCATAAAGAATTCCGTGATCTCCATGTCTTTTCTAAGGTCTTTTACAAATAATTCCTTCATAGATACCTTTCCTTATGAATTTATTTCATTATATTATATAACAAAACATCTCATGCCGCAAGTTATCTCGCTATGCGACCGATGCTAAGAAATGCTGCCCGAGACTCAGGAAAAAACTTTATGGTAAATTTTACCATTTACTTGTCTTCGTGTCAATCCCCCCTTACTGTTTTAATTATTTTAAAATATCCGTAATGCACACTATCCGGTCTTTTCTTTTTCGGAAAATAGTTTATAATAAACCCATAGGAGGTTTAGGACATGGAATTTGATGCAAAAAAAGTGACTCAAGATATAGTAAAATGGATTCGTGACTGGTTCGAAGAAAACGGCCCCGGATGTAACGCCATAGTAGCAATCTCAGGAGGAAAAGACAGCTCAGTTGTTGCAGCCCTCTGTGTAGAAGCTCTTGGCAGAGAGCGGGTAATCGGTGTTCTTTTACCTAAAGGACAGCAGTTTGATATTGATGTTTCAAAAGCTCTTGTGGAACATCTGGGAATCAGACATTATGAAATAAACATTCAGGACTGCTTTGACGGCCTTATGAAAAAGCTGCAGGAACAGCTTCCTGAAGTTGCGGTTCAGACAGTAACCAACCTGCCGCCACGGCTCAGAATGGCTGCAACATATGCGGTGTCTCAATCCCTCAATGGCCGCGTTGCCAATACATGCAACCTTAGTGAGGACTGGGTGGGATACGCAACACGTTACGGAGACGGCGCCGGTGATTTCAGCCCTCTCAGCAGACTCACAGTACAGGAGGTAAAGGCTATAGGCCGGGAGCTGGGCCTTCCTTCAATGTTTGTGGACAAGACACCTATAGATGGTCTGCAGCCAAAAACTGATGAAGAAAATCTGGGCTTCACTTACGCCGTTCTGGACAGGTATATCCGCACAGGCGAAATAGATGATATTGCCACCAAAGAACGTATTGACAGGCTTCACAGGATAAACCAGTTTAAGCTCAGGTTTATGGACTGTTTTGAATACAGGCCTTAAATGGAATATCTGGACATTTTTAACGATAAAATCAGGTCTGCTGCATATGATGCTATGCGGCAGACCCGATTTATATTGAAGACTATTCTGTTTTTTTCTGTTGGTTCTCTTCTGTCTTTTCAAGCATGACAGTTGCCTTGAACAGATCACCGTCTACGGTTATCTCAAAGATTCCATTCATAAGTTTTACCAGATCCTTGGCAATAGCCAGACCAAGTCCGCTTCCTTCGGTGTTTCTGGATTCATCGCCTCTTTTAAATCTCTCCATCAGCTCATCAGCTGAAATATTCAGCTGATCCCTGGATATATTTTTTATTTCCAGAACCACATCGTCACGGCCCTTTACGCTGATCTCTCTGACATCGATATAAACACGGCTTCCTTCAAGAGCATACTTGGAAACGTTTCCCAGCAGATTTTCTATGACTCTCCACATCAGCTGTCCGTCAGCCACCACTCTGGTACCTTCACACAGATTTTTCACCTGCACGTCCAGTGATTTGGCACTTAACCGCTCTTCCATCTCGGCAAGGCTCTGCGTCAGAAGCGATGTTATGTCAATGGCTTCCATATTTACCGGAATTGCTCCGGAGGAGGCTTTGGCTGCTTCAAAAAGGTTTTCTGTAAGCACCTTCAGCCGCTGAGTCTTCTGATCGATAATGTCAAGATACTCAGGTGCATTAGGACTGTCCAGTCCCTCTTTTTTCATCAGATCCACATACGATATCATAGAAGTAAGCGGTGTTTTCAGATCATGAGATACGTTGGAAATAAGTTCTGTCTTCATACGCTGATTTTTGAGCTCATTCTGAACCGCAATATTGGATGCTCTGGATATCTGGTTTATGTTGTCAGCCAGTCTGTCCAGCTCTCCTTTTATGCCTTTCTCCCCGTAATCTGTTTCTATTTTGTATGACAGGTTTCCGTTTTTAACTTCTTCCACGCCCTGTTTGATGTTTCTGAATTTTTTCACAAGACTTGGTACAAAGATAAGAATAAGAACCAGCACAAAAGGAAGTCCTATCCATGTAGCTGATAAAAACGCCCCTGCAATGAGGATTATCATAATCTTCAGCAGTGTCCTGTCGCTGCTTTTTACAGCTTTGTAGATTGCAAGAATGCTTCCGCCCAGAAGTGATTTCTGCCAGAGCATATGCGCTTTGAACTTCTTTATCAGAGACATCAGGCACAGCAGCATAACGGCGGTTAAGACAACCATTGCCGCTACAAGGAAGGTTCCTTCCACATTGGCAGGTATTGAGCCGCTGATGTTTTCATTGAGCTCCCATACCCCCAGAAAATCTCCGGAAAGCCACATGTAATAGAACTGCTGCATGCACAGACACACCAGCAGTCCGAGACCTACTGCCCCTGCTGCCTGAATTTCCGACCAGATGCAGTCAAACCATGTCAGATGAATTCTTCCTTCCTCATCTTTTGCATATCGGCCGCTCATTACCGCCAGCAGAATCAGTAATCCTATAGCTATAACAGCTCCAACAATCATACCTATGCCCGTAAAATTCAGCAGCCAGTCATGCCTTGCAGCATCTGTTATCTGCCCGTAATAGTACCCGTCATGTACATCTTTCATCCACCTCATATCCTGGAGCGCAGCAAACATGCTTCCGGCAATTCCAACACATGTAATGATAATTACCTCAATGAAGAAAAGGAAACCGTATGCTGCCCGTCCGGAGTTAGATTTTTTCAATTTTGTATCCAATCCCCCACACCACCTTTAAATATCTAGGATTTTTCGGGTCAATTTCAATTTTCTCCCTGATTCTTCTGATATGTACTGCCACCGTATTCTCAGGGCTGTATGCCGGTTCGTTCCATACGGCTTCATAAATCTGCTCTATACTGTACACTCGTCCTGCATTCTCCGTCAGCAATTTCAAAATTCCAAATTCGATAGGCGTCACAACAACCTGTTCTCCATCCAAAGTAACCCTTTTTTCGTTGTCGTCCACAACCAGCCCCCCTGATTTGTACACGCCCGATACTGCCGGACTTCCGGCGAGACTTCCCAGATTCACATATCTCCTCAGTTGAGATTTTACCCGTGCTATAAGCTCCAGCGGGTTGAAAGGCTTTGTCACATAGTCATCAGCTCCGACATTGAGACCCGTAATCTTGTCATAATCTTCTGACTTGGCGGAAAGCATTATGATGGGGATGTTTTTCTCTTCCCGCAGTTTCATGGTGGCCTGTACTCCGTCCATCTTAGGCATCATTATATCCATGATTATCAGGTGAAGAGTTTCTTTTCTTGCAATCTCAAGAGCCTCAAGACCGTTGTAGGCTTTAAACACCTTGTACCCCTCATTGCGCAGATATATTTCTATTGCCCCTGCTATTTCCTTATCATCATCGCAAACCAGGATGTTCATGTTCTGCAAGTTCTCCATCAAACTACTCCCCTTTCGCCTTATGACCATATATTAAGGGCTCTTTTTTACAAAGGAGCCCATTTGTTTCTTACAAAATTATTAACTTGAATCTATTCATAGCGGCTCATCAGCTGTTAGCATTAAGAGCCTGCAGCACTTTGGACGCTACCGGTCCCGCTGTGGCGGCGCCATAACCGCCTCTTTCAACGCATACTACAAAGGCCAGATCGCCGGAATATCCGCAGAACCAGGCATCAGAGGCTCTGCCGGGTGCACCTTCTGCAGTGCCTGATTTAGCGTGGAGCTCCAGTCCCGGATAATTCTGATCACCGTAATTGGTCACAACATTGTTTCTCATCATATTGCCTATCTGCTGCGCGGTATCAGCCTCCAGAAGCCTGATTTTTCCGCTGCTGCTTCCCTGCAGTATACAGGGCTCCGCAGCCTCACCTCCACCTGCAATGGCGCCGATATACACCATCATGGACAGCGGGTTTACCTGATCCTCGAACTGGCCTATTCCTGCCCATCCCAGATTGATGTTATAAGTATCAAAGTTAAAGCTTCCGGGAACACTTTTTATTCCGTTAATATCATAGGAAGACGTAAGGCCCAGTTTGTCTACGGTCTGCTGCATAACTTCTCCTCCCATTTCCACCGCAAGAGAAGAATATGCGCAGTTGCATGAATTTGAAAGGGCGCCATATATGTCCACCGTTCCGTGGGGAGTCTCACAGGTAACCTTTTCTCCTTCAATTTCGTAACTGCCGTTGCATTTAAAAGACCATTCATTAATATCCGGTATATTCTCAAGAGCTGCTGCCGTAGTGACCAGTTTAAAGGTGGACCCCGGTGTAGCAGTAGCTGAAATCACCTTGTTTATATAAGAACCCGATTCGGCATTCCGGGTCTCTTCTTCTGATTCCGGGTCAAATCCCGGGCTGCTTACAAGGCACAGAATCTCTCCCGTTTTATAGTTGTAAACTCCCACAAATCCGTCATATCCGTTCAGCGCATTATATGCTGTTTTAGAAGCTTGAGCATCTATTGTAAGTTTCACATCTCTTCCCGATCCCAGCAGTGTGCCTTTTGTACCTGTGACGATATTATATCCGACGATTCTGCTGCGAAAGGCATAATTAGCGCCCGTAGATATGTTCTGCCCCTTATCTCCCACGACATGAAGAGTTGCTCTCCTTATGCCGTAGTCTTCGTTATAATGCTGACCCTCGCTGTCATTTTTCAGCAGCAGCTCTCCGTTTCTGTCATATACAGTCCCTACGGCCAGGCGACCTTCGCTGTAAACGTGGGTATTGGCATAAAAGGATGCCCATGTTCCCCCGTTTATCACCAACTTTACTACAAATACTCCCAGACCCGCTATCAGCGCTGCTGCCATAATCAGGCAGAGGAGTGCCCTGCTTTCCATCTTTTTCATATCTTACCCCCTGCTTTTACTGCGATGCTCGCCCTCTCTCTGGTATCCGATGCCTTAAGAAATGCCAGAAGTGCCCATGACACCAGCATGCTGGTTCCTCCATTGGAAACGAATGGGAAAGTTACTCCCGTAAAAGGCAGTAAGTCCACACATCCGAACACATTGAGCATGGTCTGGAACAGGAACATTGACATTGCCCCGCAGGCAGCTATGGTATAGTATGTGGACCTCCCCGCCAGAATAGATCTGTATGCAAATACAGACAGAGTTACTATGGACAGTACCGCCAGGACTGCTATAATCAGTCCCCATTCTTCTATCAGCATGCCAAACACCATATCAGTGTCAGCAGCAGGGACGCTTTCCAGCCAGCCTTCTCCGGCCCCTACTCCCACAAGTCCGCCGCTTGCCGCCGCACTCATTGTTCTGCTCTGCTGGAACCCCGCAGCATCCACCACTGCCGCATCCCAGACATGTCCCCATGAAGCGAATCTTGCAGCCACATAAGGTTTAAATCTCAATATCATAAATCCACCTGCAGCTGCTGCTCCCACCAGCAGAACAAGCTTTGAAAAATCGCCGCTCCTGAGAAATGATATTATCAGGAAAGTTGCAAAGAATATTATTGCGGTTCCGAAATCTCCCATGAGGCCCAGACATGCAAAACAGTATGCCGAGAAAAGCAAAAATATCATAAGATTCTTTTTTTCATACAATTCATCAAGTGTTGCGGCGCCCAGCCATATAAAAGCCACCTTTACCAGCTCTGATGGCTGGAAAGAAAATCCTCCTATCTGTATCCAGTTGCGCGCTCCGTAGCTGAAGGTTCCTATTGTGAGGTTGGCAATGAGAAGAAGTGCCGCTACGACCATAAGCACTATCCGCATGGATTTTGCTCTCTCCAGCTTGCGCAGAATTATGCACATCACGAACATCGCTGTCACTCCCATTGCCAGCGATATGAACTGTTTAAACAGGCTTTCAGGCGCCGAAGAAGCCACCACCGCCAGACTGAGGGTAGACAGGAAAAAGGCTATGGTCTCCATCTCAAAGGCAGTATTCCCCAGACTTTTCATTACTGCGAAATATGTCCACATCAGCAGCATTAAACCGCCAAAAGCCGCGTACACCTGCACCATATGTTCAGTGCCCAGTGCAATCCCCAGCTGAAAAGCCGTCAGAAGCTGAAACAGGGTCAGTGCTGCAAGGGACGGCCCCGCTGACATGACTTGTGTATCCGAACGCCTCATGGCTGTATTATTATTTTTTTCTTCTAAGCTTATAGGGTACAGCACCATTTCCGTCATCCCGGTTTTAATTACGTCTCCGTACTCCACTTGGACAGCGTCACCCATCCTGGTGCCCGCGTCACCCCATTTCAAAAGTCCTCTGCCTGAAGCTTTTTTTGATCTTCTGGCTCCCCGCAAAGCACTTACATCTTCATCATTTATATATGTTCCGTTTCTGGAACCCAGATCCCTGTATATCCATTTTCCTCTGGTATTCCTCATGAGGATTCCATGGTTGCGTGAAAGTGTAGGATCCTCCACGGTTATATCGCAGCTTCCTGCTCTTCCTATAACATTTTCCCAGTGAGTCAGCGGCACGCTGGCTTCCTCCACGCCTGCCGGATTTCCGTCCTCATCTGTCTTGTATGTAGTCAGATGTATATATGCCCACACTTCTGCCGGATTCTTGCTTTTAAGCAGAGATTTGATAGCTCTGAGCAAAATATATATTGCCAAAAACACAAATACCCATCGCACCAGCTCCGTGAACAAATTGCCTAACTGGAAATTGCCTTCAAAAAAATCAAGCATCTGTTTCCGCCTTTCTGTAAAAAACCTCAAACCTATATTACATTGTATCACAGCAAGTCAAGAAACGGAAGTGACTGTTATGTCACATTTGAAGTCGTAAATCTCAGATTATCTTATGTTTTTGCCCCTTTACGATCATAAGGTCCATATAATACAACCCATCTTTTTTGCAGTTCCAGATGAGTCTGCCCCTTCCCACATTAGGTATTCTTGCCTGCAGATCCCACTGAGGATACAGTTTCCGAAGCATAAGGCCATCTCCCGTAAGCAGCGCAACGAAAGTTATATAATGCTCTTTTGTCATTTCATGGCTGCCTGTAATAAAATAATCATTTTCTATTATCTCCACATGAAGTTCTTCACCCTCTCCGGCTTTTTTAGGTTTCTGTGTTTCAAGTTTTTTACCGCAGCAATATATATCTGCCTCCGCCATTGCGGCAATTACGTTGCCGCATACGGGGCATACATAAAATTCAGTTCTTTTCATATTCCCTCCTAAAATATCCTTTTCTCCCAGTTCCCCTTCAAGGAGTTTTTTTATTTCAATTCCGAACACATGAGAAATTTCTGTCAGCAGCGAAACATCAGGACATCCCATACCTCTCTCCCACTTGGAAACAGCTTTGTCGCTCACATTGAGCATATCCGCCAGTTCTCTCTGTGTCATATTTTTTTCTTTCCTGAGCTTGTAAATAAGCCTGCCTGTTTTCGTATTATCCATAGTTTTTCTCCTTCTTCTGTTATTATAGCTTCTTGCTGCCTATGACACAATAAACGCTCCGTAGAAATATAAAAGACTTCGAATTTACTGATAAATCCGAAGCCTTCTTCGCATAATAATATTATTTTCCACAGGTGTGTGTCTGCCCGCATCCGTGCTCTCCACAGGTATGTCCCTGTCCATCCTCATGCCGGTGATGTGTGCATGTCACATCTGAATTGTATCCCAGTCTTCCTTCAGCCAGAGCTGCTGCTGCATCGTCTGCCTGTCCCGACACTCCGCCATACAGCGTTATACCCGCCTCTACCAGTGCGTTCTTAGCACCTCCTCCTATTCCTCCGCATATTAAAGCATCTACTTTCAGCTCTTTTAATAATCCTGCCAGTGCGCCATGTCCGGATCCTGCTGTATCTACCGTCTTCGCTCCTGTAATTTCTCCGTTTTCAATTTCGTAAATTTTAAACTGTCTGGTATGTCCGAAATGCTGAAATATCATTCCGTTTTCGTAAGTAACTGCTATTTTCATATATCCCTCCGTAGGTGTAAATTTATTTTGCACAGCGATGTTTTTTGCATCCGCCGCAATCGCACATTTTTTCCCGACCACTGCAAAGTCGATAATCTCCGCCTTCTATCACAAGACGGCATCCCTCTACAATAGCCTCCGCTATCTTCATTCTTGCGCTGCTGTATATCTGCTGCACGGTGGTTCGGGCCACTCCCATATAGCCGCTGCATTCTTCCTGAGAAAATCCTTCTTTGTCTATCAGCCGCACAGCCTCGTACTCATCAACATTAAGTATGACGGTTTTCTCTGCTTTCATGCAATTCACCGGTGCAAACTCTGTATTTTCCGGCATGCAGCACACTTTACGACATTTACGCGGTCTCGGCATATTATTTCCTCCTGCCTCACTTCATTTCTGACATATGTCAATTATATTGTATCACTTTTGTGGCATATGTCAATAACCTTTTTGCTTTAAGTTCCCTTAATTATGCATTGGCTATTACAAAACGCAGCTTTGCAAAAACGAGCAGCAGCCGGCAACTTCAACAGTGCCGGCTGCTTGCCCGTATTATATAAATAAGCAAGGCCATTAAGCTTTTTTCTTTTTAAGGAAATATGCTCCGATAAGTTCCACAATTGCAAAAACAATCAGATAGAAAAGCACCGGACATGCAAACTCTCCCGCTTCTCTAGCTGCCATATATGGCGCCACTCCGTGAGCATACAATGCGGCAACAACCATAAAGACACTTCCGCATATTCCTGCCGCTGGGGCTATATACCTTCTTACAGGCCCCAAGTCGTCGGCCTTTTTCATAAATCGTACAAAAATAGGTATATACAGCGCGTAAATTGTAACGATAGGCAGTTCCGAAGAGTCAAATCCAAAAAGTCCGAACCAGTTCATAGGAGCAAGGTTTGCCCCGTAGAAGAAGAGAAACCAGAAACCGCACAGCAGCAATCCGAAAATGGACGCGTTGTTTGGCATATTCGTTCTGGAATCCACCTGTGAAAAAATTTCAGGCTTGGGTCCTTCATTTCTGGCAGCAACAGCATAAAGACCCCTGGTGCATGCCAGCATCAGTCCGTTGAGAGTACCCATGCAGGAAATAGCTACAAAAGCATTAAGCACATTTCCAAAGGCACCACCGAAAAGATTCAGGTATGCCACAGTAGCTCCGTCATTGATCAGTTCATCTGCTGAAGCGGCTCCGGCCACGCCGATATAATAAAAGAGATAAATAGCAACAATTATTATTCCGCCCACAATGAGAGCAATAGGCAGATTCTTCTTTGAATCTTTAAGTTCTGCGTTTATGGAAGTGGCAATTATCCAGCCTTCATAAGCGAAAGCAGTGGCAACCACCGCTCCGAAAAGCAGAGAACCCGTACTTTCGTCAGCTGTACCGGAAAATGACATGTTTTCCAGAAGAGTTCCGTTTTCCCCTATAATTCCCACAACAATTCCTACTACTGCCATAAGTATCAGCGGCACAAGCTTGATAAATGTGGTGGTTACCTGAAAATGACCCGCCAGCTTGGGCGCCAGGGCATTCATGGCATAAGCCATGCACAGGAAGAAGAGAGACAGCGCCATACATTCAGGCCCTATGACACAGCCTCCCTGGGATGCAGGGATTAAAAGGTTTACACTTGGAAAAGCTGTTGTTATAAATACAAGAGTGTATCTGGCAGAAAGCCATGCCAGTACAGATGTAAGGGTGGGATAGTAAATAAGGGCCATAAACCATCCTACATAATACCCATATTTACTGCCGTTGGTTGCCTCCGCATAGTCAACAAGACCATTGACCTTTTCATATTTGGTGGCCATAATGGCAAAAGCAGCGATGCAGCACAACATAATTGCACCGCCAATAAGCCACGCGGCTATACCGAGAGGCATGTTTCCTTCAGTTTTCTGAAGAATAGTCTGTGCTTTAAAAAACACTCCGGAGCCGATTACCGTTCCCACTACAATGCAGATGGCGGTAAGCAGTCCGTACTTTTTGTTCAGACCGTTTTCCATATTAAGTTCTCCAATCACACATATATTTGACATTCACAATTAGCAGTATTGTACCATATGAGGTATATATTAACAAGCACTTCAGCATATATATTGAAATTTATGCTATTTACGAAAAAATTTTCCTGTGATATCATTACATCGAAGAAGATGGAGGATATTACAAGGAGGATATGCAAATGATATACAACGATTTTAAAGGCGATAAAGTTTCAGTTCTGGGGTTCGGAACCATGAGGCTCCCCATGGACGAAAACGGAAATATAGATTACACAGAAGGTGAAAGAATGACAGCTGCAGCCATGGAAGGCGGAGTCACCTACTTTGACACGGCATACAGATACCATGGCGGAGAAGCGGAAAACTTCTGCGGCAGAGTTATATCAAAGTACCCCCGTGAAAGCTACATGCTTGCCGATAAGCTTCCTACATGGCTTTGTAAAACCATCGATGATGCAGAAAAAATATTCGAAGAACAGTTAAAAAAATGCAATGTTGATTATTTCGACTTTTATCTGTTGCATAATGTGGACGAAGAAACATGGCCGAATATTGAAAAACTTGACCTGATAAGCTTCGTTTCCCGCAAAAAATCTGACGGTCTGGCCCGTCACATAGGGCTCTCCGTTCACTGCAAACCTGCTCTTCTGGAGGAAGTTCTTAAAAAGCATGGCGATACCCTGGAATTTGTCCAGATTCAGCTTAACTATTTTGACTGGGAGTACCAGAATGCAAAAGAACTTTATTCCATTGCCCGTAGATATGATAAGCCTGTCATAGTAATGGAGCCGCTTCGCGGAGGCATGTTGGCAAAACTGCCAAGTGCAGAAGCCCGCCGGCTGGTAGATGACGCTGCCCGGAAGTCGGGAGATCGCACCGAAGCTTATCCTTCCTATGCTCTGCGCTACGCCCAGCAGCTGGAGGGCGTGATGTGCACATTGTCAGGCATGTCTGATCTTCAGCAGATGCAGGACAATATCAAAACTTCTTCAGGACCGCTGCTTTCACATGAACAGCTTGAGGCCATCTCACAGGCCGGCCTGCTGCTTCAGTCAGACATGATCATTCCTTGTACCGGCTGCAACTACTGTTTCGAATGCCCTGCAGAGATAAAAATTCCAAAGCTTTTTTCCTGGTACAACGAAGCTGCTGCCAGAGGATTTCATTATATATGGGGTTCTCTTTCCAAACAGTACGAAGAACTGGGACCCAACGCCGGCAGCTGCATAGGCTGCGGGAACTGCGAATCACATTGTCCGCAGAAGATAGAAATAATCTCTCTCCTCAAAAAACTTGACAGAAAATATACAGAACTAAAGAATTCCGGAGAATAGCTTTCTCTGCATAAATCCAAAACCACAAAGCCCGCCGGCATTATACCGACGGGCTTTGTGGTTGTCATAAAAATTGTAAGGTTATGAAACTGGACTTATTTATGTTTATACATCCCTACTTTTCCCATTTCTTTAGGTAGTCTCCGAACTGAGCCAAACCTTCTTTTAATTTTTCAGGATCTCCGAATGCGCCGTATCCTACGCGGATAGTTCCAGGCATGTCGAAGTAGTCTCCCGGAACAAACAGAATCTTTCTCGGATCATCCATTGCATCCTTGGCCAGAGTCTCAGAATCAACATCATAATCATACTTGATCAGGCATGTTGTTCCTTTTGGATCTCCCTTAAGGCTCAGATGTGGCTGAGTCTTAACCCAATCTTCTACGATTTTCTTGTTAGGAGCCAGAATTCCTCTTGCTCTTGCCCAAACCTTTTCGTAATTTTCCAGTGCTATGGAACCGATGATTTCATCGATTATACCGCAGCAGATAGTATTATATGATCTTCTTGTCTTGAATTCTTCATATACTTCTTTGTCCTTGCAGATAATCCAGCCGATTCTGGTTCCTGCCATTGAGAACATCTTTGAAAGGCTGCTTACAGAAATAGCCTTTTCATATCCGAAGTCAACTATTGACGGCATATATGTCTCATCCATACCTCTGTACATTTCGTCGCACAGAATGTATGCATCGAATTCTTTTGCGATTTCCACTATCTGAGCCAGTTCCTTCTCATAAAGAGTGATTCCGATAGGGTTATTCGGGTTTGTCAGTGTAATCAGTTTGGTGTTTTTGTCGCAAGCCGCACGCAGAGCGTTCATGTCAAGCTTGTAATCTTCTTCCTCTTTCAGCTGTACGATTCTTGTCTCGATTCCTATGGATTTTGAGATATCATAGTGCTGCTGATATGAAGGTTTAACTACAACATGATTGTCACCCGGCTCAAGAAGTCCCATAATTACGATATCATTAGCACCGGTGCCGCCATGAACCATCATAACATGCTCAGGTTTTACATCTCCCTTTGGATAAATTCCTGCAACTGCTGCCTTTACTCTAGGAGAACCTGTAGCATCACCATGATGATAATGAAGGCTCATGGTTTCCATGTCCTTCAGGAATGCCTGCTCGTCCTGACCTGTTACTCTGAACAGTTCGTCCATAGTGAAAGCCTTGACGCAGCTGCTTCCCAGATTGATTTTTGCTAATGAATCCATAGGATTCAGCCATTCTTCTACTCCAAACCAAGCTAATTTCATTTTTGTTCCCTCCAGTTGTGATAATTGCTTTTTAGTTTATATTTTTACATTTCTGCTTCAATACCGATTTTTGCCTCTTTCGCTTTGGTTATTGCAACTTTAGCAGCAACCAGGTCCAAAATGTACAGACCTGTAGCATCGAAAATCGTAATTTCGCTGTCATTTTCTCTACCGACAATATTGCCGCAAAGCAGATCGCCGATTTCACCTGTGATGTCTTCCTTCTTGATTGTCCCCTCTTTAAGCGGAATTTCCATTTCGCCTACGCGAATGCATTGAGCAATATCGTCGGCATATATTTTAGCTCCCTGGAAAATTTTTCCGTCGATTTCTTCTTTGCCTTCCATGTCGGAGCCCAAACAGCTGAAGTGTGTTCCCGGTTTTACCCATTCATTCATAATCATAGGCTTTGTAGCTCTTGTAACGGTTATAACTGCATCGCTGTCTGCTACTGCCTTTTCGATGGATTCCTCTGCAACAAACTCCACGCCGTCTGCATCAACTTTAAATTCTTCTTTCAACTGAGCCTTTATTTTTGCGGCAAGATCCTGAGCCTGAGGATAATTTACAGGATCCACTATGTAAACCTTGTCAATCTGAGGTCTCAGAATCAATGTTGCGGCAATCTGGAAAGGTGCCTGCTTACCGGCTCCCAGGAGCATGAGGTGTCTGGCGTCCTTGCGGGCAAGAGCATCTACTCCGAGAGCTCCTGCGGCGCCGGTCCTCATGCAGGTGATGTATGATGCGTCCATGATTCCGATAGGAATTCCCGTATTGGAATCGTATACCATCATTACGCCGTTAAAAGGAGGCAATCCTTTTTTTGTATTGTCAGGAAAGTTATTAAGCATCTTGAGTCCGTGAAGCTGTTCACCTTTTACGTATCCCGAACGGATATCCATGGCGGCATGCTCTTCCTCAAACTCGTAGTTTACCAAAGGCCATATTACAGACTGACCTTTTGCTTTAAGCTGGTAAACACCTCTTACTTTTTCAATAACTTCTCTCATGTCTATGACTTTTTTTACTTCTTCTCTGTTAAGAATAAGAACGCCCATGTGCGCCATCTCCTTTTCATAAAACATTTTTTTCTTATAGTCTGAATATATATCTTTATCGATTTCTTTGCCATCCCTTATTTTTATATTTATAAACAAAAATTTTCTTCTATTCATGTGCTGTTGTACAATGGTTTTTAAGTTAAACTGCAAATTTCACAAAAAATCCTTTGTTTTCAACTTTTGATGTTGTATAATAATTTAAAATCGCATTTCATTTTTGTATTTAAAAATAATCGCGGAGGATTTTATGAAACTGACTGTTCAGGATATTTTTAACTTTCCGGAGCTAAGCAAGCTGACTCTTATAGCCGGCCGCGGCGGCTTGAAGAAAAATGTTTCTCACTGCGGAATACTTGACTACGAGTATGATAAAGACGTTTCGAAGAAATATTACGATTATAACTATCAGATGGATGGTGAGTTTCTTACTCTCACAACATTTCTATACGCAAAAAACGACCCTAACCTTATTTATGATGCCGTAAAGAATCTTGTGGCAAAAAAGGGCAGCGGCCTGATAATCAAAAACATTTTTAAACTCCCAATCAGCGATAACGTCATACGTTATGCCAATCACATGAATTTCCCGATTTTCGTGCTTAATGATTCCTATCCCTTCTTTGAAGATATAATCATACTCATCAATAAAGCCATGGAAAGATATGAATCATTCTATTACAGAGAACAGAAAGTCAACCTTCTTCTGGATGAATCTACGGGAGACAGTCATACCATAAAGAAGCTTATCTACGATATAAACCCATCAATACAGGATGATATACTGGTAATCACCTTCAGGTACAATAAAGGATCTTTGGGTCCGCAGGCTTACAGAAAAATAGAATCGAAAATATACGCCGAAAATCTCCTTTCTCCTGAGGATTCAGTTTTTTACTATGAAAACGGCTTCATGATCATCCTCTCCGGCAGCGGATTCCCCGCTGAAGATATATATTCTCTGATTGAGACCGGTTTCCATACCCTGGGCAAAGCCCTGACGGATGACTTTCAAATCGGTATCTCTTCAATCCACAATATGAGAGAAGAGCTTCCCGAGGCCATAAGAGAAAGTTTTTACGCTCTCCGGTTCTCCGGCGAGAACGAAAATCCCTACACTCTCTTTAATGAGCTTGGTCCATACCGTGCCATTCTGCCAAATGCCGGACAGCCTCACATGCAGCGCTATATGGAAGACTACATAAGTCCTCTTGAAAAGTATGATACAGAAAAGAAGTCCGATATTCTATCCACCGTAACGGAGTTTGTCAAATGCGGTGGAGACTTGGAAAAGACAGGCAATGCCATGGGACAGCACAAAAATACAATTCGTTACCGTATGAACCGTGCAGGTGAAATTCTTGGCATTAATCCCTTTGCACCAGGTGATTACGAAGGCCTGGCTCTGGCTGTCAGAATATACATATGCTCTATAGCATAATCATAACTACCGGCTCAGCCGG